>CALHCJ010000227.1 GCA_937936275.1 uncultured Flavobacteriaceae bacterium
GTTGCTAAATCTTCATAAAGATCACTAACTGCAACAACCTCGGTACCTGGCAGTCCGGCAAAGAATTGTAAATGTCCAGGTCCTCTCGCACCGACACCGATAAAAGCGGCACGAACTGTTTCCAATTTGGGGGCAGCAAAATCACCCATATAACGTTGTGCCAATGGTCTTTCAGAAATAACGGAGTTATTCGCAAGAAGCGGGCTCATGGTTAGCGCAGCTCCTGCTAATGATGTTTTTCTAAGGAAATTTCTTCTATCGATAGTTTTCATACCTGAATGTATTAAAAAAAGTCAGTATACGTCTCAGTAAAGACTTTTATCTTATCATCTCAAAACGTATTTTTTTGATATTATGAGCTGCTAAGTATTGTCCTGTTTCAATAAAACCTAACTTCTTATAAAGTGAAATAGCAGGATCATTTAAATATCCTATTTCTACGGAAAATGAAGTGGTATCGTAATTATCTAAAGCAAATAATACTAATTGCTCTCCAATACCCTGACGAAAAAAGTTAGGATGAACTACAAGGCTTTGAATATGGGTCTTCCTTTTGCTGCTATCTATTTCCACTACAGCAATCAGTCTATTCTTAAAAAAATAGCCATAGAACTCAGTAGTGCATGCCATGAAATCTGAAACTGATCTTTGCAAAGGTGGAAAAATAGAGGTATTTAGAAATGCAGCCTCAATCGGGTAGGAGGCTTGCCAAAGATTGTACATAGTTTTAGCTATGATTTGATTTGCGTGATCTAGGTTTTTAATCATTTAAATTAGACTTCCTAAACACCGAACTGGTTGAGGTGATGATCTAAATGTTTTGAAAACAAAGTATTCCATTCTTTTTCGGATAAAGCGCCAAAAGCATGTGATTCTTTACCATTGAAATGTGCACCTCCTAATTGTTGAGTTTTTTGAATGTATTCAATCAATTTTTTCTGTTCTATATCAAATTCTCTTTGATCACTAATTATAAATTCAGGAGCGGTTCGCGTATTTTTTTTATATGGTTTAGGGCCAACCACGATATTTTTAGCGAAGAGCTTGATCATAAATTTTTGAAAGCCTTTTGGCTTTGGGTGCCTATCTGTATAAACGAGTTCATAGGCTACATTACAATGGGCCATCATTTGAGCCACATTCATTTTACCCCATTGAGCAGTCGTTTCTGGGGTGAGTGCTTTGATACGATCGATTGCTTCTTTCGACTCTTTTTCGTTAAAAAGGTTTTTCCAACTCATGATTTTAGTTTTTTGATTACTACAATATATAATTTTTATCCATTAATTGTTTTTCGATGAATTATCGAGGTACGGAAGGTTGAACCATAAGGTAGTACTACTCTTATGAATCTAAAAGGAAGGGGTTTTAAAAAGTATTAAATAAAAAATGGAAATACATTCTTAAGTGTATTTCCATTTTTCATTACAGCCGAATAATAATGGCTATCGGTGAATTGTCTGCGTGCGGTCTGGACCAACAGAAACAATCTTGATAGGTACTTCAAGCTCTTTTTCTAAGAAATCAATATAGGTATTGAGCGCTTTTGGGAATTGATCGACTGACGACATTTTCGTCAAATCTTCTGACCATCCGTCCATTTCAATATAAATGGGAGAAACATTTTCTGCCTCAATGTTAAAGGGTAAATGAGAAATAGTTTCTCCTTTATATTTGTAGGCAGTACAGACCTTTAGTTTTTTGAATCCGCTTAAAACATCACCTTTCATCATGTTTAGCTCTGTGACACCATTGACTTGAACGGCATATCGTAAAGCGACTAAATCCAACCAACCGCATCGTCTAGGTCTACCTGTTGTAGCACCAAATTCATTGCCTACTCTACCCATGGTTTCCCCGTCGGCATCAAAAAGTTCTGTTGGAAATGGCCCGCTTCCTACTCGCGTAGCATAGGCTTTAAAAATTCCTTTTACCTCCCCAATTTGGTTGGGGGCGACACCGAGCCCTGTGCAAGCACCAGCGGCCGTAGTGTTCGATGAAGTTACATAAGGATAGGTGCCAAAGTCAATATCTAAGAGCGAGCCCTGAGCACCTTCAGCTAATATTTTTTTTCCTTGTTTCTGAGCTTGATAAAGGTATTCTTCACTATCGATAAACGTAAGTTTTTTTAATTCTTCGATAGCTCTGAAAAACTCACTTTCTAGATCTTTAAGATCGTATTGAATATCAACATCATAATAGTTGATCATGGCTTCATGCTTGTTAGCCAAGGCTCTATATTTTTCTTTCCAATCGTCTAATTCCAAATCCCCAATACGCATTCCATTGCGCCCAGTTTTATCCATGTAGGTTGGTCCAATGCCCTTTAATGTGGAACCAATTTTTGCCTTCCCTTTTGAAGCTTCAGAAGCGGCATCTAACAGACGATGTGTCGGAAGTATTAGGTGTGCCTTTCGAGAAATTAATAAAATGGATTTAATGTCTAAATCAAACTTTTTTAAAGCGTCTAATTCCTTCTTAAAAATAACAGGATCGATCACTACTCCGTTCCCCACAATATTCATAGCATTCTTATGAAATATCCCTGAAGGTATGGTATGTAAGACGTGTTTAATACCATCAAATTCAAGGGTATGCCCCGCATTTGGGCCACCTTGAAATCGTGCGATTATATCGTAATCTTTGGTGAGTACATCAACAATTTTTCCTTTTCCTTCATCGCCCCATTGTAGGCCTAACAATAAATCTACTGCCATTAATTATTTTGGTTAGTCGTTTGTGTTTTCTTCTTTATTTTTTGTTCCATAGAAGTACAAAGAGTGATTATTGATTTTTATATCAAAAACTTCCTCAATAGTTTTCTTGATGGATTGAATTCTAGGATCACAAAATTCCATCACCTCACCAGTATCTGTTAAAATGACATGGTCGTGTTGGCGATCGAAATACGATTTTTCGTACTGTGCTTGATTTTTACCAAACTGGTGTTTACGAACCAATTTGCTATCTAATAAAAGTTCTATGGTATTGTAGAGCGTTGCTCTGCTAACCCTATAGTTTTTATTCTTCATATTGATATAAAGTGACTCTATATCAAAATGGTCATCGCTATCATAAATTTCTTGCAGTATGGCATAGCGTTCAGGTGTTTTTCGATGCCCATTGTCTTCTAAAAACTGAGTGAAGACGTTTTTTACAATCTCTTGATCTTTATTGGCAGCCATAGTTGCTTAATGTCTTAGACAATTCACAAATGTACAGTTAATTATGCGGTATTGGAAGACTGTTTTATCAACAAAAAGTGAACATTTTGAATCTTTGCGGCACAGCCTATAATCTCGTTACCTTATCGATTCCGTTAATTCGCTTCAGATTGTTGATTAACTTTTTAAGTATGGATTTATTTTTAACCACAACAATAATAGTACCTGTGAAGGTGCCACCATCTGTACTAAAGTTAAGATTACGCATATTCACATGCATGTTACCAGATATCATTTCTGTGATTTCATTAATCAGACCTAAATTATCGATTCCTGTAAGTTTGATTTCTGATTGAAATTCCTCTTGCGTGGAGTCTATCCATTTAGCAGAAATAATTCTATAGGCATAGTTTGATTGTAGTTGAATTGCATTTGGACAATTCTTTTTATGCACTTTTATTCCCTCATTTACACTGACAAAACCAAAAACTTCATCACCCGGTATAGGGTTGCAACAAGGAGATAATTTATATTCCAATTTCTCTTCTTCTTTTCCAAAAACTAGTACATCATATTTTGAGGTAATCTCATCTTTGTCAATATCCTCTGGAGCTGGATTTCTTCTAATTTTATTTTTAAAGAAGCTGATAAAGGCATTGCTGTACGAGGAAGCAAACTCTTTGATCATTTGATTATCAATGGCACCGATACCAACCCTATAAAATAGATCAAGACTGGTTTTGAGCTTAAAGAAAATAACCATTTTATTAATGGTGTCTTCGTTTAAAGTAATTTTTTGAGATTTTAATTTTCTCCGCAGAACTTCTTTTCCATCTTGTGCTACGACCTTTTTCTCTTCTCTCAAAGAAGACTTTATTTTTGCGCGAGCACGAGCTGTCGTGGCATAATCTAGCCAATTTTGATTTGGTTTTGCTTGCTCTGAAGTAATTATTTCGACTTGATCACCACTTTTTAATGTAGTATTCAAAGGAACTAGTTTACTGTTCACTTTAGCCCCTCTAGTGCGCATACCTACTTCGGTATGAATATTAAAGGCAAAATCGAGTGGAGTAGCGCCTTTAGGAAGCGACTTTAATTCTCCATTTGGGGTAAAAACAAAGATTTCTTTGGCGTATAAATTAAGCTTAAATTCTTCAACAAAATCAACTGCGCTGGCACTAGAATTTTCCAAAGCTTCTTGAAGTTTGTTCAACCAAATGTCAATACCTTGTTCTTTTTGTTCTCCATGTTTGTATTTATAATGTGCCGCATAGCCTTTCTCTGCTATTTCGTGCATTCGCTCACTTCGTATTTGAACTTCTACCCATCGCCCTTTAGGCCCCATAACCGTAATATGCAAGGCTTCATAACCTGTTGATTTTGGACTAGAAATCCAATCGCGAAGCCGAACTGGATTTGGCTTGAAATGGTCAGTAACAATAGAGTATATTTTCCATGCTATGAATTTTTCATTTTCTTCATCAGCGTCATAGATGATACGAATAGCAAACTTGTCGTAAATTTCATTGAAAGCAACATTTTGAGCTTTCATTTTTTTTCGAATGGAAAAAATAGACTTCATTCGACCTTTGATAGTGTATTGAAGCTTTTCTTTTTTTAAAGATTTGTCGATAATATTTGAAAAGGCCTCAATGTAAGCGAGTTGATCTTCTTTAGAATCTTCAATTTTATCATAAATATCAGTGTATACTTCAGGTTCAGTATACTTTAGACTAAGATCTTCAAGCTCGGTTTTTATGTTGTAAAGTCCAATTCTATGTGCTAACGGAGCGTATATATAAAGGGTTTCAGAGGCAATCTTAACCTGTTTATGTTCTGGCATGGCATCCATGGTGAGCATGTTGTGATACCGGTCTGCTATTTTTATAATGATTACACGAACATCATCGTGCAAGGTCAATAACATCTTACGAAAATTCTCCGCTTGTTGCGAAGTATTCATATCTTTTTTAAGCCCAGCTATTTTGGTAAGTCCATCAACTATTCGTGCGACGGTTTCACCGAACATACGATCAATATCATCTAAAGTGTATTCGGTATCTTCAACAACGTCATGTAGCAAGGCAGAAGCTATAGAAGTTGCATCTAAGCCTATTTCAGAAGCAACAATTTTTGCAACAGCTATTGGGTGAAAAACGTAGGCTTCGCCGGATTTTCTTCGCTGATTCTTATGGGCATCTACTGCAACCTCAAACGCAGAACGTATCAATACTTTATCTTCATCAGATAAAGTCTGATAGCTAATGCGAAGCAGTTCTTTATATTGCTTAGCAATCTCTTTATTCTCTTGTTCTATAGCAACTTGCGTCATGGTATATTAAAAATAGCATAATCAAAGCTACTATACAACAAAAATCAGACCATTAGATTCTTTATTCGGCGAAAGAGTGGGGGGTGAGAATAATGCATAAAAACATATGCTGGATGGGGGGTAAGATTACTCAAGTTATTCTTTGAAAGTTTTTTTAACGCACTTATTAAGGGGTTTGATGCAAAAGTATTTTTAGCATAATCGTCAGCTTGGTACTCAAATTTTCTAGAAAGAAAATTCATCAGCAACGATGTTAATTCTGAAATGGGACTATATAAAATACCAAAGCCAATTAGAGCAGCATGAAAACTAGGCTGTGAGACTCCGATGGCGGTGGCAACTTCAGGATTATTAATAAAAAGGGATAAAATAAAAAGTGTAAACCCTAAAACTAAAACAGAAGCAGCAAGGTTGAAAACAATGTGTTTCCTTTTATAATGACCTACCTCATGCGCTAGAACAGCAACAATTTCTTCTTCCTCTAAATCTTTAATCAGGGTGTCATAAAGGGTTACCCTTTTTTCTTTGCCAAAACCTGAAAAGTAAGCATTTGCTTTTGTTGACCGTTTAGAGCCATCGATAACAAAGATGTTGTTCAGTTCAAAACCGACCTTGTGAGCATAGGTTTCTATTTTGCTTTTGAGGCTTCCTTCTTCTAGCGGCGTTTGTTTATTAAATAGTGGAACGATTAGTTTACTATAAAATAAATTCATAAAAACAATAATAAGAGTCATGAGTCCCCATAGGTATAACCAAAATTTAGGACCTGCCCATTGGTAGAATATCATAGCTAGGCTTATAACACCTCCACCAAGAATGGCCATCATGAACCATCCTTTTAATTTATCAGTAAAAAAAAGTTTTTGGGTTGATTTATTAAATCCGAAACGTTCTTCAATTACAAAGGTTTGGTAGTAGGAAAAGGGAGTAGTTACAAGATCACTTCCGACGGTAATAATTCCAAAGAAAATTAGGGTGATTACAATTTGATTGTCACTAAAAGATCGAGCAACCTGATCCGCCCATTCAAAGCCTCCGAAAATTAAAAACCCTAAGGTTAATAGCAACGAAAATATAGAAGTTATAAGACCATACCTGTAATTGGTTTTTTGATAGTCTTGCGATTTTTGATATTCTTCAATTTTATAAACATCGTCAAGTTCACTAGGAACAGGATCGCCATAATGCTTTGCATTTAAATAGTCTAAAACAGTTTCTAGTAAGAATTGAATGACTAGAATTGCGATGATAATATAGAAGAGATTATTCAATTGTAATGGTTTTTGTTTGGTACAACTCTAAAAAGAGATGAAATTTTACAGCGCTCTCTGTCTTAGCGCTTCAAAGATAATAATTGCGGCAGATACTGAAACATTCATAGAATCGATTTCACCGCGCATGGGAATAATAATATTTTGTTCTGAAGAATCTAACCAATCGTTACTTAGGCCAGTAGCCTCTGTACCAACAACAATAGCTGTAGCACCTGAGTACTGAATATCTGTATAGCCTTGGGAAGCACTTAACGCAGCGCAAAAAATACGCACTTCTTTAAGTTTTAAAAAGGCGATAATTTCCGATGAGCTACCAGTCGCGATTTGATTGGTGAAAACACAGCCGACACTTGAACGAATAATATTCGGATTGTAAAGATCTCCTTTAGGATTCGCTAAAAGAACCGCATCTAAATTGGCAGCATCTGCGGTTCTTAATAGAGCACCAATATTTCCGGGTTTCTCTGGTGCTTCAGCTACTAAGATTAAGGGGTTTTTTGTTTTGAAATGTACCTTTTCAAGGGTAAGCGATTTGCTTTCTGCTAAGGCAAGAATACCTTCGGTTGTTTCTCGATAAGCGATTTTTTGATAGACTTCTTTTGTAACGGAAATGAGTTCTGGCAGATTTTGAAGTCCTTTGGTTATAGTCAATACTGCCTCTTCTGAAATAATAGTAGCATTAAAAACTAAGGTTTTTATTTCATAACCTCCCTTCACAGCTAGTTCTAGCTCTCTTTTTCCTTCTAAAACAAAAAGTCCTGATTTTTTTCTTTCCCGAGATTTTTCTTTGAGTAAAACAATGTTTTTAATCAAAGTATTTTGAAGACTTGTGATTTGTTTAATTTCGTGCATCGATACAAAAGTAATTTAATTCGCTAAGCTCCGACGAAATACAAAACCAAAAAAACAAAGAAATGAAATCAATAGTAGTATCCTTTTTTCTCATTGCAATAATATCTTGTAAAGAAGTTTCTAAAGAAGTAAAGACAGAAGCTGAAATACCTGAAATGGCTTCCAAGATTGATAATTCTGAATATCCCGAAACGCTGATAAAGGTTTTTGACGCACATGGAGGATTAACAAATTGGAAAAATAAAAGAACGCTTTCTTATGTAATACAAAAACCAGTAAGTGAGCAACACACCATCGATTTGCGAAATAGAAACGAAAAAATAGAAATGCCAGAAATTTCTATGGGTTCTGTTGGAAATGATATTTGGTTGTTGGACGAAAAGAATGCTTATCAGGGTGATGCCGTCTTTTATCATAATTTGATGTTTTATTTCTACGCGATGCCCTTTGTTCTTTCTGATAACGGAATCAACTATGATGAAGCTGAATCTTTGGAATTTGAGGGAACTTCATACCCAGGTATTCGTATTAGTTATAATGATGGTATAGGCTTATCTTCAAAAGATGAATATTTCATTCATTACAATCCCAAAACATTTCAGATGGAGTGGTTAGGCTACACGGTTACTTTTAAAAGTGGTGAGAAATCAGATAATGTCAAATGGATTAGATACAATGATTGGATGGATGTAAGTGGAGTAAAACTACCAAAAGCGCTAACATGGTATGACTATGAAGGCAGAACTATTAAAAATGCTAGAGACCCTTTATATTTTAAGGGTGTTACCTTAACTGAAACAGCAAAACCAGATAGTTTTTTTGCGCGACCTCAAAAAGCTAAAATTGTGAATTCTACAATGGAATAAGTTTTAACTTAAAAAAAGGTTAAAAAAAATCCAGCAAAAAATAGAACGGAGTTATTTTTCCGTAATTTAGAAGCTCTTGCTACTTGCGAGAGCTTTTATTTTTTCAAGACCTCCTTCCCTTTAATGTGGGAATTGCACTTACTATTATATATGAACCCAATACAGAAAGAAAATGCCAACGTACAATGTAAAGATTAATGGCAGTACTCAATCCATTGAGGCAGCTGAAGACACTCCATTATTATGGGCCTTAAGAGACCAACTGAATATGGTCGGAACCAAATTCGGTTGCGGAATAGGACAATGTGGTGCTTGTACCGTTCATGTTGATGGCAATGCAACGCGCAGTTGCCAACTTCAAATTTCACAATTAGACGGAAAAGAAATTACGACGATTGAAGGCTTATCTGAAGATGGTTCTCA
>CALHCJ010000228.1 GCA_937936275.1 uncultured Flavobacteriaceae bacterium
GAAAGAATTACGCCCACATCAACCATAGTGCCTATGGCAATGGCGATTCCGGAAAGTGCGACGATGTTTGCATCTACATTGAAGAGTTTCATTGCGATAAAGACCATCAAAACGGCTACGGGTAATAATCCAGAAATTAAAATAGAAGCTCGTAAATTAAAGACCATAATGATAATGACCAGAATCGTAATTAAAATTTCAAGCGTTAATGCTTCATTAAGCGTACCCAAAGTTTCTTGAATGAGCTCGGTACGGTCGTAGAACGGAACTATGGTTACCTGTGAAGTACGACCATCCGCTAATTCTTTAGAAGGTAGTCCGGTGCTTAATTCATCGATTTGGTCTTTTACATTGTTAATCACTTCCATAGGATTAGCACCATATCGAGCCACAACCACACCGCCGACAACTTCAGCACCCTCTTTGTCAAGAATACCACGTCTTGTAGCAGGTCCTAGATGAACTTTGCCAACGTCCTTTATTCTAATGGATGTGAATTCCTTAGAGGTTACAACCGCATTTTCAATGTCGGCAATCGACTTTACATAGCCCAACCCACGAACAAGATATTCAGCCTGATTCATTTCCAAAGTCTGGGCACCGATATCCTGATTACTATGTTTAACGGCTTTTACAATATCAGATAGTCCGATGTTGTACTGGCGCATCAATTCCGGATTCACGTCCACTTGATATTCCTGAACATAACCACCAATAGAGGCAACTTCTGAAACACCACTTGCCGATGACAAGGCATATTTCACGTAATAATCTTGGATGCTACGAAGTTCTTGTAAGTCCCAACCACCTGTAACATTGCCATCCTTATCACGGCCTTCTAACGTGTACCAGAAAATCTGTCCCAATCCCGTGGCATCAGGCCCTAAAGCCGGATTTACATCATCGGGCAATAGGCCACTAGGAAGCGAGTTGAGCTTTTCAAGGATTCGACTTCGTGACCAATAGAATTCTATATCTTCCTCAAAAATGATATAGATGCTCGAAAACCCGAACATTGAGGAACTTCTAATGGTTTTTACCCCTGGTATTCCAAGTAAGGAAGTTGTTAACGGATAAGTAATTTGGTCCTCAATATCCTGTGGCGAACGCCCTTGCCATTTGGTAAAGACGATTTGCTGATTTTCACCAATATCGGGTATAGCATCTACGGCCACAGGGTTACTTGGCAGAACACCCGTTTCCCAACCAAAGGGTGCATTAACGATACCCCAACCCACAAAAAGGGCGAGCATCAGAACAGCAACGAGTTTATTCTCGATTAAAAATTTTATGCTTTTATTGAGCATATAGAATGATAATTAGACAGTTATACAAAAGTTGGTCTTGGTGTGATTCTGAAAATAGAACGCAACAAAACGAGCCCAAAACGGAAATATCGTAGGGCGAAAAAATTACTGTCTAAAAATCAAATAAGGAAAGTCTGACCTAGGATTTGAACATCCCGTATCAGGGGTGGGGGTGCATAGTCTTTAAAGGGAACTACATCTTTATCGAATCCTTCAAAGCGGTTTATATAGAAATATACAAAAGAGGCAACAAACACTTGTTGGTCAAAAGTGAGTTGATCTAATGAAATTTTCAAATCATCTTGACCTTCAACTACGACTTCGACATCGGTACAACAGTCCATCTCCACGTCCATGACCTCACAGGAACTGGAAGTTTTGGTCATTTCGGCCTTCATTATGCAATTATCGACCTTATCATAAAGGCTAAAATCTACCAAATGGTCGCCACAATAATGCATGTCTACCGAAAACGACATGGTAGAGAACAGCACTATAAAAGCCATCGGAATGGATGCTATTTTTCGCAAGGTTTTTTTCATTCGTTTGACAAATTTACAAAATTCTTGAATGTTAGAGGTTCGTTTAACAGAAGTTTAGAAAGTATGATACAGCCGAACATTGAAAAGAATTACCTTCAACCTTTAATAGGAAAAAGAAACTTATTTGACTTTAATGTATCAAGTCTGCCTAACCAAGTTTATTTAGATTTTTCAAATTATATGGGTTATTCAAAAATTAACTACACTTTCCAAAGCCTTATCAGTCGCACCATTAATAAAACTGGATTGATACTGCATAGTAGTTGTAACTGAAGAATGACGATATAATTTTTGTAGCATTTGAACAGGTATTCTATCACCGGCAATATGTCCAAAACTATGTCTGGCGATATGCATGGTCAGTTTTTTCTGGATTTTAGCTTTTTTTGCCACTTTCGCGAGCTGCCTGTTTAATCGTTTATTGGCAGTTTTAGTTTTTGAAAAAATGTCTTTTGGATCATTAATATTTGCCTTTTTCAATTCGGGAAATATGAAGTCATCCTCATCGGCTTTGAAAGCCTCATAACTTTTTAGGATAGGTTTGATTTTTTCTGGAAGTTGCAATGAAACTAGTTTTGAATTCTTGTTCATTGTGTAGTGCAATCTGCCATCGTAAATATCGCGCCAACGTATTTTCAAAACATCCCCAATGCGTATACCCGCGAGATAAAAACTAAACAGCCAAATATTTCGAGCATGCTGTTCTTCTTTGGTAAGGTTCTTCAACTGTTCTATTGCCTTTATTTCGTTGGCAGTTAACCCTACTTTTCTTGATTCCGGAAACTTGATTTTAATTTTTCCCATTCCAAATGGATAAAATTTTTGGTCTACGATTCCTTCTCGAATGGCTCTGTTATATAATGTTCTAATTAATATTAGATGATTAACCGCGGATCTCTCCGATAACGACTTATTATTTATAAGATGAGATTTGTAGCCTTTTAGAAACGTTTCATCAATGTCTTGAAAAGAAAGTCGCTTGATTGTGCAAAGTTTAAAAGGTGATCTAAATAAGCTTTATCTACAGAAAGCCTTGAAAACTTGTTGTTTGCTAACAATTCCTTCATGTGTATATCCGCAACTTCAAAAAATGATTTTCCATTATCTTTAAATGTAATTTCTTTTTTGATCTGTTTCGAGCTTATGTCTGTATTATTAGTTTGTAGTTCAAGAAGGACTTTCAACGTTTCCGACAATGTGCAAGCTAATAGATTATTAAGGTAGTCTGCGTTTGGAAATGATTTTCGGACCATTTTCTTCTTTTCATCCCAGTCTTTCAAACTTACATAATGACCGATGTAGATGTAGTTGGATTTTCTATTTTTTGTTACTCTAATTGCCAGCGGAAATAGCCCTAGTTTATTGGGCTTTTTTCTCAAAGTGATTATTGCATTTGAAGACATACCAAGATTATCTATTATTTAAAGTTAGTGATTTTTTGGTACAACATAGGTACAACATTTTATGGATTCAGATGAATTTATCTGATTTCAAATAAAATTAAAATATTGTTAATCAATTGATTATGAATTACTTCGTGTGATTTTGATGGTAGGAAGCGTAGGCTTAGGATCTAGTGCCGCAAGGTGTGAGAGTTCGAGTCTCTCCGCCTGTACAAAGTAAGAGCTCTTCGGTAAACGAGGGGCTTTTTTTATTCTAATTTGTTCCAAACTGAAGAAGTGACTAGATTTCCTGCTCAATTAACTTGATAGCTATAGATGAAGAATACTCCATTAACCCTGTTTTAAAAATCAGAATCTATACGAACCAGTAATCATGGTGTACTGCTGACTATCATTATCGTTCAGTTCTCCTTTAGAATACATATAGCGTACCCCTACGGTCCATCTGTTTGATGAGTAGTAACCCCCTAGGTGACCGTTGAAAAATCGATTGTTGATAAACTCACTATCCAGAAAATTGATGTCCTCTATTTTATCTCCCTGTATGGTAGCATTAAATCCTGAAAATTTTAACGCGATACCAGCATCCATATAAAGTTCTTTATTTGCTTTATTCGCAAGTAACGAATTTTGAAAAGCTGCAGTTTGAGAAAGTGCGTTGAACTTTCCTAGTCTAAAGTTAACACCAGGATTTGCATAGGCAAAAATGTTTCCTAATGACACATCTGCCACGCCATAAACATCAAAATTTTTCTTGGCATATAAGGTATGTGCATAAGTACCTCTAAAGTTAAAACCAAACTGATTTTCTATTTGATTGCTCCAATCTAACACTGGATCTCCCGTTATTTTTGAGTGGAACCAATTTTGTATCGCTCCTGCTTGCGAGTCTGGGCCTAGAATTCCAACATCAATCCCAAAGCTTAAGAAAGATTTTTCAAATCCGTAAGTCACATCAAATTCTGCGTAGCTCCATCCTGCGTAAGGTCTGTCTGTTTCGGTGCCTTCTCTTTCATAGTCTGGTGTATAGGCTTCAATATTAAGACCTACACTTTGAAAATACCCTATCTTTTTTGAAAACCATTTATCTAAAAAAATAGGTTTTTCATTACGCCATCTAAAGGTGCTGTTGATTCCATAAGTGTAATATCTATCAGACTCTGCAAAAAGCACTAAAAAATCATTGTCGGTTCCTATTTCTACTTCATATTGATAGTGGTCATTAGTTGTAGTTTGCGCAAAACTACCCACATAAATTAAAAGAGCGGTGAAGAGATAAAATGGTTTCATAATGTTATGGTGGTTATGGTTACACTTTGTAAAAACTTAAAAGTTTAAGTCGTACAGGATTTCTGCTTTAAATTGTTAGTACTTTTCGTTGGTACAAAGATGCACACCGAACTTAAAATTCAAATTACCAGATTTCCCTATTTTATTGCACATTTCACCTTAATAGTAATAGGTCATTTTCAACACTGCTGATTTCTTAAAAATTTCTCATTTTCAAAATCAGCAGGTGTCTTTGTGTTATTAAACCACCTAAAGTATAGGTGCATAGGCGATTTTTTATCCGTTCAGTTTGATAGAACGTGATCTTTTATAGCAGACGTTTATTAAAGCTAAACGATTTAATATCTGTAAAAAGTCAGATGGGAAAAATTTATAATTAAAATTGAAAAATTGATATTTTCTGCACATATTCCTTAAAATAATTTTGTCTCATAATAAATAGCATATTATGGACAAGTTACTTTTTAACCAAGCCTCATTATCAAAGAAGATTAGTGTAGTAGCACCTATTGATAAACATTTTACTTACACGGATGTGAAAAAATACACCGTATTTTTCGTAGCGCACTCAAGAGATGTTTATATCAATTTTCATAAAGAAAAAGTTTTTGAAAAGATGGCAATAATATTATGTCCAGGAGAGGTTTTGCAGATTTCTAATTTTCAATTTTTAAGAGGATACGCATTTGATTTTCAGTTAAATTTTCTAAGAGAGGATATGTATTACAGAATTTTTGGCAATCCTATGAGGTTATTTAAGATAACTGCTAAGAATGAATTGACCGTTGAAAAAATAACTACAAAACTAGACTCTATTTTTAAAAAGAGTGATTTTTCATTCAATGATAAGTTAGAACAGGTGTTTCGTGTTCTAAAAACGAAGCAAGTATTTCGTCAAGGAGATTCATTAGCTCTTAAATTCATTACGCTAGTTCATTCTTATTATAAATCTAATCATAGATTAATTCATTATTCAAAACTATTAGGAAGTACCAATAAAAAACTAGCAGAGATTTTTTTAGGATTGGGATATGCTTCTCCACATCAAATTATTAAAAATAGAATATTGATTGAAGCAAAGAGACTTTTGATTTATACAGATCTTCCTTTGAGCGATATCTGTTTTGAACTTGGCTTCAATGATCCAGCATATTTTTCAAGATTTTTTAAAAAGAACATAGGAGTAAGTCCAAGTTTTTTTAAAAAAAACAGGAAAAATTGATATGTATGATATAGTTATTCTTACAAAAAAGAAAAAAGTCCAAGTATTTTGTTTAACAAAAAATTAGTTTTAGGCATTATGTCTGTCATTTCGTTAAACAATTTTATAGCATTTGTAAAATTTTCAATGTGGGGGAAGTTGTTCAATGAATTTTATGTAAACGATACAATTATCAAATTATTTAACAATGATAAGGAGATAGATAATTGTTGTTTAAGGCTTTTAAGAAGCCATTTATCGCCAGCTGGCGAGCTAGTTCAAAATCGTATTGCAAAAATTGAACACACAAAGAATAAAATTTCATTTAACATATACCAAGTAGTTCGCTCAAGCGATAATCAAATTGATTTTGTGGAGCATTGCATTACGAGTATCTGGAAGGAAAATAAAGTGTTACAACACATTCATATAATCAATAAACACTAAAACGTAGCAGAAAAAATGAACACTAAGATTCTAATAAGCGCTATCATCGTATTGATAACTTCAATGACATCTTGTGATCATACCGTAGATTATCAAGAAATATATTATTTCACGATGAACGGAAATGAGTTGCAGCGACCTACTGATTATCGAAAATGGATTTTTGTCGGTAGTCCTACAACACCAAATGATATGAACAACGGAAAAGCGGCTTTTCCAGAATTTCATAATGTTTATATAGACCCATTAAGCTACAAAGAATGGAAGGCAACAGGAAAATGGAGAGAAGGAACTATACTGGTTAAGGAGTTAGTCAGTGTAGGTGCTAAATCGGCCGCTAGCGGCAATGGTTATTTTATGGGCGATTTTATTGGTCTTGAAGCAACTGTTAAAAGTAAAAAGTATTTTCCTAGTGAACCTGGTAATTGGGCATACTTCAGTTTTACGACACCTAAAGGAAATGATTTAAAAAATAGTACAAAAGCTTTTGGAAAAAGTGACTGTAACTCATGTCATGCTGCAAATGCTCAAGACGATTTTGTATTTACACAACACTATCCCGTTTTGAGGGCGGCCATGGGTATCGGGGAGGACATTGTTCCTGAAAATAGCGATGCAAGAAAGTCTACTTCAAAAATCGATATATGGGCTCCTACAGCACCTACTCCAAAAGGGTTCAATATGGGGATTCCATTAGAGAAAGACGCGCTTTTTGCTTATTTGAAATCTGGCGACTATAAAAGTTTTAAAAATCAGGAAAACGACAAACACCCTTCCCAAGGACCACATACAAAGGTGGGTCTTCCAGTAAAAGTATTTATGACAGATATGATAGCCAGTTCTCTAGCTGCAAATAGAGAACAACATGATAAGGGTGCTGGTATCGTAAAAGAAATGTTTAATGAAAAAGGTGAACTCGCGGGTTGGGCTGTTATGGTTAAAACTCAAGAGGATTCCGAAGCTGGTTTGGGCTGGTTTTGGTATGAAGTTACCAGTACTACAGATTCTGACGCCATTGCCGCCATCGGTAATGGCGTTCAAGGCTGTATAAGCTGCCATAATATCGGTGCAAGGGATTTCGTCAGAACAACTTTTCCGCTGAATCCATAATTTAATACTAACCAATTTAAATATCAATGATGAAAAACAATTTTACAAAGCTTTTTACGGTGTTACTCTTAGGATTATTAATATCCTGTGGAGAGAAGAACAATTATGAAGAAATTACTTATTTTACCATGCAAGGTGATGAGCTTAAACGACCAACGGATTATAGAAGTTGGGTATTTGTTGGAACGCCACTTACGCCCAACGATCTTAACAATGGCAAGGCGGCCTTCCCTGAATTCCATAACGTATATATTGACCCACAGAGTTATGACGAATACAAAGCTACTGGTAAGTGGCGTGAAGGAACAATTCTAGTGAAGGAATTAGTAAGTGTCGGTGGTAAAGCCGCTGCTAGTGGTAATGGTTACTTTATGGGAGAATTTATTGGTCTAGAGGCAACAGTAAAAAGTGCCAAACTTTTTCCTGATGAGCCAGGAAATTGGGCTTATTTTAGTTTTACAACCCCGCCAAGTGAGCCGTTAAAATCAATGGCAAAACCTTTCGCTACAGCGATGTGTAATTCTTGCCACGCGGCTAGTGCTAAAGATGATTTTGTATTTACTCAGCATTACCCTGTTCTAAGAGCTGCGAAAAACATCGGTGCCACAATTATTCCTGAAAACTCTTCCAAAAGATAAACTGGAATTACTTATTGTAATGGTTTTAAGGTTGTTAAAAAGGAGCTGTAACAAGCTCTTTTTTTGTTAAGGGAAAAATATACAAGTATATCGGAAGTACCGCTATTACAAAGCTTCTATAACCACTGTAATTTTACACCAGAATAAAAAAAATCCTTATGAACTACACAAATAAAACATCAAGCATCATAGAGAATGTACTTTGCAATCTTTCAAGCGATGCGATTCAATTATCCGATAAATTTAGAATAGCTAGTTTTTTAGAGACTACAAGACATACCATAAATAAAATCAATACACCATCAAAAACAGAGGCATAATGAAAATTGCAATTAACGGGATGGGGCGTATCGGGAGAGCTGCCCTCAAAGTAATATTAGAAAATCCAGAATTAGAAATAGTTGCTGTAAATGACATCGTAGCTATCGAAAACGTTGCTTATTTACTGAACTATGATACGGTGTACGGTAGGTATGAGCACAAAGTAACCCACACCAATAAGGCATTAGAAATAAACGGAAAAACCATACCATTTTATAGTGAACGCAATCCAGAAGAACTACCATGGCAAGCACATCATGTAGATTTAGTTATAGAAAGTACAGGTGTTTTTACAGGCTATGAAGATGCAGAACGACACATTAAAGCTGGAGCAAAAACAGTAATTATCTCGGCACCTACAAAAAGTATA
>CALHCJ010000229.1 GCA_937936275.1 uncultured Flavobacteriaceae bacterium
TGGCTAATCATAGACTTCATTATGCAGATCGAAAAGTCTGTTGAAGGTTGCGTTTAGGCTTTTAATAAGACATTTTTATTCCGATTCGTGTTTGATATGATTCAAAACTCTTTCATGTATTCGATGAACTATAAAATCAGAACAAGCCTTCCAGTAGATTTCAGGATAAATATCTACTTTATACCAAGTCGTTCTTTCTAGGCTGCACGCTAGAGATTTACAAATGTTTGAGGCTACGTCGCAAACAACTGCCCCATATCTTTAAAGGCTTTGAACTCTAATGCATTCCCGGCAGGGTCTTTAAAAAACATGGTCGCCTGTTCACCCGGTTGTCCTTCGAAACGAATATAGGGTTCAATTACAAAAGCCACACCTTTGGCTTTCAATTCGCTTGAAAAAGATTGAAAGGTATCCCAAGGTAATACCACACCGTAATGTGGCACAGGCACATCGTGACCATCAACGGGGTTATGATGTGACTCTTGACTTTCTGACTTGGGTTTATAGTGAATGACCAACTGATGACCAAATAAATTGAAGTCTACCCAGTGATCGCTACTTCGCCCTTCTTCGCAATTTAAAATCTCGCGGTAAAAGGTTCTACATTCAGCGAGGTTGTGTACGGGTATTGCGATATGGAAAGGAGTTACGGTTGTCATAGGTACTGTAATTTGAATTAAAAATAGTGCTTTCCTACGACTTCAAAAAATCTAAAATCTGATCGCGTACTTTATCTTGATGTAGCGAATGCCCCAAACCTTTGGTGGTCACGAGTCGACTATTTTTCCAATTTGCATGCACTTGTTGTGATGACCAATAGGGCGCAATAGCATCTAACTCATCATGAATAAGTAACCCTTGTATAGCGACAGCTTTTGCAAATTTAGCGGAAGAGAATTCGTTAAAGGTAAATCCGAAGTGTTTGATAAAATAGGCTTCTAGTTGTTGTATCACGTTTTTGTTAAGACCTAAAATTACTTTGTACTGCCGCATAAAATCAGCAAGTTCAGAAGGTGAACCTAAGGTGACTGCCTTGACAATCTTTTTATTTTCTTCTGGGTATTTAAAGAGATTATACAAAAGGGTCATACCTCCAATAGAATGACCAATAACATAGGTAGGTTGATAGGTATCGATTACTTTTTGCGCAGCTGAGGTGTATAGCGGAACGTTGAAGATGGTTCCTGAAGAATAGCCATGGGCGGGAGCATCCATAGCAACTATGTTGAACCCTTCTTCCTGCAATCGTGGAATAAAATTGCGCCAACGAAACGTATTACTCTCCCAACCATGTAATAGCAAAACGGTCTTGCCCGAACCTTTCCATCGATAGGTTTGAATGCAGTTGTTGTTGACATCTAAAAGAAGATCTTTAGCGTCTTCTAAAAAGCCTTTTTGCCCTTTTGTAACCTTTCCCTTTCGTGGCGTACAAAAAAGTAAAAATGCTTTTTTAGCAATAGTTTTTGGGGCTACATACGAGCCGATGTTGAAATAGAGTCCAATACTTTTGGTGAAAATAAAGTTGATCAATTTACGCATATGACTTCACTTGATATCTTGACGGAATGCTATTTGTTTTTTAAAACGGATAAAGGTAGGCGATCAGTTGTGAGTGGCATTAGATTTTTTCAACATTTCAACAATCAGTTGCTGGTGGTGTTCTGCGTGATAGATAGCATTGTACGACATTTCTCTAAAACTGAGATTACCCAACAACGGATGAGGCACACATAAGGAGTCTAGTGCTGCTTCAGAAAAGTTTTCAATGAGACCGCCTAACTGCTGCACCAAATGTTGAAGTTCGTCTAGTAATTTGTCTTTTGGAATAACTTGGTGGTCAGGTGCGAATCGATCTGGTGCTTTTCCACCTTCCTTTAGTTTCTCGAAGTACAATGCTTTGATTTCTTCGTAGGAACGTGGCGGCTCACTAACGGATCCAAATTTTTCTTGGATAGCATTAGTTTCTAAATTAAAGATATAAACTAGTGGCTTTATACTGATTATTAAGTGTTTCAATTGGAGTTCTGCAGACCATTTTTCAGGAGCCGCAAATTCGTAGTCCCGCTCCGATAAAGAAGCTATATACTTGCAAAACTCGGTGTAATTGCGGTATAGAAGCGCTAACAGTTCATTCTTTTTCATGACAATTAAATTTAACTTCCGAAAGGTCTAATGCTATTATATGAAAGTTACTTTTTGTAACTTAGTTTTAATTTAATACTTAAAACTACATCATATTTCTGTGATTTGAAAGGGGTGTAAAAGAGAGCACAAAGTATCTGTATGGAAACTATTACTGATAATCAGAAAGTTAAGGTTGCAAAAAAATTAAAAAAAATGTTCGGTCATATGGATCGTAGTGAAATGGAATATTGTCCAATTCGAGATGTGATGGCATTGGCATCTGATAAATGGAGCATCCTCATTATCTTATACTTGGGCTATTATCCTGTTATGCGCTTTAACCATATCAAAAAACGCGTTTACGGAATTTCAAATAAAGTATTGAGTGAACGATTAAAACATCTAGAAACAGATGGTTATTTGAAACGTACGATGTACCCTGAAGTCCCCATTCGTGTAGAATACGAACTTACCGATTTTGGCCATTCGTATCTAAAAAAACTTATTGATTTGACGGAGTGGGTTACAGACTATAGCGATCTTATCATCGAAAGTAGAAAAGCAAAAAGTCAAGGAGTACCAAAGTAATGACTGTCTACCGTCGTATTCATAGATGAAGTGGCTTATCTCCAGCCCAACATCATATATTTTATTTTTGCCGTATCAGGAATTTGAACAGCTTCTATATTGACACTGGAAGCATAGCGTAGACTTGAAGGGAGTTCTTTCTTGTCAATCGTAAAATAGATGTCGCTGTATTTAATCAATACCACTACGTTGTTCATGGCAGTAATAATCTTAGAAATTTCATAGTTTTCTTTGATATCCTTAAACGTACTTGTAATTCCGATGCCTTTCTCCGTTTTAAAACGTGGGTCTTGTACTTGAACATTTTCTACAACGGGAATGCTGTCGGTGCTCGCGGTAAGCTTTAATAAATGCGCACCACCTTTTTCATAAACGTCTATTTTTTTTGCACCAAAACCGATGAGCAGCTTGGTAGTGTCTTTGACAATCGAATCTTGATCGTATATAACGTCTAAGTCTCGCACCAAACTTGATTTCTCAAGTTTGCCAATACTAGTTTCCGTTATTAAAAAAGTCGTGTCTTTCGGCTCTTGTTGGCATTGTAAAAGAATTAAGGCAATAAGTAGCAGGCAGGCAGTACAGATTTTTCTCATAGTTTTATCGCAATACTTTTTTTAATACCCCTAAAACGCCGCGAATAAAGGTAGCGCTTGTTAGTACTTTGATTACTGGGTTTTGTCTTGTGCTTTTACGTGTGGAAGTTCGTCGAGCTTTTGGTTTCGCTTTTTCTACTTCAGCAGCTTTTTCAGCTTTCTCTATTTTTTCATTGAGGATTTCATAAGCGCTTTCACGGTCAATAATTTCACCATATTTTTTGACCAACTTTGAACTTTTGATGACACTTTCAAGTTCGTTGTCAGTGAGTACATCCATGCGACTCATGGGCGCTCTAAGTAAAGTAGCAGCCAAAGGTGTTGGGCGACCTTTTTCATCTAAAGCAGAGACCAAAGCTTCACCAATACCTAAAGAGGTGAGTACTTCTTTGGTGTTATAAAATTCAGATTCTGGATAGTTTTCTGCGGTGAGTTTAATCGCCTTTCGATCACGAGCAGTAAAAGCTCTCAAGGCATGTTGTACTTTTAATCCTAATTGAGATAATACTTCGTTTGGCACATCAGTAGGATTCTGAGTTACGAAATATAGGCCAATGCCCTTCGAACGTATCAGCTTTACAATGCTCTCGATTTGGTCTAATAATGCTTTTGACGCTTCTTTAAAAATAAGATGTGCTTCATCGATAAATAGAATAAGCTCTGGTCGATCGCTGTCTCCTTGTTCCGGAAACGTCGAGTAGATTTCCGCCAGTAAGCTCAACATGAAGGTTGAAAATAATTTGGGTCTGTCTTGTATATCCGTCAAGCGGATGATATTGATATACCCTTTTCCATTTGTATCAATTCGGGTCAAATCGTCAACTTCAAAAGACTTTTCTCCGAAGAATAAATCTGCTCCTTGCTGTTCTAATTCAATGATTTTTCTGAGAATGGTTCCTGTTGAACTTGTTGAAATTCTACCGTATTCTTTGGTAAATTCTGCTTTTCCTGATCCGGTAGCATATTGCAAAACCTTTTTAAAATCTTTCAAGTCTAATAAAGGCAACTTATTATCATCACAATATTTAAAGACAACAGCAACAATACCCTCTTGGGTTTCTGATAAGTCAAGAATACGAGAGAGTAGTGTAGGACCGAATTCAGAAACGGTAGCTCTCAATTTTACTCCGTCTTGCTCCGAAAGCGATAAGATTTCTACTGGAAATCCTTTGGCTTCAAAGGGTAATCCTATTTTTGCATGACGCTCATCTATTTTCGGGTGTCCAGGACTCGCTTGTGCAATTCCACTTAAATCTCCTTTTAAATCCATTAGTAACACTGGAATACCTTTTTCAGAGAGGTTTTCGGCAAGTACCTGTAAGGTTTTGGTTTTACCGGTACCTGTCGCACCAGCAATAAGTCCGTGTCGATTTAAAGTTTTTAGGGGAATTTTCACATGGGCATTCGTAACAGCTTCACCGTCTAACATTGCGGCACCTACCGTTATGAAATCACCTTTTGTGGTATAACCCTTTTCAATGTGCGAAAAGAATTGATCTTTGGTACTCATTTGGAATAATTTGCCATAAAAATAGTAGAATTTTATGGTTTACATCAGCAGTTGGGCATAAGTTTCTGCTAAGAAGCCATACCAAACTTGAATTATCTCGCTTTTGGTATTGGTTCATTGGGATTTGGCGTTTTTCGCACCTATCTTTGCAAAATGGTTAAAGACGATGTTTTAGCATTGGTTGACAAAGGGGTAATGCTTCCATTAATGGAAGAGTTTTATACCATTCAAGGTGAAGGTTTTCACAAAGGAACTGCTGCCTATTTTATCCGTGTCGGTGGTTGTGATGTGGGTTGTCATTGGTGTGATGTAAAGGAAAGTTGGAATGCTGAACTGCATCCACCTACATCTATAGAGCATATTGTAACCAACGCGGCAAAATATTCAGATACGATCGTAATTACCGGAGGAGAACCTCTTACATGGGATATGGGTCCGTTAACCAAGGCGCTAAAAGACAAAAATCTTCAAACGCATATTGAGACATCTGGGGCTTACGAATTAACAGGTATCTGGGACTGGATTTGCCTTTCACCCAAAAAAAACAAACTCCCTTTTGGGAAGATTTACGACGAGGCGCACGAATTGAAAGTGATTGTTTATAATAAACATGATTTGATTTTTGCAGAAGAGCAAGCCGCACTTACGAATAAAGATTGCATACTTTATTTACAGCCCGAATGGAGCGTAAAAGATAAAGTGACGCCCTTGATTGTTGATTATGTGATGCAAAACCCGAAGTGGAAAGTATCCTTACAAACGCACAAATATCTCAATATTCCGTAAGCTTTAAAGCTCTTTATAAGCCGATTCAACTCCCGTCCAATAATCTACTAGCATCCATTTCATCGTAGCGTATCTAAATTTGACTCTCAGCTTTAAAAAATAGTTTTTGTTTTCTAAGTTTTTGATGATTTCCGCAAGAAGCCATTGCTCTTCAAATCCTGACCAAACGCCGGCGACACTTAATAAATTAGCATACAGCACTGGAAAAACTTCCGTTTTGTTAATTGCTTTCACCTCTTCGAGTGAATATTGACTTTCTTTAATTTTAGAAGCTATGTGCTTGAAGTCGTTTGCTTGGAGTTCTGTATCTAAATAAAAATCTGAAAGGGCAATCCATATCGGTTGCCGTTCTTGAAGCTTAATTTTACGCATGGTAAAACATTACTAAACGGGTGAAACTACCTACCTCCGTTGGACTGTAAGTCTAAAATACATTCGGCATCAAGCGGTACTGCATTAATAAGTCCTTTTGAAGATTGACTTTCTAAGAGTTGCATCACGCTATGACCTGTTAACGAGCAAGCCGATTTTAGTCTGCCATCTGCTGCGGTAAGACTAGATCTTCCACTATTTGAATTGCTAAACTGCAGTTCGGAACGCATCAGACAGCCTTCAACGTTACAATGGTTGGGTGCGTCTGCATCTTCGTGATCATTCACTGGAGGCGTTCCTAAGTTAACCAAGCCAAAGAGGTGACCGAATTCATGATTTATCGTAGCCGTTTCTATATCAGCATTTGAAATCTGAGCACTTAAAGCCGCCAATCTTCGAATCGTTATTTCATGAATAACCATAGAAGTATTGCGATAAACAGCACCAAGGGTGACTAATCCCTCTTCTTCGTCATCATCTTCAGAAGGGGCATCAGCAAAGTATATGTATATACCTAAGGTATCGCCGTCGTTAAAAACAGTTCTGTTTTCAAGTTCTAAATCTGCTATTGCTTGAATATCAAAATCTTCTACTTCAGGTGATGGTAATTCTAAAAAGACCATTTCAATATCTTCTTTGAAGGTATGAGTTCTTAAATAGGTTTCAAACTCATCTATGGCCTGTTGTGTAGGTCTAAAGCCAGTTACGAAAGCTATTTCTACCTTAATTTTCGTGAATTCGTCATTCGATAAAATATCTCTGCCCGAGCTTCCTGTTGCGCGTAAATTAGCCGATTTGTCTACGGGCCGACTCACTTCCTCAGGGGTCTCTTCAGGTTCATTATCATTAGAACAAGCAAAAACCAATAAAACTGCGCAAAGCGCTATCCAAACTCTTAAATATGTCATCCTCATAGTTTCCTAAATTAACGTAAAAAAAATAGGGTTTAGTGCTTTTGGTGGGTTAATCTAGCTAAGTAGTCGAAATGTTCGCCCAATCTTACAATTTCGCAGTTGAAAAGCATTGCATGACATGTATTTCGTAAGGTTTGCTGATCAAGATACAACCATGAAAAGGGCTTACTTTTTTCTCCTTTATAAGCTAGCACGAATTCTACTTCACCGTAGTATTTTCCGTTATTTGGTATCCACCTGCCGCCATCATCATCCTCTTCAAACATGTAAATGATATCGCTCGAGTCTACTAAAATTTGTCCGCCCGGGTTCAATAATGTTTTCAAGTGATTCATAAATTGATTTAGCTTATTTAAGCGACCGACGATACCAATGCCATTCATCAATAACAATATCGTATCGAATTTTTGACCTTGAAACTCATATAAATCGGCACAAACCAAATTTTTCACTCCGCGTTGCTTACAGGTTTCAATCGCTCCTTCAGAATGGTCTAGACCGGTGACTTCAAAACCTTTTTGTTGTAGATACAAACTATGACTACCAGCACCACAACCGATATCAAGAATTTTTCCTTTGCAAAGTTGAAGCGCTTTTTGTTCTAAAGCAGGCATTTCTCTATAGCTTCTGAATAAGTAAGGTAGCGGCATACGATCTTCTTCATCGAGTGAAGAAAAAGTACCAATGTCTTCCGTATAATTGCCGTTTTGATAATCTAAGAGGGCTGCACCAAAAACATCCATCATAATATAAGTTGTAATTTGTGCAAATGTGGCAAATTTGCAATAAGTAACTTGACAATATATAATAAATAATGAATGAAATTCTCAGACAACTGCCTCAGAAGGCAAAAGAAAAACATTCGGAAACTAAAAAGTACTTCGCAAAACTTCGCAAGAAAGCCCCTAAAAATTTTGATTATCTGATGCAAGAGCTGCACGAAGATGAGTTTGAAAGAACGGACTGTCTCAAATGTGCGAATTGCTGTAAAACAACAGGCCCTTTGTTTACGAATGCAGATATTGAACGTATTGCAAAACATATGAAGTTGAAACCTCAGGTTTTTATCGCGCAATATTTAAAGGTGGATGAAGAGGATGATTATGTTTTGCAGCAAGTACCCTGTACATTTTTGGGTAGCGATAACTATTGCTCAATTTATGATGTTAGACCCAAAGCTTGTCGTGAATTTCCACATACAAATAGAAAAAAGTTTCAACAGATCAGCAGTCTTACTTTGAACAATGTGGCTATTTGTCCTGCTGCCTTCAATATTGTGGAGGAGATGAAGAAAAGAATACCCGTAAAATGACAAAAGCAATTTGTATCTTTAAAATCTATGGAAACCGTAATTAATTATTTTCAAAATATTCCCTCGCTACATCGGTCGTTGATACTGGTAGGCGGAATTACTTTATTCTGGTTACTAGAAGGTATTTTACCCTTGTTTCGTTTCAAGTATAAAAAATGGAAGCACGCTTTGCCTAATTTCTTCTTCACATTTACGACCATACTAATTAATTTCGCACTCGCTTTTTTGTTGCTTAAAACTGCAGATTGGACGGTTGCTAATGATTTCGGAATTATCAATTGGTTGCCCGAAATACCAATTTGGGCTTATGTGTTGATCGGATTACTTTTGTTAGATTTTATTGGAGCTTATTTAGCACATCTCACAGAACATAAAGTGAAACCACTTTGGATGGTTCATTTGGTGCATCATACCGATCATAATGTAGATACTACAACAGCGAATCGTCATCATCCTTTAGAAAGCATGATTCGATTTACATTTACACTTTTTGGTGTTTTTATTGTTGGTGCTCCTATTGGCTTAGTCATGCTGTATCAATCGCTTTCTTTGGTTTTGTCTCAGTTTAATCACGCAAATATCAAACTCCCACGAGGGGTAGATAAAGCGATCAGTTATATTTTGGTATCACCAGATATGCATAAAGTGCACCATCATTATAAGCTGCCTTACACGGATTCAAATTATGGAAATATCTTCTCGCTTTGGGATCGCCTTTTAGGCACCTATATGGAATATGACCGTGATAAAATTGTATACGGCGTTGATACTTTTTTCGACGAAGAAGAGAATGGAAAAATCAAAGTGCTACTGAAACAGCCCTTTCATAAATACAGAAAGCCGACAGGTATCGAAGAAGTATCTTAATCGTAGATTAAGTATTTACTTCGAATCTTCTTAAATTTTTCTATTTCAGGTTGCCAACTTGATCTAATTTCGTCAGCTGAAACTCCAGCTTCAATTTGTTTTTGAAGAGCAGTGGTACCTGCATGTTTGGTAAAGCCGCTAGTAAGGAAAAAGAGTGTCTTATCTGTTGTATTCTCATAAGCATCAATCAACCAATGGACAGAGACGGTATTCATAGTTTCTACTTTTGCTAAGTCTTTTCCAAAAGCTACTTTTCCTTTTTCCTTTGGATTTTTTGAACCAAAGTTTGGCTGAGGAGTGTAACGAAAACTATACTGTGTACTATCTAAAAAGGAAGCACCATAACGTTGAAATTGAAATTCAGTACCACGCCCTGCATTTACGTTCGTTCCCTCGAAAAGTCCTAGGCTAGGATATAGATTGATCGCTATGTCATTCGGAAGGTTTGGTGAGGGCCGAATCGGGAGGTGATAGGTGCTGCTGTGTTTCCAATTTTTCAAAGGAATTACCGTAAGATCTGCTTTTGATTTATTTTCCAACCAACCTTCTTCATTAATCATTTTTGCATATTCTCCAATGGTCATTCCGTACACCAATGGTATTTCAGTCATGCCTAAAAAATTGGTGTGCTCGGCTTTCATGGTAGGTCCGTCAACGTAATGCGCATTCGGATTCGGTCGGTCTAAAACCAGGACGGGAATATTGTTTTCAGCGCAGGCCTCCATTACCAATTGTAGGGTTGCAATGTAGGTGTAAAAGCGCACGCCTACATCTTGAATGTCAAAAAGGATAACATCTAAATCTTTCAAATTTTTGGCAGAAGGTTTCCTATTTTTTCCGTGCAACGAAATGATGGGCAGTCCAGTTTTGGTGTCCAATCCATCTTTAACTTTTTCACCTGCATCTGCTTGACCCCGAAACCCATGTTCGGGAGAAAATATCTTTTTAATGTCAATATCTAAGGCAAGAAGAGAATCTACGAGATGCACATAGGAAGTAGTATTTTCTTTAAATATGACACTGGTTTGATTGGCAACAATACCTACAGCTTTACCTTGAAGTAGGGGTAGATATTTGTCGATTTGATTGGCACCTACACTAATAGGTTCAACAAGAGTTACTCGCTTCGTTTCTCTCGAATTTTTAGCACTTGAATTTGTTGTTTTTGGTTCGTTTCCGCAAGCAGAGAGTATTAAAAACCAAATGAAAACAGTACTTTTGATGCTGTATAAAAAAGGCATAAATTGAATTTAGAGTATTTTATCGCTAAGCGACTTATTTCTGGAGCGGAGCATAAAATTAGCATTTCCGCACCAATAATAAAAATAGCCATAGCAGCGATTGCCTTGGGTTTGATCATGATGCTCATCGCTATTGCAACTGGTGCCGGACTCAAAATTAAAATTCGAGAAAAAGTAGCTGCCTTTAATGGGCATATTCAAATCTACAATTACGACAATAACAATTCAGACGTATCCGTAGTTCCCGTTTCCTTAGATCAAGACTTCTATCCTAAGTTCAATAATGTAAAAGATGTTGCGCACATTCAGGCGGTGGCTACCAAAGCTGCCGTAATTCGAACCGAAGAAACTTTTGAAGGACTCATCGCAAAAGGGGTAGGTAAAGATTATAACTGGAAGGTGTTTGAAGAATATTTGGTTGATGGTCGATTGCCTGACTATAAAAATGAACTAAATAATGAAGTGTTATTATCCGCGATCATTGCAAATCGATTACAACTCAAAACAGGCGATACTTTTTATACCATCTTTTTTAAAGAAGATGCAGAGCAAATACCCAATCAACGAAATTTTAAAATAGTAGGGATTTTTGATAGCGGTTTTGAAGAAATTGATCAGCGTTATTTTATGACCGATATTCGACATCTTCAGCGCATGAATAAATGGGAAGAAAATCAAATAGGAAACTTTGAGGTTTTTCTTGATGATTTTGATGCTATCGAACAAAAGACGCTAGAAATTCGAGCAAATACAATGGCGACTTTAGACAGCCAAAACATTCAAAGAAAATATGGTCAAATTTTTGAATGGATTGGTCTCTTTGATTTCAACACTCGTTTGATTATTGGTATCATGGTTATCGTAGGAGGCATCAATATGATTACTGCATTGTTAGTTCTAATTTTAGAACGTACTCAAATGATTGGAATTCTAAAGGCTTTAGGGTCTTCTAATTGGAGCATTCGTAAGGTGTTCTTGTACAACGCCGCGTACCTAATTAGTATCGGACTCTTGTGGGGCAATGTAATAGGTTTGGGTATCATCTGGATTCAAAATACATTTAAAGTTTTTAAGTTTCCGAATCCGAAAGAATACTATGTTGAATATATTCCGGTAAGTATTGATTTCGTTACCGTACTTCTATTGAATATTGGAGTTCTGATTTTGTGCCTATTAATGTTATTACTTCCTTCTTATATCATTACGCGAATCACGCCTGTCAAAGCGATCAAGTTTGAGTAAATAAGCTCTGGGCAAGCCCAAGAGACATGATAACAAAATTAGCTTTGATTGCGACGCAAACGACGGATCATTTTAAATTTCGATTAACGAGTAAATCTTCTTTCTGAATATCTTTTTCGTAATTCAAATGCATAACTTTGTACCCTATGGATTATGCAGAGAACATACTTGAAACAATAGGAAACACTCCTTTGGTAAAAATGAATGTACTTACGGCTGAGCTACCATGCTTGGTGTTGGCGAAGTATGAAACGTTTAATCCCGGAAATTCAGTAAAGGACCGAATGGCACTTCAAATGATTGAAGATGCAGAAGCAGCAGGAGTACTGAAACCTGGCGGAACAATCATTGAAGGCACCTCTGGAAATACGGGCATGGGCTTGGCTTTAGGTGCTGTGGTGAAAGGCTACAAAATGATTTGTGTGATTAGCGATAAGCAATCCAAAGAAAAGATTGATATTCTAAAAGCTGTGGGTAGTGAAGTATATGTCTGTCCTACTGATGTTACCCCTGACGACCCACGCAGTTATTATTCTACAGCCAAAAGGCTTGCCAAAGAAATACCAAATTCTTGGTACGTGAACCAATATGATAACCCATCTAACTGCAAAGCACATTTTAAAAGTACAGGTCCTGAAATTTGGAAGCAGACCGATGGAAAAGTGACACATTTTGTGGTTGGAGTCGGTACTGGTGGCACTATTTCAGGCGTAGGTTCATACTTGAAAATGAAGAACCCTGATGTAAAAATTTGGGGTATTGACACCTACGGTTCCGTATTTAAAAAATACCACGAAACAGGTATTTTTGATGAGAACGAAATCTATCCATACATCACCGAAGGTATTGGTGAAGATATCTTACCAAAAAATGTAAATTTTAGCTTGATTGATGGTTTTACGAAAGTGACCGATAAAGATGCCGCCGTTTACACGCAGCGCTTAGCAAAAGAGGAAGGCATGTTTTTAGGGAATTCTGCTGGTGCCGCCATCAAAGGCTTACTGCAACTCAAAGAACATTTTACAAAAGATGATGTCGTGGTGGTCTTATTTCATGATCACGGTAGTCGCTATGTGGGTAAAATGTTTAATGATGAGTGGATGCGTAATAGAGGCTTTTTAGATGATGAGGTAACGAAAGCAGTAGACCTCATTAAAAATCATATCGAAGAACCTTTAGTGACGGTGAAAACAGAAGAATTAGTTTCTCACGCCATTGAGCGAATGAAAAACCATAATATATCGCAGATTCCTGTAGAAGATGTAGACGGTTTTGTAGGGTCTGTTGACGAAGCCATCTTATTTCGAGCTATTATGGAGGATACTGATGTCACTTCAAAACCTATCAAAGAGGTGATGCAAAAACCTTTTCCGATTGTTGATCGTAATACATCGATAGAAGAGGTGGCTAAATTAATTCATAAAGATGTTCACGCCGTATTACTTGATTTAGGAGATGGAAAACATCATATTATTACCAAGTATGACATTATAAGCGGACTTCATTAATGAAGAGAGACAACTGTTTCTAAGAGTTCCTTATCTTAGGTGAAAAATTGTACGATGCTTAAAAAGAGAAACCGATTTCAGTTATCGCTATTGAATTATGTTTTAGCACTCTGTTTAGTTTTAATAACAGGTTGTAGTAGTGACGATAATCCCACTCCTGACGAACAAGGCCAGCCTGACCCAGAGGAAGTGGTCATAGAGAATCCGCTACCAGTATTTTCAATAACTACAAACGGCGCACAAATAGTCGATGAACCCAAAATTGCTGCAGATTTTACGATAACAGAAAAAGAAGAAACCCTGTATACAGGCAATATGGGTATTGAGATCAGAGGGTCTTCCTCACAAATGTTTCCTAAAAAATCATATGGATTTGAAACTTGGGATGCCGAAGGAAATGATTTAGACGCTACTTTACTAGAATATCCCGAAGAAGAAGATTGGATTTTATACGCACCCTATAGTGACAAATCTGCGATGCGTAATGTATTAATCTATGATTTGGCTCGAGAAATGAATCATTATGCAAGCCGAACCAAGTTCGTTGAGGTGAGTATAAATGAAGAGAATATTGGTCTTTACGTATTTATGGAAAAATTGAAGCGAGATAAAAACCGCATCGATATTAATAAACTAAAAGAGGACGAAAATGAGGGTGAAGATCTCACGGGTGGTTATATTATTAAAATAGACAAGAGTTCAGAAGGCTATACTGAACAAAATTCTTTCAATTCAAGATACGGATCCTCTATTGACGAAACTGGAAGTCCGATTCGATTTTTATATGATTACCCAGAATGGGATGAAATTACAGAACAGCAAAAAACATACATTTCAACCTATATTACTGATTTTGAAGATGCATTAGCTTCAGATACATTTACCGACCCAGATACCGGATATGCTTCCTACATCGACGTCGATAGTTTTGTTGATTTTTTTATTCTAAATGAAATTTCGAATAATGTAGATGGCTATCGTATTAGCACCTGGATGCACAAAGAGAAAAATGAAAAACTAAAAATGGGTCCCATCTGGGATTTTAATCTCGCTTTTGGCAATGCAGACTATTGTAGCGGAGGTGAAACCAATGTTTGGGCATATCGCTTTAACGAAAGATGTCCGGGTGACTTTTGGTCTGTTCCTTTTTGGTGGGGTCGTTTGTTAGAAGACCCTGCTTTTGTCCTTCGATTGAAAGAACGTTGGAACGAACTCCGTGGAGGTATTCTTGCCGATGATGCTATTCTTGGAAAAGTAGATGCCTACAGAGCCCTATTAAATGATTCAGGAGCACTTCAATCGAACTTCAATCGATGGCCTACTTTTGGTACTTATATTTGGCCCAATAGATTTGTAGGTGCTAACTACACCGAAGAAATTGATTATTTAAAAGGATGGATTTCTGATAGAACTCTTTGGTTAGATAATTCTATTGACGCACTATAACATTGTTGGATGATTTTAAAGTTAGGCGCACAAAAAGTTGAAATTGACGCAGGTGAATTGGTCAGTTATCAAGTAGATGGTCATGAATATATTCATCAAAAGGGAAGTCCTGGATGGCGAAGTTCTGATACCGAAATGTTTCCAATTATTGGTCCAACGGCAGAAGCAAAATTTCAGGTGCAAACACCACGAGATGTTGCTATTCAAGATCAACACGGTTTACTACGAGAATTGAAATACGAATTGATTTCTCAAACGGATATTGAGGCTGTCTACAAGAAAAGTTACGTAGCTAGAACTCCTATAAAAAACTCAAAACATCCTGAAAAATCGAATAAACAATTTTTATATTGGACCTATGACTTCGAATTTGAAAAGAAGTTTGAACTAACCAATAACGGACTCGAAATTTCTTTTATAGTTTCTGGAGAAAGAGATACACCATTTATGCTAGGCTATCATCCCGCATTTAATTTGGTGACTAAAAACCCTGTCGTCATTGCTGAAGAACACAGTATTTCTCTTGCCCAAGTGCTCGCTGTGGGAAGCAGAGCTTTTAAAGTAATCGGCTATGAAGAAGTCATACTAAAAGATAAAAACGAACTCCGAATTCGTACAGAAGGTTTTGGTAATTTTATGTTATGGACGGAAGTACCCAATATGATTTGTATTGAGCCCATTACGTTTTATCCCTATGATGTAGAACAAAAGCATTTGCATGAGGGTTTTCAGTTTTTAACGGAAAGTTCAAAGACGTTTAAGGTGTTCATTTCTGTAAACAGTTAAGTCGTATGAGAGTGTCATTACAGCAGCAATATGGATATCTCTTTGAAGATGAGCTGCTTGTTGAAATTGATACGATCGGTAAACATAGACATATTGTTCAAGGAGAAACTATCATGGATATCGGTGAACCGATCAACTATATGCCCTTGCTGTTAGATGGTGCTATTAAAATTCTAAGAGAAGATGAAGAAGGAGACGAGCTCTTACTTTATTTTTTAGAAAAAGGAGACACTTGCGCAATGACCTTTTCTTGTGGTTTGGGTAAAAAGAAAAGTGAAATTCGGGCTGTAACAGAAAGCGATTCAGAACTTTTAATGATTCCTGCTGAAAAAATGGCGACTTGGATGGCCAAATATTCCTCTTGGCAGCAATTTATTATAGACAGCTATCATATTCGAATGATGGAGCTTTTAGAGACCGTTGATACGCTCGCTTTCCTGAGAATGGATGAACGGATTTTAAAACATTTACAAGATAAGGCCAAAGTCATCAATGACGATAGTATTTATACAACGCATCAGAATATTGCCTATGATTTACATACTTCGAGAGTGGTTGTCTCAAGACTACTTAAAAAACTAGAAAGAGAAGGTAAGATAGCGATGCATCGAAATCATATTAAGGTCATAGCACTTTAATAGTTTTAGCTTAATTACTCTCATGGCTTCTAGGATTTATTTACCATTGAACAGATCTATATCTGCAACCTAGGTTACATTCATTTCTACATTTAAACGTAAATTTGCCTAATGCAAAAATTCCTTCCATTTCTGAAAGGATTGACCAACTACAACAAAACCGATTTTTTAAAGGATGTTATAGCAGGTTTTACTGTGGGCGTAATTTTAATTCCACAGGGGATGGCCTATGCTATGATTGCAGGTTTACCACCAGTATATGGTTTATATGCGGCTATTTTTCCTGTACTGATCTATATGTTCTTAGGAACATCGAAAAATTTAGCGATCGGACCCGTAGCGATGGACTCACTTTTGGTAGCAGCTGGTTTGGGTACATTGGCGATCACAGGAATAGAGAATTACATTGCCATGGCTATTTTTTTAGCCTTTATGGTTGGTACCATCCAACTACTTTTGGGTCTTTCCAAAATGGGCTTTTTAGTAAACTTTTTATCGAAACCTGTCATTAGCGGCTTTACTTCCGCTGCAGCTTTAATTATAATTTTCAGTCAGCTCAAACATCTTTTAGGTGCTAATATTGCTAGAAGTAATAAATTTCATCAGCTGCTGTTAAACGCTTTTGAAAAATTTTCAGAGGCAAATAGTGTCGATTTTGCTATTGGTCTCATAGGTATACTATTCATTATTGGATTGAAAAAATGGAGTAGAAAAATTCCATCAATTTTAATCGTGGTAGTTTTAGGTATACTAGCCGTTTACTTTTTGGATTTAGAGCAGTACGGAACCAAAGTTGTTGGAGTGGTACCAACCGGATTGCCAAGTTTTCAATTGCCAAATATTAATGTAGCGAATGCACTAAGTATTTGGCCTATTGCTTTAACTTTAGCTTTAGTAGGTTACTTAGAAGCAATATCTATTGGTAAGGCAATGCAAGAAAAAGATGGAGAAGATACTATTGATTCGAATCAAGAATTAGTAGCCTTAGGAACCTCAAATATAGTAGGTTCATTTTTTCAGTCTTACCCGACTACAGCAAGTTTTTCGCGCTCAGCAATTAATAATGAATCGGGAGTTAAAACAAATTTAGCAGCTCTATTTGCCTTAGGTCTAGTTGTGCTTACTTTATTATTTTTCACGCCCTTATTTTATTATTTACCAAAAGCTGTCTTAGCTAGCATTATTATGGTTTCTGTTTTCGGATTGATTGATTTCAAGTATGCGAAAAACCTTTGGAATAACAGCAGAGATGAGTTTCTAGTTTTGTTGATTACGTTTTTGATTACTCTTTTTGTCGGTATTCCGCAGGGTATTTTATTGGGGGTTCTCTTTTCTTTACTATTGATGGTGTATCGAACTTCAAATCCTCATTTTGCAGTAATTGGTAATATTGAAGGTTCAGATTATTATAAAAATATACTTCGATTTGGTGATGAGGTCGTCGTGCGTGATGATTTATTGATTGTGCGGTTTGATGCGCAATTGTATTTTGGCAATGCAGCTTTTTTTAAACGTCAGTTGTTCAAATATATCGAAGCGAAAGGAGAGCGTTTGAAAGGGGTTATACTGAATGCGGAGGCCATCAATTATATTGATAGTAGTTCAGCGCAGATGCTTAGTAAGGTTATTAAAGAAATACATGATAGCGGACTTCAATTCTATATTGCAGGAGCCATCGGACCTACGAGAGATATTATTTTTAGTAGTGGTATTATTAATGAATTGCATAAAGAATTTCTTTTTGTAAAAACTAAAGAAGCGGTAGCCTATTTTGATGATCCCAGCTCATGTTCGATTCTACAGGGAAAAATAGCGATTCAGAATAGGCTAAATGCACTTAAAAATTAAAACAGTTCGAGAGGAGAAATCTTATTTTTGTAAAAAGAATGAGGTGTTTTTTCAAGGATTAAAATGAAAATTAAATTGAATTATGCAGATAGAACAAATTTATACCGGGTGCCTTGCCCAAGGTGCTTATTACATAGAAAGTGAAGGCGAAGTAGCAATTATTGATCCGTTACGAGAAGTTACACCTTATTCCGATCGAGCAAAAAGAGATAATGCAAAAATCAAGTATATTTTTGAGACTCATTTCCACGCAGATTTTGTGAGTGGTCATGTTACATTGTCTCAACAGACTGGTGCCCCCATCATTTATGGGCCTAAAGCGAATCCAAGCTTTGATGCTGTTATCGCTGAGGATGGACAAGAGTTTCAGCTTGGGGCCATCACAATTGTTGCTCTGCATACGCCTGGTCATACAATGGAAAGTACGACCTATCTCTTACGAGATGCAAACGGTAAAGATCATGCCATATTCAGTGGTGATACTTTATTTTTAGGGGACGTAGGTCGCCCTGATTTGGCACAAAAAGCAGCTAGTGTTACCCAAGAGGATTTGGCAGGTATTTTATTTGATAGTTTACGGGAAAAAATCATGCCATTAGCAGACGACGTTATCGTATATCCTGCTCATGGTGCTGGTTCAGCTTGCGGAAAGAATATGATGAAGGAAACCGTGGATACTTTAGGAAATCAGAAACAGATGAATTATGCGCTTCGTGCAGACATGACCAAAGAAGAGTTCATAAAAGAAGTCACTGATGGATTATTACCGCCGCCAAAGTATTTTCCTCTGAATGTTAAAATGAATAAAGAAGGGTATGAAGATATTGCTGACGTTTTAAAACGCGGTACAAAGGCCTTATCCCCAAGAGCCTTTGAAATAGCAGCAAATGAAACTGGTGCAGTTGTTTTAGATGTTCGACATCAAAATGAGTTCGTGAAAGGACATGTGCCAAGATCTATTTTTATTGGATTAAATGGTGATTTTGCTCCGTGGGTGGGAGCATTGATTGCTGATGTGAAACAACCCATTTTGCTAGTCACACCTGAAGGACAGGAAAAAGAAACGATTACGCGATTATCTCGTGTTGGTTTTGATGGTACGGTCGGATATTTAGCAGGAGGTTTCGAAGCTTGGAAGAAAGCTAACAACCAATATGATACTATAACTTCACTATCTGCAAATGAGGTCAAGGAGAACATAAATATGGAAAAAATTCCAGTTTTTGATGTTCGAAAAGACGGTGAATTTCAGTCGGAACACGTTGTCAATTCTAATCACACGTCTTTGAGTACCCTTAATGAACATTTATCAAAGTTTCCTAAAAACCATACCTTTTACGTGCATTGTGCGGGAGGCTATCGCTCAGTAATTGCAGCTTCTATTCTTAAGAGCCGTGGATTTCATAATTTAATCGATATTGCTGGTGGTTTTGGAGCGTTGAAAAAAGCTGGAGTGAATATTTCTAACTATGTATGTCCGTCAACGCTTTAAAAAAATAAGAAGTATTTATAGCATGATAACATAGATCAAGCGTTACCTAATAGTTGTTTTTAATCGTATAATTTTCTTTTGAGATCGTTTTTGTTGCGAAAACGTCTTTATTTTATGGTATTTGTCAATAATTTTACAATTGTTAAGATTTTATTAACATAATTTTAGGTAGCATATTGAATAATTGCTACCTTTAAATAGAACTACTTTTCCCGAGAATGATTAAGAATTTTGTTAAACGGGTGGGAGCAATGAATTGCATCATGCTTCTGGTCGTCCTCTCAATAATAGTATTTTCAGAATATTTGTTTTTGAGCGGAAAAAAGTTAGATGCTATTTTTGTTGCCTTTTGGGCTCCGACCATATTAGGTTTTATGAACTACCTAAAGTATAAGAAATAATGGACCTTATCTTACTTTATTCTATCTTCGTAGGTGCCGTTTTCATGATTTGGCTAGTGTTCGTAGTGCGCATGTACAAGAAGCTTAATGATTAATATTTTTATAGAATAGGGTCGGTTAACCGAAATTTTTCCTTTTGAGGATGTTTTAATAAATAAGACTGAACAATACGCTGTGTTTCAAGCGTATTTTTTTTGCGGATTAAAAAAGTATCTAGGTTGTCGTAAGAGTGTATGGTTTCTTCTTTTTGAACAAAGCCGTATCCAGCATATTTTCCATTTTCAATCCAAATAAAAGCTTGCTCGTCAATGGTTCTCCCTTTTTCTTGCACTACAAAGTTCTGGTGTTGACCTCTAATGGCTTCAACGGCTTCAGCTACTTTCAAATTATAACTTACATTATCTTCTTTTCCCCTACAAATTCCAGCGCAGGTTGCTATACTATAATGCGAACACTCGGCTACCCCCTCTTGCAGATGGCAATATTTCGCACAAAGTTCAAAAGTTGTGCATAATTCTTGTAACATCTTACGACAATCTGTAGCACTATAGAATATAGTTAAAGGGTTCGGAGATGCTTTCAGTTTATTGTATGCCAAATGCATAATTCCGTTACGATCTTCGTAGGAGAAAATCGCATATTGCTGAACGTTTCTTTTTTGGGCACGATTATACTTAGGATAGTGTTGTTTTATTTCATCAGATTCCATGAGTAGTGCCACCAGTTCGCTTCCTGAAAGTTCAAAATCAATATCTGCGGTTTCTTGACACATTGCAATTTCTTTCGTAGCCTTATCATAAAAATGACTCAACACACGCTTTTTAATGTTTATGGCTTTGCCCACATAAATAATGACACCCTTGGCATTTTTAAAATAATAAACTCCAGGTACTTCGGGTAGTTTTTCATAAACCTCTCTTGCTAAAGCAGGTGGTAAAGTGGCTTCCTGCGAGCGGGCGTTTAGAAATTTTTTAAAAATAACATCAGCATTCTTGGTTCGCAGAAGCCTTTGAAAAAGAATGGTGGTAGCGTGAGCATCGCCACGAGCACGGTGGCGATCCGTCAAGGGAATGCCTAATGAAGTGCAGAGCTTTCCTAGGCTGTATGAATTGTAACCAGGTATTAACTTCCGTGAAAGCCGAACGGTACATAATTTTTTGCGAACAAATTCAAGTCCTAAATTTTTGAACTCGTTTTTGATGACATTATAATCGAAATTGACACTATGAGCTACAAATATGGAGTCTTTAGTAATATCGATAATTTGATCTGCGATTTGATCAATGGTCGGAGCATCACGTACCATTTGATTATCTATACCCGTCAGGCCAGTAATAAAATACGGAATCTCACATTCGGGATTCACCAAAGAAGTAAATTCATCCACAATTTCATAACCATCGTATTTGAAAATAGAGATCTCTGTAATCTTATTTCCTTTAATACCGTTTCCGGTAGTTTCTATGTCGACAATAGTGTACAATCTGATCTAAAATGATTTGCTGTAAAGTTACTATAATTCGCGAAATCAATTCCGTTCAAATACCTACTTCGAAAGGACTGAAAGTGAAAAAGCCACCCTTAAGGTGGCTTTTTGTATACCTTAACTAATGTGTTTTATTGCCCTGCCTCTAATACTCTTAAAATAAACCAGATGGTAATGGATAAAACAAGGCAACTAATCGCTGCAACAGAGTTTTCATGGTTTAACTCTTTTTTGATACTTCTTACAATTGCTTTCATAAAGTCAGTATTTGCGACAAAGTTTGTTTAAAAAGGAGTCAAATACGGATTTAATCGGCTAACGGAATTAAATACAGATAAGTCGAAAATTGGGTTTACTTGAACGAGAAATGGAGTTGTTAAGCGATTTTATAACATCGCAATAGTATAGGTAATACCTAAAATAACCCTCTTCATCAACAAAGTTGATCGTCCCCCGATTTATTTACAAAGCATCAGAAGAGGGTTTAGCTAATGGTTTTAGTTTGTTGAAAGTAAGTGATCTAATGCAGGTGATGGTTTTTGATACCGTGAACTTAAGCTTAACAGAAATTGTAGCTCTAACTCGGTGAGACCATAGCTTTCTTTTATTTTTTCGAGGCGCCCGCGTTGTAAAGTATCGAGCATATTTTTGGTTTTAGCGTGGGTTTTGGCTTTCATGGTGTATATATAAAGCTCAAAACTAGTTGCTGACTTTGGACATATCAATACCTGTTTATGGGTATTTTTTAGTTTTGTCTAAAGAGGCAATGATTTAAAAAGAATGTGCTGAGTTCTTGAAAATAGATGTAAGACGTATTTAGCTATCGTTTAAAATACCTCCAACTGGTAATAGAAGGTTTGGATCAGTTCTATAATTGCTAATCACCATAACTTATCCGATCTCGAATGCCACCACTAGCCCGGTGAATGATGACATCAGCCTTGTATTTTCGAGCTAGACTTTTAGCTTTGCGAATAGCTGTAGTCTGTTTTCTATGTTTGCTCGTTATACGTTTATTGCCTTCGCGACGTACCGCCCAACCTTCTTTGTAAGGAACAACATGTTGGTGCCAAGTTCGGCCTTGCTTGCTTTGCTGTGAACTATTGAAAAAGACCTCCAAGAGATCTAAAAGGGTACGTAACCATGATTTACCAGTTGACATCGTCTTTATTTGTTGGTTACTAAGATACAGGTATTGTTAGTTTTTCAATTGATGAAAAATGTTCCGTGTTTAAAATCAAAAACCTTGAGCAAGCTTGGTTGATGGGTTTTTAAATTGATTCTTACTTACGACAAAAACTTCTTTGTCAACGCTATTTAGCATCAAATAAGTCTCTAAGTGAGTATCGACTGCAAATGTTTTATATTTGAAAAACGAG
>CALHCJ010000230.1 GCA_937936275.1 uncultured Flavobacteriaceae bacterium
CTAATGATCAAACTATTTCTGCCTTAATTCAGAATTTACAATTGAGATTACAATTATTACAAAAGTTAAAAAAGAAGTTAAACGAATTAAACACATCAAAAAATGAACAAGTCGAAACAACTATTATGTAAACTTTTTGTCTTACTCCTGTGCCTTATCAACATGGGAGTATATGGGCAAAAGCAATCAAAAACCTACAAAGAAACTTTTACAGTGGCCGACGATGCGCTGCTGGACGTAAATACGAGTCACGCTGATATTGAATTTGAAACCTGGGCTAGCGATCAGGTGGTGATTGAAGCCATTATTGAAATTGAAGGAGCCACAGCAGAGGAAGCTCAAGATTATTTTAAAGATTCAGGGTTCGATATTTTAGGAAACAGTTCTAAGGTATCTATTCAGACACAAGCAAAAAATTCATGGTTATACAGTAATTTTTTGAATGACACGCAAAACTTCAATATTGAAATGCCAAGATTTCCTGATATCAGTAGTTTTGAATTTGATTTTGAGTTTGACGAGCTATTGGATATGCCACCCTTACCCATCAATTCAATGATTGAGTTTGATCATGAGGCTTTTGAAAGAGATGGAGAAAAATATTTAAAAAAATGGCAGAAAGAATTTTCAAAAGGATATGATAAAGAGCATTTAGAAAAACTAGAAGAATGGGCAGAAAAAATGGAAAGACGTCAAGAAAAACTTGAAGAGAAGCGTGAGAAAGTGTTGCAAAAACGTTTAGAGGCGCGAGAAGAGAGAGCAGAAGCATATGCAGAACGAAGAGAAAGACTAGAAAACGCCAGAGCGCAAAGAATGGAGGAGCATCAGGAACGACGCAAACGCTTTTTAGTTCAGCGAAATTTTCGAAAAAATAAAGACAAAGATTCTACGCATGTAATTATTATGAATGGTGACAGTACTCGCACTTACTTTCATGGAGGACCCAATATTTTTTATTCATCTTCGAAAGGAGAAAGCAAAAATTATAAAGTAAAAAAGACCATTAAGGTAAAAATGCCGAAGGGGATGAGGATAAAAATGGATGTGCGACATGGCGAGATTAAATTAGCTGAGAATACTAAAAACTTGAAGGCAATTTTATCGCATTCAAGTTTATGGGCCTCTACTATTGACGGAGATCAAACAACAATTAGCGCATCTTATTCTCCAATCAATGTTCAAAACTGGAATTACGGTCAATTGCAGGCCAAATACTCAGAGAAAATTGCTTTAAAAGAAGTACTGAATTTGAAGTTAAATGCTTCTTCTTCTGATGTCACCATTGATCGATTGATACATACAGCTTTTATTAAAAATGATTTTGGACCCTTAAGAATTAATAAGGTTGACAAAGCATTTAAAGAAATTGATATTTCCCTTCAAAATGCAGAATTAACATGTGAAACTCCAGAAGTTCCGTTTACGATTTACGTAAATGGAACTTCATCAAGTTTTAGTTGTCCGAATAGTATAACACTAGAACAAACGAAAAATGGAAGCACCATTGTAAACAAAGGATATCTTAAAACAAACTCATCAGATAAGTCTATCGTCATACATTCAAAATACAGTGAGGTAATCCTTGAATAATGATTTATTAATTAGTGAGCATCTTCTTTCAAAAATTCTCCAAAATTCTTTTTAAAACGATTTAGTCTAGGAATCGAAACATTCCGAATGTAAGAGTTATTAGGATTCTTTTTTTCGTAGTCTTGATGGTAATCTTCAGCAACCCAAAATTTGGTTAATTCTACTACTTCCGTTGTAATCGGTTCTCCATCATAAACATTTTGATTTTTCAATGCGCCAATGTAGGCTTCAATAATTTCCTTCTCTTCATCCGTTTGGTAAAAAGCAACAGAACGATACTGCGTTCCTCTATCGGGGCCTTGACGATTGAGTGATGTTGGGTCATGAGAGCCAAAAAACACCTGTACCAAAGCCGTAAACGAAATTACTTTTGGATCATAATAAACTTCAATAGCTTCAGCATGACTCGTTAAGCCTCCACCTACTTGTTGATATGTTGGGTTTTCTTCAGTTCCTCCAGCATAGCCAGAAACGGCTTCCTTAACCCCCTTAACGCTTTCAAAAATAGCTTCAACACACCAAAAACATCCACTAGCAAAATAAGCTTTCTCGTAAACGCTGAGGTCTTCTTGTGAGAGCTTTGGAGTTGTTTGTAACTCTTCTTTATGCTCTGTCAAAGAGGTAGAAGATTTTTCTTTCTTTTCTATGGATTGACAACTTATCCAAACCAAAGAGCAAACGATTAGTAAGCTAGTTTTCAAAATATTCATAAGCGTAATTTTCATAGTTTGTTGGGTAAGTTACAAACTCCTTACTTTAGAAAAGGTTAAAAAGTGTTAAGTGAAAACTTTTTAAAATCATTTAATTACAAAAAAACCTCGCACATAGGTGCGAGGTTTTCAGTATTTATTTTTTTATGTTTAATTCTAAGGATTGATTACTCCGTCGCCGAAAATCTCAATAGCTGATATTTTAGGTTTATCTACAGTTGAGGTAAATACAATGTTTAGTTCACCATCAGTAACTTCAATGTCGTACATTCTAGTAATAGCTGTTGCTGATCCTCCTGCAACTTCAAATACATCCAAATTATTTAAAATAGAACCATTTTCAATATCAACGTCAAAGATACGGCTACCTGCCCCACCAAGAGTTTCATTTCCATCGGTTTTCATTTCACCCCAATAAATTTCAGCGAAATGAAGTTTTACCGTGTATGTACCATTCGAAATTGGAATGTCGTAAGAAACCGGACCTTGATTGGCAGCATTAGTAGTAATAGTCTCTGTTAGATAAATCTCATCAAGATCAGTATTTTCAATTTCAGTAATGCTAGCATCTGCGACATAATTTGCTATTGCGCCGCCACCAAATTGATCTGCTAAGAAGGTTACATCATCAATGGTTACTTCAGGACCTCCACAATTAATTTTAAGTATTGAATCTCCTTGTAAATCTGTAGATTCTACCGCATCTTCTGGACAGCCATTCGTAGCGGCAACGCCAGCC
>CALHCJ010000231.1 GCA_937936275.1 uncultured Flavobacteriaceae bacterium
CTCAACGGTAACTCTAGATATATCGAATGACTTTATTGTTTATGCTGGCGATACTATTGAGGTTCAATACATTAGATAATTAACTCAATACTATTTAGATCGATAATTTCACCTCTCCTCTATGTCTTTCAGTTTTAAACAGATACTTACTTTCTGTGCGATAGTGGTAAACTTTACCGTTATTGCCCAACAAGTTGAAGCTATCGATAGAAAGGGGAGCGTAGTCACCATAAAAAATAATACGGTCACTACTGCGGTAATAGCGCCCTCTAACCCTTTAGAAAATGATATCTGGTTCGATACAACCGCAGAGGTTACCAAAGTTTATGATGGAACTACTTGGTTGACCATCAATTTAGATGCCTTGGCGAAAAAAGAAGATAGTGGGAACAAGTCTAGCGATGCAACCTTGGCCGATGCGACCAATACCAAATTCCCAACAGAACTAGCGGTCAAGACGTATGTAGATGGCCAACTAATGGCTTCCTTAGATGATGATATTACAGGAGTTTCATTCGATGGAACAAATCTAAAAGTAGATGAGGGTTTAACAACTTTTAGTGCTAATCTCTCAGGCCTAAGAGATAGTGATTGGTTTCAATCGAATACCACCAATCATGCGACGTCGATAAATCAAAATGTCTACACTTTGGGAAACGTTGGTATCGGCACCAACAATCCGCAACGGGGAATGCACCTCGCCGGGGGAAACTCGGTAATAAGGCTTTCTAGAAGTGGTGATACCGCTACCATGATCTTCGACAGATACTCTGGCAATGTTGACAACACCTTAAAATCCTTTCAATTTGGTTTGAACGCCTCCGCATTGGGTACTGGAGAATTCTTTTTTGCTGACTACAATGAAAATGTGGGCGGTAATGACTTCACGCGTATTATGACTTTTACCGATGGTAACGATGTTATTCGATATAATCAATATGGCAGTGGTAATTTTACTTCTACCACGTCCACTTATTTGCTCGGAGTAGAAAGCGACGGCGATGTTATAGAAGTTGATTTAAGTACTTTGGGTACTGACAACCAAACCGCATCAGAGGTAAACCTAACCGATACCGCCGATAATTTCACGGCAACGGACGTAGAAGGTGCTTTGGCAGAATTGGCAGGCGCATCAGGTAGCAATATCTACACTACAAATGGCACGCTCACGGCAGATAGATCCGTAACCCTAAATAATTTTGCCCTAAATTTTGATAGCAATACCCTAGTGGTAAGTGGTGATGATAATAGGGTTGGTATTGGCACCACAAGCCCAGATGCCCAGTTAGACATTGAAAGTTCAGGCGTTCCGCTTAAAATCACACCCAGCGTGACCACACCAACCGGCACACAAGCTGGTCAAATGTTCATGGGTAGCGATGGTATTCTTTATGTCTATGACGGAGTCAGAAATAAGTGGTTGAGTGTTGATAGACAGAATATTAGTTGGGCAAGAGGAGGATTGGTAACCAATCAGTATTTACCAATACACAATTCTTATTCGATTACAAATGGCTATCGCATGCTCCGTAACGCCACTATTACTGGTGTTACAGCACAATCTGGCGCAACAGGTAGCTGGCAATTATTAATTCTAAGAAATAATGAAATAACAACAACACTATTTGTAACACTTTCGAATGAGGTTGGTAAACATTCAAATAATATCACTTTAGATCTGAACGAAGGTGATTATATAAAAGCCTATGCATTAGGCAGTAATATCAATAGTCCTATTGGCTCAATAGAATTCGCATGGCGAAAATAGAATAAACCGATTCATATAGGTCTAAACGTCTTTAGATAATCGCATTATATGTTAAAAACACATTTCAACCTAGTCTTAAAATTAGTTTATTATGCTACGAAATACTCTTAAGTAATGAGCATAAAGCTTAAAAATAAATATCTGCTTTTTTTCATTCAGTTTATATTTATGAATACCGTATTGGCTCAAATTGTCCGAAATTTTGGAACATTTGAAGTTCACAATAATGCTCAACTAGGTTTATATTCATCTTTTCAGAATGATAACACTTTCTTTGCTTCATCAGGACTAATAGGCTTTTATGGAAATAACCTACTTTCTTTAACCGGTTCTTCAATTCCCGAGGTCTACGACTTCGAAATTGCAAATGAGCAAGGTCTCTTTTTAGATATTCCCATTGTAATTCAAAACAATATGAATTTTATTTATGGGAATATTTTTACAGATAGAAACCAGCCCCTTAATTTCCTTGAATTATCGGAAGACGCGTTCTACCAAGGTCAATCTGACTTTTCTAAAGTAGATGGCTTTGTTCAGAGTACTGTAAATGGTAGCCATGTATTTCCTATTGGTGATGAATTTTATTTACGACCACTTTCAGCAGAAGTTAATGAAGAAAGTGTGGTTTTGAAAGCTGCATATTTCTTTGAAAATCCTAGAAATCTTTTTTCAAATTCCGAAAATTTTTTGAATGATAATACTGAAATAAACCAAAATGAATTCTGGAAGTTGCAAGGAGACACCTCAGTCGCAGTGACATTAAGCTGGAATCAGCGTAGCTCCATAAATGAATTTGTAGACCAAATTCAAAACCTTACTGTGGTCGGTTTTCACAAAGAAACTGAACAATGGCTCGACCTTGGCGCCACAGAAATTACGGGTGCCTTAACCGAAGGGTTTATCAGATCAGAGCTATTCATCCCCAATGGATATGAAACAATTACATTAGGATCGACTTCAGAATCCAATGAAGTTATCCATAACTTGGGCAATTTTCTCCTGACACCCGACGGCGATGGGATAAACGATTTTTTCTATATTCCAGAGCTTGAAAACTACAAAAATAACAGAATGCAAATTTTTGATCGAAACGGACTCAAAGTTTTTGACCAGAAAAACTATACCGCCGAATTCGGAGGTACCTATACCTTGAATATACCTACTTTAAATAAGGGTAAAGGACTCCCAACGGGAGTATATTTTTACATCGTAGATCTTACCGATGAGAAGTTGAGTTTTCAAGGGTTTTTATATATCAAACGGTAAAGTCAAATTCTGCTATTGACTACTGATTATCTAATAGATATAACCCTATTTTTATCTTCCAATAGGGTACTTTCTCTTTAAAGTATTGAAAATAGGCCTTTAAACTATCAGCGTCAGGCAAGTCTATTTTAGCTTTTTCAATTTTAGAAAGTTCAGCAGAAGTTATTAATTCATGAAGGTCTATTTCCTCACCTAGAGCATAAATTTTTAGTAAATGACTATAAATGGTATTTTCAGTAAGCGCTCTTTTTTGAGCTATTTCTAATGGAGAAAGCCCTTCCTTGAATAATGTCCAAGTTACTTCGTGAGTTTTCGCTTTTGGTTTTATAGTCTCTAAATGGTTCACTATTTCCTTTAAGAAAACTTCTCCGTACTTTTCTAGCTTGGCGTCGCCTACTCCTGATACTTCTGAAAACTCTGTAAGGCTAGTTGGCTGTTTAGCCTCCATATCTTTCAAACTCGCATCTCCGAAAACCACGTATGCGGGTACGCCCTGTTCTTTGGCGATTTGATAGCGTAACACACGGAGTTTTTCGAAGAGTCCTTTTTTATCTGCTTTTGCACGGGTTTTTTGTTCTGTTGGTTTTTCTACTTGATTGAGAATCGCCAACTGAACAGGTTCTTTGTCGTACAATATTTTCTTTGCTAAAGGTGTCAAAGCAATTCGACTATGCTCCCTGAAATTTATCTCTAGCACACCTTGATTCAACAATTGTATCACATACTGTTGCAAATCTTGCCAAGAAACATCTTTAACCGCTCCATATGTTTTTATATTCTGGAGTCCCTTTTCAAAAACTTGCGCGTTTTGCGCACCTCGAAGCACATCAATGAGCACTCCCATAGGTTCTTGTTCTTTCATACGAGCAACCGCCGAACATACTTTTTGAGTTAACAAAGTAGCATCAAAATAAGAAGGTGGTGCTTTACAAATATCACAATTACCACAATCTTGAGTCACGTGTTCGCCAAAATAATTCAGTAAAGCAATACGTCGGCAACTTAAGGCTTCTGCATACTGCTGCATGCGTTCTAGTTTAGCGTATTGTACATCAGCATTCGCACTATCACTTATAAATTTTCGCAATTGCACTACATCAGCGTAGCTATAAAAAAGAAGCGTATGAGCAGGTAAACTATCGCGACCGCTTCGACCAATTTCTTGATAATAGCCTTCTAAGTTTTTAGGTAGATTATAATGAATCACCCA
>CALHCJ010000232.1 GCA_937936275.1 uncultured Flavobacteriaceae bacterium
TCAGATGTTGCCATATCAGCCCATGTACAAGTACCATTTTTATTGGCGCAATTATCAGAAGCGTCTGTACAACTACCTTCATTTAATTTCTGCCATACAATGCTTTGGGCATCGGTAATACCTAACTGTATTGTGGCTTCATCGTTCGTACCACATAAGAATATTTTGGCTAAAACATCACCGTCAATTGCACAGGTAACAATTTCACCTTGTAGGTCATTATCTGGGTTGGCATCGTTGTTTACTTGATTAAAATAATCGACTATAGGATTGGTCTGGGTAGTTCCAAATCGCTCTACATCCATAATTTCGATTAAATCAGGACATGAACCATTTGAAGTTTTCTCAACAATATATGTACCGACAGAAGTCACCAACAAGGTGCTTGGGTTGCTATCTGGGTCGCCATCGTTCATAACAGTATCAGAAGCGTCTACTTGCCCGTTGCCATTGGTATCTAAAATCCAATTGTAGGTGGTAAAGCCTTGCCCTGCTGATAAAACAACATTATCACCGCACAGCTGTACCGTTCTGGCTTCATTACAGTTTGAAAGATCATTAAGAATAGAATTCTCGGCAACCTCTGGTGTTCTTTGACAAGCTGTTATTGAATTTGAGCCCATCTCATCAGTAAACACATTTGTATTGATCACACCTTGATATGTTGAGTAGGCATTATTGACCAATTGCGATGAACATGCAGCTACAAAATCAGAACAATTTGAAGCGAGGGTAACAGTAATTCTTATACTATATTCAGGATCTCCTACTTCTACCAGATTATTAGGTATTGAAAAGTTAATTTCATTGGTATTAATATCATAGCTATGCGTAGTACCAGGAGCATCACTAACATCAACATTATCTAGCGTAATATTATTAGGTAAGATATCTCTTATCGTATAATTTGTAGCATTGTCATCACCTGTATTTTGGAATCGCAATACGTACTCAAAAGTTTGACCTAAGCTTACCGCTTGACCATTAATATCATTTCCACCAAGGTCTTCTGTCGTATTTCCTAGCAATATTTCTGGAGCAAATACTTGAACATATGATGCATCATTTACAGAACCATTATTGGGATCAACAGTGGGAATTCCAGTGCCATATTCACCTCCATCACCACCGTCAGCAGTTTCTTCTTTATAAAATTCATTGGCATCAGAACAACCGTCACCATCACTATCCAAATCAAGTTGATCAGGTATGCCATCAGAGTCAGTGTCACAACCAGCAGTTAACAGAACACCGCTCATATTGGTTGGCCCTATAATGGCCTGACTAATAATTACCGTATTGTTTCCTGAAGGATCCCAACTAATTGTAGAAGCTGGCGTTGTTAAAACCATCGGTTCCAAAGGACCATTTGAACTTCTTGATCCAAAGAGTTGAAAATTTCCAGTTTCATCAACTACTACTCGAATCAATGGACTTCCTGGAGAACCGGTTAGTGTATAGATTTGGGGATTGCCATTTTCTCCGTAGCCAAACCCATCGAAAAATCTTGCAAAATTTCCGGCGGACGCTTGAAATTGAATTTCACCGGCAAGATCGGTACCATTGATTTGGAGATTGAATGAGTTATCTAGACTAAAAATATCAAGAATAAGGTAATTCTCTACACTGATCAAATTGCTTGAATGTGCGTTTCCTCCAGTAACATTGAAGGTTAAATTTGAACATTCTTGTTCATCATATACGCCATCATTATCGTCATCCAAATCTGTAATATCATTCACACCATCATTGTCATAATCATTATGTACGACAATGCGGGCAGAAGGATTGTCTGGGGTTGTATTTGTATCGACTTGATCTTGTGTGTTGAAGGCGGTATTTGTTAAGCTTAATAAAGGTAATGTATCGATTTCATCGGCTTGAACTTCCAATTCTAAAATAGCGGTATCACCTCCATCGAGCGTGCCTATATTCCATGTATTGCCACTCCAGCTTCCCGAAATGGTAAAGGCTGAGACTAAAGAAAGTCCAGCTGGAATATTATCCGTTATTTGTAAGTTAGTTACCGGCCCAACACCAAGATTTCTCACACGAATGGTGAACGTCGCGGTTTCTCCTTCGTTAATTTCAGATTTATCTACTGTTTTGTTGACGATAACATCAGGATCACAATAAAGCGCTTGAATGGCATTACTATCATAAGTACATGGGCCTTTTGTTCCTCTTACAAAAAATTCTCCAGCCCCTTGAGGTGCATAGCTTGGCGCATTTGCACCCGGTATAGCAACTCCATCTTCAAACCACTGGTAGGCGTCAAAATTACCCGTTGCTTCAAAGATCTCTGAGCCTACAAAACAACCTGAGCCACCTCTAATTTCCAGGGTAACTTCGGGTACCGTATCAAAACCTGAGAAGTAACCCGCAACACCTCTTGCCCCATTAAAGCCAAAAAAACCAACGGCCATAGGTCCTGTTGACTGTACGCTGACATTTCCGTTTAAATTTGGTATGTAGAACGTCTTCCAATCGGTTGAACCAGCTACTGGAACTGATGCAGGTAAAGTAACTGCACCATTACCATCAGTAACTGATATATTAGCATCTGGAGTATTTACAGCCGCAATAATTGTCAATCCCCCTGTTACTGTGGTACCTGCCATGTTTCTGATATCTGGAATATTATCCATGACATCTGGAAGTAGACAATTCACTGGTGCAACAAAGTTTAACCCTTGGGTATATGGTTGAGAAGCACCAGCCAAACATTGATAGGCATATACATCTTTTGAAGTTTGTACCAACATGTTCGCCCCAACAGTGTTTGAAGAGTACATATTACTAGGTACTTCAAAATAGTCTCCAGTATTTATTGTGGCTATCGGCGTAGTGGATCCATTGATAAATATTTGGGTATTGTCTGCAATAGCAATAACCAATGGAAATTCTGTCCACCCATTGGGGTTTCCATTACCTCGTACAAAAACATACTCTTTTCCCAATCTATTTTCTGGTACGGGCTGATCAATCCCTGCGTCTCGATTGGTTGCACCCACTTGACGACCGAAGTTCATAGAGCCATTACTGATTACGATATCTTTATCAGAAACTATAGATGCTCCAATCCATCCATCTTCATGAGCCTGCGTAGGATTATTTCCTATATAGGTTTCATAGACAAACGACTCGTTGGCATTTAAGGTAATTTGATGGGTATTCGTGGTGATTCCAGCTATATTATTTCCTACTCTAAACTGACAATCGGGGTCATATCCAAATAAATTGATCGTCGTATTATCTTCCGTTGCCATAATACCAAGGGTATTTGACTTTGAGGGATGTCTTCCTAAATTTGGTACACCTCCCCATTTAAAATTTGTACCCATCGCTTGTCGACCTTTAGACGTCAAAGAAGCAGATTGGGCACTACTACTACCACGGTAGTTTACATAAAACTTATTTCCACTGGGTGCTTCAAACCGAAGTCCACTATTATTTAATACGATTCCGGTATTTGCATTATTCACCAAAATGATATTATTATCACCATTTGACATATTATAAACCGCTGGGTTCACATTGGAAATATTGAATGTAGCTACTGGGGTATTATTCGTACCTCGATAAGCATTAACTGTAAAAGACGTAGGTTCGGGCGTAGATAAATATATTGCTTGCTGTCTTATACCTGCATTGTTTTGACCTTGCTTTAGTGGTGGTAAATAGTGCAAATCACTCAATTGCGCTTTTGCTGAAATAGCAACTCCAATTAACAATATGAAAACTAATAATTTACGAGTCATAGTGGTTCAGTTTTGGGACGGGACAGATTAAGCCCAATATCAAAACAAATACAACTGACCGTTTTCTACAATAATATGTTGTAAAAGCTACCTAAGCTGTGGGCAATGGGATGTTTAGCTCGAACTATCGATGTAAATTGTGCTTTTAACGATTATAGATACCTAAGAAAAAGCCTACAAAATCAATAAAATGAATTTACCTTTTTGCCACGAAAAAAATTAGGTTTGGCAAGTCATTAAAAGTAAAAATCTTCAATTTTGATTAAGAACCACTGCTTTTCTTAAAGACAATAAAAAATACTTTTGATTCTAAGTAAATTAGTTTTAGTCCGTTTTTAACCTTCAGTATTAAGGTTGAATTAAAACCAATACTTTGGATCAAAAGATGTCGTAGAATCATACTTTTTTTACTTAGTTTAGCAAACTCAAAATTGCGCACGTGGCGGAATTGGTAGACGCGCCAGCTTGAGGGGCTGGTGACCATTAGGTCGTGGAAGTTCGAGTCTTCTCGTGCGCACTGTAAGCCTTGAAATTCAAATTTCAAGGCTTTTTGTATTCTGAACGTTAAATTTTCCTTAGTATACCGCCGCTTTTTAAAATTGTTTAAGTATTTTTACTAAACTATGAACAATGTAAAAAAGTTTTTCAGCATTCGCGATTTAGAGAACCTATCTGGCATTAAAGCGCATACCATCCGCATTTGGGAGAAAAGGTACAATCTTCTGCTACCTGAAAGAACTGCAACTAACATTCGTACGTATAGTTTGGGTAGCCTCCAGAAATTGTTAAATATTACACTTCTTTACAACAACGGTTATAAAATATCAAAAATTGCAAAAATACCCGACCAGAATATACCTCTGTTGGTAAGGGAAATAGTGGCAAAAAATAGTGTTAAAAATCATGCAACAAATGCCTTCAAATTGGCAATGATTAACTTCGATCAATCTTTATTTAACTCTACTTACAATAGCGTTTTGATCGATAAGTCGTTTAGGGAAGTATTCAAAGAGGTGTTTATTCCCCTATTAAACGAATTGGGGCTTCTTTGGCAAACGGATACAATAAGCGCAGCACACGAGCATTTTATCACCGCTTTAATAAAACAAAAGATTCTAATCAATACAGAAAAAATACAGCATCAGCAGATAGTAAAAAAGGATAAGGTCTTTGTTGCGTTTCTCCCAGAAAACGAAATTCATGAAATCGGACTTTTATATTTAAACTATGAAATTGTTCTTAGGGGATATAAATCAATATACTTGGGCCAAACTGTTCCTCTTGATACGTTAAAAGATGTGATGAAGTATTTTAACAATCTTTGTTTTATTTCTTATTTTACGGTATCGCCTACCAAAGAAAAGATAGGAAATTATATCGACGAATTTGCTAGGATGACAAAAGAAGCACCGGATGCTAAATTATGGGTATTAGGGTATCAAACCAAGCACTTAACAAAAAGCTCACTTCCTAATTTTGTTAAAACATTCAACTCTATAGAACAGGTAGTCGAAGAATTATAATTTAGTACGTTCCCCCATTTGTATGAATAAAAAAGTTATTATCATTGGCTCTGGTTTTTCGTCTCTATCCGCAGCTTGTTATCTGGCAAAGTCAGGATTTGAAGTCGTTCTATATGAAAAGAACAAAACCGTTGGTGGTAGAGCGAGACAACTGATTAAAGAAGGCTTTACCTTTGACATAGGCCCCAGTTGGTATTGGATGCCCGATATTTTTGATAAGTTCTTTGCTGACTTTGGAAAAAAAACTTCCGATTATTACGCTCTTGACAAACTAAGTCCTGCTTACAAGATATTTTTTGCTGATGACGTTATTACTATTGGCGATTCAATGGATAAAATCTGCGTGGAGTTTGAGAGAATCGAAAAGGGCAGCTCTAAACATCTTAGAAAATTTATAGCTAGTGCTCAGGAAAATTATAGTATCGCGATAGACAAAGTTGTTTTAAGACCCGGCATAAGTCCTTTAGAACTGGTCACAAAAGAAACTGTTCTTAAAGTAGACCAGTTCTTTAAAACGATAAGCAGTGAGGTAAGGCGAAAATTTAGAAATCCTAAATTGATATCAACTTTAGAGTTCCCAGTATTATTTCTTGGGGCGAAACCAAGTAATACTCCCTCATTTTATAGTTTTATGAATTTTGCTGACTTTGGTCTAGGCACTTGGCATCCTAAAGGAGGGATGTATGAAGTGATTAAAGCAATGCAAAACCTTGCGAAGGAACTAGGGGTTCAAATTCATACAAATGCCTGTGTTGAGAAGATACTTGTAGAAAATGGAAAAACAACCGGTGTAGTTTCGAAAGGGAACAAAAAACACGCCGACTTTGTGTTGAGTGGAGCAGATTATCATCATTCTGAAACTTTATTAGACGAAAAATATCGTCAATATTCAGAAAGTTATTGGGCTAAAAAGACCTTTGCACCTTCTTCGCTACTATTCTATGTGGGATTTGATAAAAAATTAAAAAATATAGAGCATCACAATCTGTTCTTTGATACAGATTTCGAACAACACGCTGAAGAAATTTACGACAACCCTAAGTGGCCTACAAATCCTCTATTTTATGCTAATTTTCCTTCTGTTACTGATGTGAGTATGGCTCCTGAGGGTTGCGAAACGGGGTTTTTCTTGGTTCCTATTGCGCCAGACTTAGAAGATACTCCTGAACTTAGAGATCAGTATTTTGATCTTATTATGACTAGGTTTCAGTTAAGAACTGGGCAACAAATTGAAAATAATATTATCTTTAAGGAGTCTTTTTGTGTGAATGATTTTATTGAAGAATACAATTCGTACAAAGGAAATGCCTACGGCATGGCTAACACGCTTTTACAAACTGCGTTCCTACGGCCTAAATTGAAAAGTAAAAAAGTGAAAAATCTATTTTTCACAGGGCAGCTCACCGTACCCGGACCCGGAGTGCCACCTTCTTTGATTTCAGGTAAACTGGTTTCAGAGTTAATTACTAAACAAAACAAGTAGTAACGTATGAAAAGTATTTTTGACAAAGTTTCCTATGATTGTAGCAAGATTGTGACTCAATCGTATAGTACTTCTTTTAGCTTAGCAACAAAGATGTTGTGTTCTACTATTCGACCTGACATTTATAATATTTATGGTTTTGTTCGTTTTGCGGATGAAATTGTAGACACCTTTCATGACTATGATAAATCGGAATTATTTAACAAGTTTGAGGGAGAATTGAAAGCGGCCATTGCAGATAAAATTAGTTTGAATCCTATTTTAAACTCTTTTCAGCATACGTATCATAAATATCAAATACCATATCACCTTGTTGACTCTTTCATGAAAAGTATGCGGATGGACCTTACCAAAAGCAACTATCGTACTGAGGAGGAATATAAAGAATACATTTATGGGTCTGCTGACGTAGTGGGATTGATGTGTCTTCAAGTGTTCGTAAAAGGAGATGTTTCAAAATATGAACAACTTAAAGAATCTGCCCAGTCATTAGGATCTGCCTTTCAAAAAGTCAATTTTCTGCGGGATTTAAAAGCAGATTTTGAAGATTTAAACAGAGCCTATTTTCCACATGCCAACTTAAAAGAACTTGATGAAATATCAAAGCAGCGTATTGTGGATGAAATTAAAGATGATTTCAAAAAAGGTCATGCCGGAATACTCAGATTACCTAACGAGGCAAAGTTTGGAGTATATACTGCCTATCGCTATTATTATAAGTTGCTTCAAAAACTTCAAAGCACCCCATCAAGGGAGATAAAAAATGCGCGAATTCGAGTGCCGAATTATCAGAAATTTGGAGTTTTAGCAAAATCGTACGTTAATTATAAATTACATTTAGTTTAGCAATGAAAATTTTTCTTTGGATAGTAATTTTTCTTGGAACATTTTCCATAATGGAATTTATGGCTTGGTTTACACATAAGTACGTTATGCATGGCTTTTTATGGAGTTTGCACAAAGATCACCATCATAAAGATCATGATTCTTGGTGGGAAAGAAATGACGCGTTTTTTATTTTTTATGCGATTGTCAGTATGTCACTTTTTTACGCGGGTGCTAATGGCTGGTGGTATGGTTATGCAATAGGCTTTGGAATATTAGCTTATGGTATCGCCTACTTTCTAGTGCATGATATTTTTATTCACCAACGCTTTAAATTATTTAGAAATGCCAATCACTGGTATGCAAAAGGAGTGAGGCGCGCACATAAAATACATCATAAACATTTAGGAAAAAGCGAAGGAGAATGCTTTGGAATGCTATTCGTTCCGTTTAAGTATTTTAAAAAATAAAACCTTCTATGTCAAACGCTATTATCGTCGGTGCAGGAATTGGCGGAATAGCTACAGCACTCCGTTTACGCAAAGCCGGGTACTATGTTACGGTATTTGAAGCCAATTCACACGCTGGAGGAAAATTACATGACCTTCATCTCGACGGATACCGTTTCGATTTAGGACCTTCTCTATTCACAATGCCGCATTTAGTGACTGAACTTTACGAGCTCTTTAACGTAGAAAGTACGATGTATTTTAAATACTTAAAAAAAGATACCATTTGTAATTATTTTTGGGAAGACGGATTGAGATTTTCTGCTAAATCTGATTCTCAGACCTTTATTGAACAGGCATCAAAAACCTTTAAAGAACCCGCTCAAAACATATCTGAATATATCAACCAGAACCAAAAGAAGTTTGACTTAACCGCTAGTTTATTTCTTGAGAAGTCACTTCATAAATTAAGCACATTTCTTTCTAAAGATACCATAAAAGCTATTTTACAACTAGGTGTGTTAGATGTAAATAACACCTTAGATAAAACCAACAAACGTAAATTCAATAATGAAAAATTAGTGCAATTCTTCAACAGATACGCAACTTACAACGGTTCTTCACCTTATAAAACCCCAGGAATTATGTCAATGATTCCCCATTTAGAAATGCATTATGGAACTTTTTTTCCAAAGGGTGGTATGAATCGTATTGGTAAAAGCTTATACGAATTAGCGGTTTCCGAGGGGGTTCAATTTAAGTTTAATGAAAAAGTAGAACTAATTAGAATAAAGAATAAAAAGGCTGTTGGTGTGAAATCGGTAAAGCAAAAATATGATGCCGATATTATAGTCTCGAATATGGATGTCTTTCCAACCTATAAAATACTCTTGAAAGACCAGAAACATCCTAAAAAAATATTGAAACAAGAGCGTTCAAGTTCTGCCTTAATTTTTTATTGGGGAATTTCTAAAGAATTTTCTGAATTGGACTTACACAATGTACTTTTTTCTAATTCTTATAAAAAAGAATTCAGTGCTATTTTTGATAACAAAACACTGCATGAAGATCCGACTATATATATTAATATAACGAGTAAAGAAGAGGTTACAGATGCACCTGATGGACATGAGAATTGGTTTGTTATGATTAACGTGCCAAGCAACTACGGCCAAGATTGGGAACGTCTTAAAATCCAAGCAAGAAATCAAATTATTGCTAAAGTTAATCGCACTTTGCAAACCAATATAGAAACGTTCATTACAACAGAACATATTCTAGACCCTGTCAATATAGAAAGAAACACAAGTTCTTATCGCGGGGCGCTGTACGGAGCCGCAAGTAATAATAAATTTGCAGCGTTTTTAAGGCATCCTAATTTCTCAAAAACCATTGAAAATCTTTACTTCTGTGGAGGCTCTGTACATCCGGGAGGCGGAATACCACTATGTTTATTATCTGCAAAAATAGTAAGTGATCTCGTTCCAAAACCAAGCTATAATGCCTGAGGTCATCTTAAAATTTAAAGTGCAAATAGCTATAGCTATTGTTTGGCTCTTTCATATCACCGCACTCATTGGAATACAACTAGGCCACTTGGATTGGTTTATCGAAAAAACACCTCTAAACCTTAGTCTGTGTTTATTCTTGTTTTTGCTGGTATATCCCATAAATCAAATGAATAAAATTATTGCTTTTGGTATATTTTTTATTGCTGGTATGTTCGTGGAGTGCCTTGGGGTTAACTTTGGCCTATTGTTTGGCACATATGAGTACGGCAGTAACTTTGGACCTAAACTTGATGGTGTGCCATTGCTAATTGGTTGTTATTGGGCTCTTTTGACTTTTATAACTGCCAGCATCTTAGATTATACCAAGTTCAAGCGGTGGCCTAAGCTAATTCTTGGCGCTTGCCTCATGGTGATTATTGATTTTTTTATGGAATATAGTGCCCCAACCTTTGATTTTTGGACATTCGAAGGAAACGTAGCTCCCCTACAAAATTATATCACATGGTTTGTCATTGCAATACTTTTTCATGGTGTATTGCGATTATTAAAAATTAAAGGGAATCAAATCTTTTCTTTGAATGTGTATCTAGCTCAACTTCTTTTCTTTATGTTTTTTTATTTCTAACAATTCAGTAGCAAACAATTTTTTTTCCATTCATGCATTCTACGAACTTGTATGATTGAAATCAAAGCGACATTATCGAAAGGGGTAATCTAAAAAAAACATTATAATCTTATAATTTAAACACTTTATGCAATTGATTGTAATAATTTGAAATGCTAATTCTATTTTTTAATTATTTAATAAACTATCCAATAAATTTCTCACGGTAGTGCTGTTCCAGTCCGCCGACCCCACTTTCATAATTCTAATTTTTCCATCGCCATCTAACAAAAACGTTGTTGGTATTGAAGAGGTTTTCAGCTGTTCGGGAGCTTTACCATTCTCAAAATAAACTGGAAAATCAAAATGTTCTTTTCTTATAAAGTCTAAAACTTTTTGCTGTTCATCATGTGCCACAAAAACAAATGCTACACGATCTCCATATTCAGTATATAATTTTTGTAAACTTGGCATTTCAGCTACACAAGGCGGGCACCAAGTTGCCCAAAAATTCACTAAAACTACCTTTCCTTTAGCTTCACTAAATTCGAAGGGGTTTCCATCAGAGGTAACCAAACGCCAATTGTAATCAGTTAATTTATGCTGTTCATTTTCATCCAATTCATTTGGACTCAAAGAAACTACCTTATTGACAAATACCTTTAGATGAAAACCTATCGGTGTAAATAAAACGACCAGAATAGCAATAATAAAAATAGCATTAGATAGCTGCTTTTTAGTCACCTTCATTACTCCTGTACTAGTTTATCCAGGAGCGATTTTACCGTTTTATTATTCCAATCGGAAATGTCATTCTGATGAACTCTGATGACGCCATGTTTGTCTATGATATAACTTCCTGGCGGGCTTAGTATTTTGATGGGACTTTGGTCTCCAATGATTTGGTAGGTTATGGGTAGATCGTATTTATTTTTCGTCAAAAATTCTTGTACAGGAGCTTGTTCTTCGTTTGTAACCAAATAAAACTCCACTTGACCGTTGTATTCTTTGTAAAGTTGTTCAATATCTTTGAATTGCGCTCTTGATGGTAAATGCCAAGATGCCCAAAAATTAATAAAAATGACTTTACCTTTAGACTTATTGAAATTAAAAAAATCCCAGTTTTCATCTTTTAACCTCCAATTATAATCTGATATTTTACCTCCATTTTCAACTTCAATAATAGTTGGGGAAGATGCAAATAGTCTATTCAACTCTACCTTACTGTAGTCCCCTAAAGGAGTTATAAAAAAGGAAAGCACTAAAGCAATAATAAGTAAGGTATAAACGGTTTGTTTTTTCATAGAACAGGGTTCGTTTCAAAACTAAAAAACTCCCGAGTAATATCGAGAGTTTTTGTAAACTATTTAATTTGAAGGTCTAAGCTGCGTTTTCGCGCTTTATCACGTTTAGAGCAGAGCCTTCTCTGTACCATCCAATTTGCGCTTCATTGTACGTATGGTTAGCAAGAATAGTATCTTTACTTCCATCGGCATGTACAACTTCTATAGTCAACGGTTTTCCTGGAGCAAAATCAGCTATATCCACGAAATTAAAGGTATCATCTTCTTGAATCAAATCGTAGTCACTCTCTTTGGCAAAAGTCAAACCTAACATACCTTGCTTCTTCAAATTCGTTTCATGAATACGCGCAAAAGACTTCACAATAACAGCCGCTACCCCAAGATGTCTTGGTTCCATAGCAGCATGTTCTCTTGAAGAACCTTCTCCATAATTATGATCACCGACTACTATCGTTCTAACTCCAGCAGCTTTATAGGCTCTTGCAGCATCAGGCACTCCTGAGAATTCTCCTGTCAATTGATTTTTAATGAAATTGGTTTTCTTCCCAAAAGCATTTACAGCACCAATTAAACAGTTATTAGAAATATTATCTAAATGGCCTCTAAAACGCAACCACGGTCCTGCCATTGAAATATGATCTGTGGTACACTTTCCGAATGCTTTGATTAATAGTTTAGCTCCTATTAATTCCTCATCTTTTATAGGTACAAAAGGTTCTAGCAATTGCAAACGTTCAGAATCTTCAGCTACCTGTACGACAACACTCGAACCATCTTCATCTGGAGCCAAGTAACCTGCGTCTTCAACTTCGAAACCTTTTGGAGGTAATTCCCATCCCGTTGGCTCATCAAATCTTATTTCTTCACCATCTTCATTAATCAAAGCATCAGTCATCGGATTGAAATCTAAGCGACCTGCAATGGCTATTGCCGCTGTTATCTCAGGAGATGCAACGAAGGCATGTGTATTCGGATTACCATCCGCTCGCTTTGCAAAATTTCTGTTGAAAGAGTGTACAATACTATTCTTTGGTGCATTCTTCGGATCACTATATCGAGCCCATTGACCAATACATGGTCCGCATGCATTTGTGAATATTTTAGCATCCAATTGTTCAAATACATCTAAAATCCCGTCTCTTTCGGCTGTAAAGCGAACCTGTTCAGAACCTGGATTAATACCAAGCTCTGCTTTCATTTTAACTTTTTTGTCTATTGCCTGTTGGGCGATAGAAGAAGCTCGCGAAAGATCTTCATAAGAAGAATTCGTACACGACCCGATCAACCCCCATTCCACCTGTAGCGGCCATTCGTTTTTTGTTGCTTTCTCTGTCATATCTGTACCTACAGCTGTAGATAAATCTGGGGTAAAAGGTCCGTTTAACAAGGGATTTAGTGCGGTCAAATCAATATCAATTAATTGATCAAAATACTGCTCAGGATTTTCATATACCTCAGGGTCAGCAGTTAGGTATTCTTTTACTTGGTTAGCGGCATCAGCAACATCAGCTCTTTCAGTAGCTCTCAAATAACGCTCCATAGATTCATCGTAACCAAAAGTTGAAGTGGTAGCACCTATTTCAGCACCCATATTACAAATGGTTCCTTTACCCGTACAAGATAAAGCTTTAGCGCCTGGACCGAAATATTCTACTATCGCTCCTGTACCACCTTTTGCTGTTAAAATTTCAGCGACCTTTAGTATCACGTCTTTAGGCGCCGTCCATCCTGAAATGTCACCCGTCAGTCTAACCCCGATTAATTTAGGAAACTTTAATTCCCAGGCCATTCCTGCCATTACATCCACAGCGTCAGCTCCTCCTACTCCAATAGCCACCATACCCAAACCTCCAGCATTTACAGTATGCGAATCGGTTCCGATCATCATTCCTCCAGGGAAAGCATAATTTTCTAAAACCACTTGGTGAATAATTCCCGCACCTGGCTTCCAAAATCCAATTCCATATTTGTTAGAAACTGACTCTAAAAAATTGAAAACCTCAGCACTTGTATTGTTGGCAGATTTCAAATCAGCAGCAGCACCACTTTTTGCCTGAATCAAGTGATCGCAGTGTACCGTTGTAGGCACTGCAACTTTAGCTTTTCCAGCTTGCATAAATTGTAACAAGGCCATTTGAGCAGTAGCATCTTGGCAAGCAATACGATCAGGTGCGAAATCTACATAGTCTTTACCGCGCGTGAAAGCTTTTGAAGGGTTTCCTTCCCATAAGTGAGAATATAAAATCTTTTCAGAAAGAGTTAAAGGTTTACCGACGATTTCACGAGCTTTATCAACTCTTTCGGTCATTCTGGCGTAAACGCCTTTGATCATATCTATATCAAATGCCATTCTCAATAATTTAGGTTGTTGTAATTTTACGAAAATAAGAAAATACTAGGGCAAATAAAATTTAAAAACGCCATTACCATCGATTTACCATATTGGGTAATAAAATCTTTATTTTAAGAACTGATAATTTTACGCAAACATGGCCTGAAAGAAGAGAATCGACTTTATAATAAGTTGGATATGATTTGCTCTTCAGAAATACCTTCGGCTTCTGCCTTATAATTCTTTATGATGCGATGTCTTAATATCCCCATGGCAACAGCCTTTACGTCCTCAATATCGGGAGAGAATTTTCCATGTATAGCAGCGTTCGCCTTAGCTCCCATAATTAAGTTTTGAGAAGCTCTAGGTCCCGCACCCCAATCAATATATTGCTTTACGAAATCAGTAGCTGTATCTAAATTTGGTCTCGTACTATTTACCAAATTTACAGCATACTCCACCACGTTATCGGGAACAGGAATCCGCCTTACTAGCTGTTGAACTTCTAATATTTCTGAGGCATTAAATAATGCATTTATAGCGGGAGTTTTATTACTGGTGGTTGCCTTAACCACTTTTATCTCTTCTGCAACCGAAGGATATTTTAACTCAATAGCGAACATAAAACGATCGAGCTGCGCCTCTGGCAGAGGATATGTTCCTTCTTGCTCAATAGGGTTTTGTGTAGCTAAAACGAAATATGGTAATTCTAACTTGTGTTGTTTGCCAGCAATCGTTACCGCTCTTTCTTGCATGGCTTCTAAAAGTGCCGCTTGCGTTTTTGGTGGCGTACGGTTAATTTCATCAGCTAAAATGATATTAGAAAATATCGGGCCTTTTATGAACTTAAAATTTCGATTTTGGTCTAAAACCTCACTACCTAGTATATCACTTGGCATCAAATCAGGGGTAAATTGAATTCGCTTGAAATCCAATCCTAGTGTTTGAGCAATGGTGTTTACCATAAGTGTTTTCGCCAAGCCTGGTACTCCAATTAATAAGGAGTGCCCACCTGTGTAGATAGAAAGTAAAATTTGATCAATTACTTTATCTTGCCCAATTATGATTTTAGCTATCTCTTGTTTTAACTCTTTGTGCTTAACAACTAGATTATTGATCGCAGTAACGTCTGACATTGAGGGTTTTTGTTCGTTTATTCTTTGATCCAGTTGTTTGCAAAATCGCAATCTCTGTTGCTATCATTCACCGTGATATAAGTGTCTTGAATATGTTCGTTCATCCACTTTCTAATAGCATTATACTGTTTTTCAGTTGTAGCAAGCTGTTGAATCTTTATGTAATCTTGAGCAAAATCAGCAACATGCTCATCATAGCGATTGGTTACCTGCATAATTTTATACTTAGGGCCTCCTCCCCTAGGATCTTGCTCTAATATGGGGTTTGATATTTCGTCGTCTTTCAAATTTCGAACTTGATTATACAAAGCCGGATCCATTTTAGTCAACTCGAAACGAGGTCCGAAATCTTGTGGATTACGAAGTTTTCCCCCATCATTTTTCGTTTCCTTCTCATCAGAGAAATTTAACGCTGCTTCAGCAAAAGTATATTTACCATCAATAATATTCTGGCGAATACTGTCAAGTTCTACCTTAAGTTCATCTAGTGTAGACTGCGTAATTTCAGGTTGAAGTAAAATGTGTCGTACATCTCTTTCTTGTCCTCTAATTTTTTCTACCAATAAAATATGCCACCCGAATTGCGTTTCGAAAGGCTCAGATATCTCGCCCTCACGAGTACTGAAAGCCACATCCTTAAATTCACTCACAAAACCAGATTCTTTGGTGATAGCACCTAAGGCTCCGCCAGTGGACTTAGACGGACCTTGTGAGTACAATATTGCCTTTACATTAAAGCTGGCATCATTATCTTCAACATCGGCCTTTATAGCATTCAGCTTATCTATAACTTTTTGAATTTCTGCTTTTGAAGGCTTAGGCTCCTTTACAATTTGCGAGATTTCCATTTCTGCACCAATTCTGGGGCGTTCCTCTTCAGGTATCTTATTGAAAAACTGGCGTACTTCTTCAGGAGTTGTTTTAATTTCTGATACAATATTCTGTTGCATTCTTTCAGACAACATGCGAAGCTTGTTAATCTTATATAATTCTGCTCTGAAATCGGCCTCGCTTTCTTTTTTATAATATTTCAGAACTTTCTTCATGTCTCCAATCTGTTGGACTAAAGACTGGATCTGTCTTTCACTAGTAAGGTTTACTTCATCATCGGACACTAAAATACTATCCTGAACTGCTTGATGAGCGTAAAGACGATCTTCCATTAGTTTACCTAGAAGTCCGCATCTTGTTACATCTTCAGTTGAAGCACCCTGACTTCTTAAGTCGATAAGGGTTTTGTCAATGTCAGAATCTAAAATTACATAATCTCCAATAACTGCTGCAATACCATCTAATTTTACCCGCTTAAAAGTGTTGGTAGAATCTTTTTTATAATTGGTATCATTCACTGTTACATCTGGCGGTTCAAGATTCGTGTCTGGCAACGTAATAGAATCATTTTGTTGCGAAAAACCAACCGTCCAAATACTTAAAACGGACAACAAAAACAGCGCTTTATTCATCTTGAGCATATATTTCAAATTCATTTTTTTTAATAGCCTCATCAATTATTTCTGTTTCGAGACTTCGAATATAATCTAGTTTACGACGATTGAGGAGCACTTGCTTAATGGTTGGTTCAATAAATGATAAAGGTGCTACATCATTAATGTTACGAACGTCTACAACCTTTGTCAAATATACTCCCATTGCATCTTCCAATTCAAAAAATTGGGATTTTTTTAAGTATTTCTGCTGATTCTCAAGGCTTAAAGGTGGTATTTCGTTTATGAGACGTGTCGACTGTACCCAAATAGAATCGTTGAAATTTAACTTTTTGAACTGAACGCCTATTGAGTCTAAAAAAACAATATCTGCAGGTTTAAAACTCTTTAACTTTTTAATTACCGTTTGCTTGTTTAAAAACTGTTTTGGTAACTGAATGAACCTAATTTTTACCAATTGTTCTTTCAAGCGAAAGTTATCTTTTTCCTTTTCGTAAAAACTTCGCATTTGAGATTTCGTTACCATCGAATCTGCCGCTTGACTAACCAATGCATCTTTGTATGCTCGAGTATAGAGGTCTGTTCGGTAATCAGAAACAAGCGCGTCGAACTCTTCCAGTTTTTCTTCTGGAAGATTGACCTTAGCCTTAGATAAAAGTAACTGTTTAGAAGCCCAGTTGTTTACGAAGTTAGTGACTATAGTTACACTATCTGCCTTTGTAATTCCATCGTATAAAAGATGTGATATATCTTCAGTATACAGCAAAGTTTCTCCAACCCTAGCGACGGGTTTATTTTCGATGCTTTCATTTATGAACGAACCGCAAGAAACCGTAAAAAGCAGAACGCCTATATAGGTTAGAAACAGTCTTAGTGCCTTCTTATTTATTAAAAACATCCAGCAAAAATAACAATTCTAAAAACCTCTACAAGCGTATGTTTCAATCATTAACAGATTTTTAGCGACCACCAATAGAATTTGTTACATTAGCATTGATAAGCTAAATTGTAAAAACAGCTATGAATCGAAAAATCAAACTCATTTGGGATTTCAGGGGTACGGCGGCCGCAAAAACTGCAGAACATCATGAAAAGCATCTTAAAGAATATATTGTGATGGAAAAAGTGCCTCTCAAAATTACAGGGGTTCAACATGTTAATGATGTTTTCAGTCTTGCTTTTATGGTCGTTCTGGAAGATCAAATGATTGCGCATAGAGATGCTTTAAAGCCACATCGTGGTGAAGTCTGGACAGATTAATACAACTATTATGTTACAAAGAATCTTTATAGTTCTCATTCTTTCAACGGTTATCTCTTGTGGATCAAAAGAGAAATTGTCAATTGTGAACCCAATTGAAGTTGTGTTAGCTTCTGACCACCCAAATATTAAAAAAGTCATCGATAGCTTACCTAAGCATCAGATTCAAATCATGTTTACCCATATTGACCGTAAGAATGATTCGATATCTTTTACTGATCATACCTTTCAACTTGATTCAAAAAGCTACTTCTACCCAGCTAGCACTGTGAAATTTCCGATTGCCTTATTGAGCTTAGCTAAATTAAATACGCTCGAAAATGTAGATATGAACTCCATCTTTTACGTAGAAGGTGATACCGTAGAAACAACTTTTAAAAGGGAAATAGAGAAAATTTTTGCAGTAAGTGATAACGAGTCTTACAATAGATTGTTTGAATTTTTAGGTCAAGATTATATTAATGAAAGTCTAAACCAGTTGAAAATAGGTCCGTCTCGTATTTCACATCGTTTGTCAACTTCAGAAGCTGACGAAATTACGACTAAACCCCTAATAGTTTATCAAAACGATAGTACAACATTTACGCTAGAACCAACTATAAATACCTCGGCTACGCCTCTTAAACTAAATAAGATTCACAAAGGCATTGGTTATTTTGAAGGAGATTCGCTGATGCAGGAACCTTTTGATTTTAGTCTTAAAAATTATTATCCCATAGAAACACAACACGAGTTTCTTAAGAGAGCCATATTTCCAGATCATTACAGAAATGACGAAAAAATTGATTTATCGAAAGAACAAATCAACTTCATTCTCAAAGCAATGAGTACAGTGCCTAAAAACACCGGATATGATGCTAAAACATATTATGACGGGTACTGTAAATTCTTTATGTACGGCGATACTAAAGAGCCTATTCCCGAACATATTAAAATTTATAATAAAGTAGGTGACGCTTACGGCACATTAACCGACTGCGCGTATATTCAAGATACCAAGAACGATATTGAATTTTTATTGACAGCCACAATTTTAGTAAACGAAAATGGTATTTTCAATGACAATGTTTATGAATACGATGAAATAGGCTTCCCTTTTTTAGCAGAACTAGGGCGACAATTTTATCAATTCGAGTTGAATCGAAAAAATTAAAGTTGCTGTGTTGATAGAAGATTTAGGGAGTGCAGTAGTTGATAGCCAAAGAAATTCAATATTCAAATACATTTCTCACATTAATTAAACATTCATCATAACTATAATTAACTACAGGTCTTTCTGGCGTACTAATCTAAGATCTCATCTAATTCACATTATTATTGTAAACCAAATCTCAGATAAGATATATTTCGTTAACAAGCTTTCAGTTCGTAAGTATCCAATTTAGAATCAACTACTCTAAATAAAGTGCTATGAGCATGAGTAGAAAACCAATCACTAGAATTTAAGTCAAGTTATTACGTATTTAAATCTCGAGTATCAAGTCAATAAAAATAAACCTTTAACGTTATGAAATAGATGCTCTTTTCACCAGAGATCCTTTCTAACCAAACCCTATGGAAGATCAACCGAACCGAATTGAAGAACTTCATCGAAAGTTGAATCTACTACTAAGCCAACAAAAGGTTTTTGCACAAGAGATACAATCGCTTTATCAAGAAATTCAAAAACTTAAAAAGTCAGAATCAAACCAAGCTTCATCTGAAGATAAAAAGGTAGTACCAACTGCTTTGGATGCATCTAATGATTTAAAAGAGCAAATACCACCTAAGGTTGCGGAAAAGGTTCAAATCGAAGACTTTGTAAAACCTCAGCGCAGTTCAGAGCTTATCGACAAAAAGACTGTTCCCAAGGAAAAAAAATCTAATAGCAAATCAAACTTAGAAAAATTCATTGGCGAAAATCTAATCAACAAAATCGGTATTGCAATTTTGATCATAGGGGTAGCTATTGGAGCAAGATATTCTATTGAAAATAACTTAATAAGTCCATTAACGCGTATCATCTTAGGTTATCTATCAGGATTGGGCTTACTAAGTTTCGGTATAAAACTGAAAGCTAAATATGAAAACTATAGCGCAGTATTAGTCAGTGGAGCATTGGCGATTTTATATGTAATCACATTCTTAGCATATAGTTTTTATAATCTTTTTCCACAACTAATGGCATTTGGTCTAATGTTGGTATTTACATTTTTTGGTGTGGTTGCTGCGCTAAATTATAACAAACAAGTTATTGCCCATATCGGATTGGTCGGCGCATACGCCATCCCATTTTTATTGAGTAATAACTCAGGTAACGCAATTGTACTTTTTAGCTATGTGGCCATAATTAACATTGGTATTTTGACAATTTCTTTTAAAAAGAATTGGAAGCCATTGCATTACGCTGCTTTTATATTTACATGGCTAATCTATACTGGGTTTTCAGCTTTTAGTTACGAAACCGAGAAACATTTCCAAATGGCTTTGCTATTTCTGTGTATATTCTTTGTTCAGTTTTATACCATCTTTTTGGCGTACAAATTAATAGCTAATGAAAAGTTCAAAAAATCAGATGTCGTACTTCTACTATTAAACTCTTTCATTTTCTTTGGATTGGGTTACGGTTTATTAAACTATCATTCCATAGGAAAAGAATTGATAGGTGTTTTCACCCTTTGCAACGCCGTAATACATTTTATAGTAAGCGTGGTTTTATTCAAAAAGAAACTCGCAGACCGAAATCTATTTTATTTGGTTTCAGGAATGGTACTTGTCTTTATTACGATTGCAATACCGGTACAACTAGATGGAAATTGGGTGACCCAATTATGGGCGCTTGAGGCTGCCTTATTATTTTGGATTGGTCGCTCTAAAAATGTTTCGGTTTACGAGAAGCTGTCCTATCCTCTAATGATTTTGGCCTTTTTTAGTTTGCTTCAGGATTGGGATTCTAGTTACAAGGCTTACCTTATTGAAAACCATCTAAATTCGTTCTTTAATATCACCTTTCTTACTTCTATCATTTTTGTTGTTGCTTTCGGTTTTATCAATTGGGTGCATCGCAACGGAAGCCTAACATTAAACGATTCGAAGCAACACTGGATGTCAACGATCATGGCTTTCGGAATACCCTTCATTCTTCTATTATCCATCTATGGCGCTTTTTACCTGGAAATTGAATACTATTTTGACAAACAATATTGGCTATCGAGAATTGAAATTCCTGCTGTAACAGGGTACACATTTGATGACTATAACTATGATTTGAGAAGATTTGGAAATATCTGGCTATTGAATTATACATTGTTTTTTATTACTGTAATGGCGTTCCTAAATATTAAAATACTTAAAAACAGAGTTTTTGGAATTGTCATCTTAGGCATAGGCAGTATTGCAACTCTACTTTTCTTAACAGCTGGCTTATATATCATCAGCGAACTACGTCAGAGCTATCTTAATGAAGATTTGTCTCGCCCTTTTGAAACAAGCACTTTTAATATTATCATTCGCTACATCGCGATTGGTTTTTTTGCATTGTTAATGTTTAGTTTGTATCGCTTGTCAAAAGCATCATTTATGAAGCTCAAGGCAAAAGTACCTTTTGATGCGCTCTTGCATATTTCTATCTTATGGATATTAAGTAGTGAACTTTTGCAATGGATGGATCTTGCAAGATCAAGTCAAACCTATAAATTAGGCTTGAGCATTTTGTGGGGAGTATATTCTTTGTTTCTAATCGCCCTAGGTATCTACCGAAACAGTAAATACTTAAGAATAGGTGCAATGATTCTCTTCGGAATAACATTGATAAAACTATTCTTTTACGATATTGCTTCGATGAATACGATAACAAAGACAATTGTTTTTGTTTCCTTAGGTATACTGCTTTTAATCATTTCGTTCTTGTACAATAAATACAAACATAAAATTGCTGATGAACCAGATCAAGAATAAGATATCGCTTTTATTAGGATGTTTGTACAGTTTCTGTGCTATTGCACAATTAGACACCTACAATTATAAAATGGAATTATCTGAGGTAGATGATTTGTGGCATTCCGTTCAACTACCCGAAAACGTTTTTGGCGAAATTGGACAAGATATGAACGATATTCGCATCTATGGCATATCGGCAACTGACACCATAGAAGCTCCATACGTACTGAAGGTAGGTCATGAAAACATGCGTCGCACAGCTGTTGACTTTAAATTATTGAATAAAACTTCTAATTCAAAAGGCTACTATTTCACCTATGAAGTACCCACAAAAGAGGTGATTAATAGAATACAATTAGATTTTGAAAATGAAAATTTCGATTGGAAAATTGCACTAGAGGGCAGTCAAAATCAAAACGAATGGTTCACCTTACTAGACGACTACAGAATCTTGTCTATTCAAAATGCTCAAACTAATTACCGTTTTAGCAATTTAAATTTCTCGAACGCAAAATATCGTTACTACAGAGTTCTCGTTAAAGCAAACGAAAAACCAGAACTATTACGTGCTAAAATAAGTGTAAATACAAAGTCAAAAAACCAGTATGAAGAGTTTGGTGTGACTTACATGAATGTTAGCGATAAAAATAAACAAACCGTACTAGACCTTGATTTAAAGAAACGACTACCAATCAGCTTTTTGAAAATTAATGTTTCCGATGAAATCGATTATTATCGTCCGTTTTCAATTGAATATTTATCTGATAGCGTACAAACAGAAAAAGGGTGGCGCTATATTTATCGCAACTTAAGTTCAGGAACCCTAAGCAGTATCGAGAAAAATGGATTCAGTTTTCCAACCACTTTAGCACAGAAGCTTCGAGTCACCATTAGCAATTACGACAATCAGCCCTTGACTATTGAAGGAGTCTCTACAAAAGGTTATGTTCATGAACTTATTGCCCGTTTCTCAAAACCTGCAAAGTATTATTTAGCATTTGGCAAAAAAAATGATCGTAAACCCCAATACGATATTGCGCAAACTGGAGTCAAAATTCCAACTGAAATTTCAACCCTAACTTTAGGAAAAGCGCAAAAATTACCAAAAAAAGCACTCTTTAAAGCTAGCCCACTTTTTGAAAACAAACTTTGGCTCTGGTTAATAATGGGGGCCGTCATTCTAGTGTTGGGTGGTTTTACTTTGAAGATGATGCAAAAGAAGTAATCTTGAAAATTTAAACCCCTAAATTCGCAATAGAAGCACGCGGCTAGTTTACAATGAAAGACAAATCTAGAACATAACCCTCTTACGAATGACTTACAAATTCATCGGTTATTCATAATTGAATTGTCAACACATGGTTTCGAAGGCGTACCTTGGTATAAAAATTACACGGACCAAATTGTTATCTTGATCATCATTATAACGTACATACTAACTTGGTTATGGTAAATTTGTAACTCAACACATGAGTGAAGTAAAAACGACAAGAATAAACAAATACCTCAGCGAAGTAGGATATTGCTCTCGTAGAGCGGCTGACAAATTGATAGAGCAAGGTCGGGTTACCATTAACGGAAAAGTTCCAGAAATGGGAACAAAGATTATTGAGGGTGATGAAGTTCGCGTGGATGGAGAAACAATTTCAGTTCAAAGTGAAAAACCAGTATACCTTGCTTTCAACAAACCCATTGGTATTGTTTGTACTACAGATACTCGCGTAGAGAAAGATAACATTGTTGATTTTATTAACTACCCGAAACGTATATTTCCTATTGGCCGATTAGACAAACCTAGTGAAGGTCTTATCTTTTTAACCAACGATGGTGATATTGTAAACAAGATATTGCGCGCACGAAATCATCATGAAAAAGAATATATTGTAACTGTTAACAAGCCTATTACTCCAAACTTTTTAAAACGAATGCGAGAAGGAGTTCCCATTCTAGATACGGTTACTCGTAAGTGTCAAGTAGAAGAAATCAGTAAGTACCAATTTAAAATTGTTTTAACTCAAGGCTTAAATCGACAAATTCGTCGGATGTGCGAATACTTAGAATACAGCGTAAAAAAACTCAAAAGAGTGCGTATTATGAATGTGACATTGGATATACCTATTGGAAAATGGCGTGATTTAACTGCCGACGAACTGAAAGAAATTCATCGCTTGGTTTCAGATTCCTCTAAAACTCATTGAGCACATCGATTAACAGCATCTCTTCACGAAAAGAAATGCGCTAATACCGCTCCGTTCATTCATTATATATTTATAATTCGCTTTTATTGATTAGTCTTAACCTTAGTTATACCGCATTTTTGGTTTTTATATTTTTGATTTGAAAACTTTTTCATCGGATTCGTGCAACTAGAACCTTTTGGATGAAAATCAAATAAAGAAATCTATCCTTTTATGATTTTGAAAATGAACGAGTGATAGTTCATATGATCTTATTATTGGATTAAAAGAAAATATCTTTATCTAAAAAACAGTTTAGCCCCATTTTTAACATTTGATCAGGCTAAAAATTAGTAACTTAGATAAGGGTAAACCTATAATTTTAGGGTATTAAATATCATCATTATGCAAAAGAAAATTAGATTATCCAACAAATCCTTGACAATGGTATTACTAGTATTATTGTTAGTCGGGGTAACAGGAACACAGACGGCCTCTGCTTTTTA
>CALHCJ010000233.1 GCA_937936275.1 uncultured Flavobacteriaceae bacterium
ATCAATTTCACCCTAGAAAATAATTGAATTCTTAAAATTTAATTTTACTACGCAGAGTATAAACCTTCGGCATGGCAATACCTTGTTCTCCGAATACTCCACTTTTTGAATTGTTCAGTTGTCCGTTGTAGTTTGCCTAAATCATCCAATTATCTTCAACTTCGTACCCTATTCCTGCCTTAAGATTAAATCTAGGAGAATATAAATCTGGCCTTAGAATTTTCAAAGTATTCAGTTCCATATCGATACCTGAGAGTAGATAAAAGTTCTCATAACAATATTTTTTGAATAGAAGACTATTGTTAAATCGATTGGTTAGTAAATAGGTATCATAAAAACATCGTAGTTCTATTTCCAAATTAGGTTTCTGTTCGTAATTCATTTTAAGAGCTGCATGTTGCTCATTGAAACCTAGGTCATAAAAAGAGGTGCTCGCATTTAATTTTTGATTTGGCGCAGGCCCCGCGGGTTCCTGCGCAGCAATCGGAAAAATAAAACAAAGAAAAAGGGTAAAAACCAGAAAACTAATTTTGATCATTCATCTAGATTTATACGATTGTTCTATCATAAATATAGTAACGTTAAGGTTTTTAAGTTGTGAGCTTTAACATGCATTTAGACAAGTTTAACTTGACTGTAATCTTTATCTTTAAACGCCTGTATTTTATAGAAGTTGCTAAACGAAAACGTTATAGTCTATCGTTCCTTCCTTTTATTGGGCATTTTATTAATCATAAATGATATATTTAGCCTCCAAAGTTTAAAGCTGCATGAAAGAGGACATTAACCGTAAATGGTGGAAAGAAGGAATTGTTTATCAAATCTACCCTAGAAGTTTTCAAGACACTACAGGAAATGGTGTTGGCGATCTTCAAGGAATCATTCAAAGGCTTGATTATATCAAAAGTTTGGGGGTTGATATCATTTGGTTGAATCCTGTATATGAATCACCAAATGATGACAACGGTTATGATATTAGTGATTATCGGAATATCATGAGCGAATTTGGCACTATGACTGATTTCGATGAACTCCTTGCCGGAATGAAACAAAGAGGTTTAAAACTCGTGATGGACTTGGTTGTAAACCACAGTAGTGATGAGCACCGATGGTTTCAGGAATCTCGAAAATCAAGAGATAATCCATATCGTGATTACTATCATTGGTGGCCAGCTGAGAAAGGAACTCCCCCAAAAAGGTGGAGTTTTTTCGATGTTGAAAGTAATGCTTGGAAGTATGACGAACAAACTGACGCCTATTATTTACATTGCTTTTCGGTAAAGCAACCTGATTTGAAGTGGGAAAATCCAAAAGTACGCCAAGAAGTTTATGACTTAATGGAATTTTGGTTTGAAAAAGGGGTAGATGGCTTCCGAATGGATGTGATCTCTTTTATTTCAAAGGATACTAACTTTCCTGAATTACCAGAATCTTATAATGGTGAGTTTATTCCTTTCTATTCCAACGGACCAAAATTACACGATTATTTACGAGAAATGAATCGGTCAGTTCTTAGCAAATACAATGTAATGACTGTTGGAGAGGCACCCGGTGTTAGTATCGACCGTGCATTAGAATTTGTAGATGAAGATCGTGAAGAACTAAATATGTTCTTTCACTTTGACCTGATGGAATTAGATCGTGCGCAAGGCGAAACATTTACCATGGCAAAAGAACCGTGGAAGCTTACTGAATTCAAAAAAATACATTCCAATTGGGATGCCGTTTTTGCCAAAAAAGGATGGGGAAGTATGTTTCTTAACAATCACGATTTTCCCCGTAGTGTAAGTAGATGGGGCAATGATTCAAGAACACATTGGTACAATTCAGCTACAATGCTCCAAACCTTTTTACTTTCCATGAGAGGCACACCTTTTTTTTACTACGGTGAAGAAATAGGTATGACTAACGTTAAGTTTACTAAAATTTCGGAGTATCAAGATATTAACACCATAAATAGGTATAAGACTATTCAGCAAAATGGAGGTGATATCGATGCTTTTCTAGCAAACGAAAAAGATGCCAGTAGAGATAATGCGCGAACACCTATGCAATGGGATACTTCTGAAAATTCAGGTTTCTCAAAAGCTAAACCTTGGTTACGAGTAAATGAAAATTATAAGGAGGGAATTAACGCTGCTACCCAAGAAGAAGATAAGAGTTCGGTTCTTAACTATTTTAGAAAAATGGTACAGGTTCGTAAAGACCACTTAACATTAATTTACGGTAACTATGAATTAGTGTTGCCTTCAAACGAACAAGTATACGGGTATACTAGAAGCCTTGATCAGAAAAAATATCTAGTATTGCTTAGCTTTTCAACCAAGAAAACGACGGTGAAGATTGATGAAATTAGTTTTGAAAAGGCAGAGCTAATTATTTCAAACGATGATATTTATCCTACTGGAGAGGTAAACCGTTTTGAACTAATGCCATATCAAGCTGCGATTTACAAGCTGTTTTAATTATTGCAGTTGCTTAGAGCTCTTATTTGATTATATTTAACTACATAAGTAAGAACCAACAACTTTTGAAAATGAAAAAAATAGTATGTCTTTTCATATGTGGTACATTGTTCGTATCAAATATGAATGCTCAGAAAAAAACTGCAGACGTTTTAAAGAAATTAGATAGTCAAACTGACATATATAGTGATATTGCACAAAACATTTGGGAACTCGCTGAAATGGGATACCAAGAAGAAAAAAGTGCAGCATTACTTCAAAAAACATTAACCGATGCAGGATTTTCACTAAAAACTGGAGTAGCCAATATACCAACTGCCTTTATCGCAGAATATGGTAGTGGTTCTCCTATCATTGCCATTATGGGAGAATATGACGCCCTACCTGGATTGTCTCAAAAAGCTGTTGCTGAGAAAGAATCTGCCGGAAAGGTAGCAGGTCATGCTTGTGGTCATCATCTCTTCGGCACGGCATCTACCGCGGCAGCAATAGCAGTAAAGGATTGGATGATTGCGAATAAAACTAAGGGTACTATTCGTTTTTATGGCACACCTGCTGAAGAAGGTGGAGGTGCTAAGGTATATATGTCTCGAGAAGGTCTTTTTAATGACGTAGACGTTGCATTACATTGGCATCCGAGCTCTCAAAATGCTGCTAGTGCTGCTGCAGCTTTATCGAATATTTCCGCTAAGTTTCGTTTTCATGGAGTCTCGGCTCATGCGGCCGGAGCGCCCGATAGAGGACGCTCTTCTTTAGACGGAGTAGAAGCAATGAACAACATGGTGAATTTAATGCGAGAACATATTCCTCAAGAAACTAGAATTCATTACGTCATCACAGATGGAGGAAAAGCTCCAAATGTAGTTCCCGATTTTGCAGAAGTTTACTACTATGCGCGACATAATCGTCGTGATGTGGTTAAAAGTATATTCGATCGAATTGTAAAAGCTGCAGAGGGAGCGGCCCTTGGCACAGGTACTACAATGGATTATGAAATTGTAAACGGAGTTCATGAACTTCTACCCAATCTCACCTTACAAAAGGTTGTTCATGACAATTTAACGGAAGTAGGCGGCATTGAATATTCTGCTGAAGAGAAAGCATTTGCTGATAAGATCGCCCTCAGTTTGGGTCAAGATAAAGCAGATTTGGCGACGGCTAAAAACATACAACCCTACAAAGAAACCGCTAGAGCCTATGGTTCTACTGACGTGGGTGATGTAAGTTTTGTGGTTCCAACTGTTGGTTTTGGGACAGCTACCTGGGTACCTGGTACTTCTGCGCATAGTTGGCAAGCCGTTGCTGCTGGTGGAACTACCATTGGCAAAAAAGGAATGATGGTGGCTGCCAAAACTTTGACGCTGACCGCTATCGATTTATTTGAGAGTAAAGATTTGGTAGCAAAGGCAAAAGCAGAGTTTACAGAACGAAGAGGCGCGGACTTCGTGTATATTCCTTTGCTAGGAGACCGACCACCGGCCTTAGATTATCGGAAGTAAAAATCAAGACAACAAAACTCAGGTTTCGTGTTTCTAAGTTTCGTTTAGATCATTGAAACCTGAGTTTTTTGTTTATTTCTGTAACATATTGATCAAACTTTCTACTAACAAGCAATACCTCCAACCGAATACGTGAATAAAGAACTGGAACATCAATTTGTTACGGAACTTGAGAACAATCAAAACATTGTTCACAAGGTATGCACATTGTACACCAATGATAGAGATTCACACAATGATTTATTTCAAGAAATAACAATCCAATTGTGGAAGGCCTATCCAAAGTTTAGAGGTGATAGCAAGTTTAGTACTTGGATGTATCGGGTAGCTTTAAATACAGCAATTACCCTATATCGCAAATCAAAGAAACGAATTAAAACACAAGATTATGAATCTGTCATTTTTAAGATTAAGGCTGAGGAATATGACCCTACAGAGGAAGAGCAATTAAAGTTGATGTACAAAGCGGTAAAGCAATTAGGAGATATTGATAAAGCGTTAGTTTTTCTGTATTTAGAAGACAAAGACTATAGAGAAATATCAGAAACCCTCGGTATTTCAGAAGTGAATGCCAGAGTGAAGATGAATCGAATAAAAAATAAATTACGAACCATATTGAATCCGTAGGATTATGATGGACGAATTAGAATTATTAAAAAAAGATTGGCAAAGCAAGGAAGAACACCTTCCTAAATTGTCTTATGAAGATATCTACACCATGCTATGGAAGAAGTCTTCTTCCATCGTAAAATGGATATTAATCATAAGTATTTTAGAAATTATACTTCCTCATTTGCTTTATTTAATACCTTCAATGAAGGAAGGAATTCATTTTTATGAAGAAGTTGGAGTAACCCCCTACTTTTTTGGTCTTTCCATCTTTTATTACCTAGGGGTGGCTTTTTTTGTTTTTCAATTCTATAAGAACTACAAAGAAATATCAGTGCTTGATGATGCAAAAAGTTTAATGCGTAAAATTATTAAGACCCGTAAAACAGTTAAGTATTATGTTTTCTTTTCGTTGTCTGTTTGTTTAGTCATGTTTATGATTAGTGCCTTCTTTATTTATTTCAACGATGATTTTTTACTTTCCTTCCAAGGAGTTGCAGAACAAGCAAAGGAGGTTACAATAGATAAGATAAGAACAATTGCAATGTGGACCATGTTAATTGGTGGTATCATCATCACAGGCATTTTAGGAGGAATTTACTTTTTGCTTTATGGATTACTTTTGCGTAAACTGAACTATAATTACCACGAACTCAAAAAATTAGAAGTCTAGCTTTTTTTGGCACTATATCTTCGCGCTTGGTTCTCTTCTTCATAAGCAATGAGATCTTTTTTAGAAATGACCTTCAAGAACGATGGATGTTGTTCTATGGCATATTCTAATTTCTCAATGATAGCCTCAAAAGACTCATTTTCATAATCGATATCTAAAGGCTCTTTGATCACCATTGACTGCAGAATACCTTTTTTCTTTAC
>CALHCJ010000234.1 GCA_937936275.1 uncultured Flavobacteriaceae bacterium
ACGAGATTTGCCTAAATGATGGTCAAGGTAATTTCATACAAACATTAAATTTTGGAAGTGCTAACGACTCAACCATAGATGTGGAAGTCGCTGATATGGATGGTGACACCCATTTAGATTTGGTGCTTGCCAATAGAGATGAACAACCTAATTACGTTTATTTAAATGATGGTAAACTTGGTTTTACAGAAAAAATAGCATTTGGCACAGGCAACGATGAAACTCGCTCAGTAAGCGTTGCCGATGTAAATGGTGATGGTCTACCAGATATCATAACTGCAAATATTGGTGAGCCCAATTATATCTATTTTGGCAGTAAAGATCATTCTTTCATCGAATCTGTAATTTTTGATACTAGCGATTCGGAAAGCTATGCCGTGTCAATAGCTGACTTTGATGGAGATACTGATATGGATATTGTTATTGGTAATTCTGAGCGTCCTAATGTACTCTATTTCAATACTGATAATGGAAAACAATGGGAAAGGCACCAACTGAACCAAGACGCCTTTGACACCTATGATATTATAACCGCTGATCTGAACAACGATGGCTTTGTTGATGTTATAGAAGCTAATTCTGATGAAATCAACCGCTATTATTTCATCCTACCTAAAAAATAAAAGACCAAACTTCATAAACGAGTACCAAATGAAAACTTTCAAAAATTATACTTTTTCTACCCGACCCTTTCTTTTTATTTCCATTCTTATTCTAACGGTTTTCACATCTTTAAAAAGCAACGCTCAAAATGAATCTTTACAATTGAAATATTTAGGCACTGCTGGCTGGGAAATTTCTGATGGTAAAATTACGGTCTTAATAGATCCGTACATCACCCGAGCCAAGTTAGGTACAGGACCAGGAGTAAGCGCGGAAGACAAAAGAAAAACAGTATTACGGTCTGATATCTTTGTTTCTGACACCCTATTGATTGATAGCCTCATTACAAAAGCAGATTTCATTTTGGTGCATCATTCGCATTTTGATCACTTAGCAGATGTACCATATATCGCCAAAAAGACAGGAGCAAAAGTTATCGGTACAGAAACCACACGAAATATACTTCGTGGTTATGGTATACCCGAAGAACAATTATACCCAGTCAAAGGTGGTGAAGATTACCAATTCGAAAACTTCTCAATTCAAGTCATTCCTTCTATACATTCTGCTTTAAATGATAAACATTATATTGATTCAAGAACCTACACTGAAGTGCCAAAAACACCTCTCAAAGTATCTGAGTTTATAGAAGGAGGTTCACTTATGTTTCTAGCGCGTTTCTCGAAGCACAATATTTTAACCATGGCCTCGATGAATTTTGTAGAACGTGAATTGTTAGGTCAAAAACCTGACATATTATTAGCGGGAGTGAATCGATCGCAATTAGGATTGTATAAATACAATGAACGTCTTTTAGAAGTCACGAATTATCCTAAAATAATTATACCTACACATTGGGATAACTTTCGATTGCCTTACGGGTTTTCACAAGAACGTGGTGTTGCCCAAAAATTAATTCCGTTTAAAGAGGATGTAAAAAAACTTTCTCCAAAAACCGAGGTAATTATTCCAGAGCATTTGAAAACCATTACGATACCCTATGTGAATTAAGGTTAACTGGCTAGGGTATTTACAGCAATACGTTCACTAACAACGAGTCTCTTGAATTCCATTATCCTAGTAACGGTTTTTTCAATTTTTTCAGTAGTCAACGGTTTTTGTATAAAATCAATAGCTCCATTCACATAAGCCTGTAATTCAAAGTTTGCTCTCGTAGAATTTACGATTACATGAACGGAGTTCTTGAAAAGTTTTTGGAGTGAGAAGCCGTCAATTTCAGGCATCTCCACATCTAATAGTACCACATCAACTTTTTCTGTATTTATTGCATTTAATCCTAAAAACGGATCTGCGTACGCACCTACCAAATTCAATTGCTCATTCTTTTGAATAAGCTTTGAAGCAAGTATCAATTGCAACGCAGAATCATCAATAACAACAACATTTAGTTTCATATTAAGTAGGTAATAGTTCGGGGTATTTGTATCTCTAACTCGATAGTGCTTTCAAACCATATCAAAATTTGATGAAATGCACATCTATCCGATTAAAGGTCAATTTTACCTAAGGTTTGAATTCTTTCAAGGTCGACGAAATACATTCATCCTATAAAAGAATTACTATAACAAGTGTAATTTTATAAATTGTAAGATAAGCCAGCACAGCCGAAAAGAAGATTATAACACAGGAGTAGGGATTTCAATAGCAACTTAAAACTGTATTTTTTTGACCGCTTCAATGGTAGCTTCAAGATCAGCATAACTGATGGCATCATTTAAAAAGTAACTTTCAAAAGCACTTGGAGGCAAGTAAACCCCTTGATCTAACATGCCATGAAAGTATTTTTTAAAGCTGTCGTTATTTCCCTTAGCTGAAGAAGCAAAATCCACTACGGGTTCATCTGTAAAATGTACAGAGATCATACTACCAAAGCGGTTGATTTGATGTGCTACTCCCTTCGCTGATAATGATTCAGCGATGCCTTTATGAAGGTATTCTGTTTTGTTTGCTAGACTTTGAAATACTTCAGGTTTCGTATTCAAAGCTGTCAACATGGCCAAGCCAGCGCTCATCGCTAACGGGTTTCCACTTAAGGTCCCTGCTTGATAAACCGGACCTTCAGGCGCCAAATGGGCCATAATTTCGGCCCGCGCCGCAAAAGCTCCAACCGGTAAACCACCACCGATAACTTTTCCAAACATCACGATATCAGCATCAATACCCAAAGCTTCCTGTGCACCACCTCTACCCAAACGGAATCCGGTCATGACTTCATCAAAAAGCAATAAAATTCCTTCTTGGGTACAAAGTGTTCGTAATCCTTGAATAAATTGATCTGTAGGAACAATACATCCCATATTACCCGCAACGGGTTCGATAATAATAGCGGCGATTTCACCTTGATTGGCTTGCACCAATTTTTGAACTCCTTCTAAATCGTTGTAATCAGCCAATAAAGTATCTTTCGCAGTACCTTTAGTTACTCCTGGACTATTGGGACTACCAAATGTTACCGCTCCACTACCCGCTTGTATCAAAAATGAATCGGAATGGCCGTGATAACATCCTGCAAACTTGATAATTTTATCTTTTCCAGTATAGCCTCTTGCCAAACGAACAGCACTCATACAAGCCTCAGTTCCACTATTCACGAAACGAATTTTATCAATATTGGGCACCATAGAAACCGCTAGTTTGGCCAATTCGGTCTCTATCTCAGTAGGCATACCAAAAGATGTTCCTTTTTTAGCTTTGTCAATCACTGCTTTGATTACAGGCTCATAAGCATGACCTAAAATCAATGGACCCCAAGAAGCGATGTAATCAATCAAACGATTTCCATCTTCATCATACAAATAAGCACCTTTTGCTTCTTTAACAAAAATCGGGTCTCCACCTACTGCTTTAAACGCACGAACCGGTGAATTTACACCACCAGGAATATATTTTTTAGCCTCTTGAAACAAGGCACTACTTCTTTGATAAAGCATAAATTAATTGAAATTTTTAGTCTGTACTGTAAGTTTCTGTCCTACAGAAATAGCATCGCTATACATGTAATTCCATCGTTTTAAGTCGTCTACAGAAACCGAATATGCTCGTGAAATCGAATATAGGGTATCTCCAGATTTGACAACATACACTTTGTTTTTATTTGCTGCTACTGCTTGTTTTTTTCGGGTAGTATTTGATTTTGTTACTGATGATACCTGAGCATTTGCTTGATCAAACTGGTATAGCTTATACTGCTCAATCAAACTGATCAATTTTTGAGGATAGCGCTTATCGGTTGCATAACCAGCTAGCTTGAGGCCTTTAGCCCATCTCTTATAGTCGTCATTGCGCAACTCAAACAACGAAGCGTAACGAGAACGACCTGTCAAAAACAGACTATGATCGCGATAGGAGTACATAGGATGATTGTATTTTCGAAAGCACTCCCCTTTCTCATCATCATCATGAAAATCATAATCACCTTGCCAACCTTTATGGCATTTGATTCCGAAATGGTTGTTTGTTTTTTTTGCCAATGCACCTTTTCCAAAACCACTTTCTAATAAGCCTTGAGCTAAAGTGATACTCGCTGGAATACCGTAAGCTTCCATTTCGCGTTGTGCCACATCTGAAAACGTATCAATATATTCTTGAACAGAATTAATTTCAAACCCAATAAACTTACCTGTATCTTCAGGCATAGGGTAGAGTCCGTCATCTTCGTTGTAGACTTTTACGGGTTCTTTTTTCGGAGCCTGGGTAACCGTTTTAGAATTTCTACTTCCGTAAGTGACCCGTTTCTTCGTTTTACATCCTAATAAAAAAGTACCCAATAGGGCAACCAAAAACAGCTTTTTAATCATATCTCAATCTGGGGTAGATTTTTTTTCTTCAATCTATTGTTCATTCCTATTATACCTTGCAACCCGCCGGTATGAATGGCCAAAATCTTTGTATTTGGCTTGAACTCATCTTTTTGGACCAAATCTAAAATACCAAACATCATTTTTCCCGTATAAATAGGATCTAAAGGAATTTTTGTCTGCTGCTTAAAATCATTAATAAAATGAACTAACGCTTCGGATACTTTTGCATATCCTCCGAAGTGATAATCTGGTTGCAACTTCCAATTTTCCTTTGAAACAAAATTACGAATATCTTCGGTTAAAAAATCACCTTTAAGTGACGAGAAGCCTAAAACGCGCTGCGAAGGCTCAGAAGCATTAATGATTCCAGCAAGTGTGCCACCAGTTCCAACGGAACAACAAATCACGTCATAGCCCTTGTTTTTCGAAGTTAAAATCTCTTCACAGCCCTTTACAGCCAGCGCATTTGTACCCCCTTCTGGAATCAGGTAATGAGTACCGAATTCAATTTGCAGCTGTTCTTTAAAAGTTTCAGATGATTTATTGCGATACGCTTCTCTCGATATAAATTTAAATCGCATACCATGTTCGTAAGCGAGTTTCAAAGTGAAATTCGCTTCCCATCTAGTTGAAAGCTCTTCGCCTCTTATTATCCCTATACTATCAAAACCGTTCAATTTTGCAGCATAAGCAGTTGCAGCGATATGATTTGAATATGCCCCACCAAAGGTAAGTAGTGTTTTACACCCCTGCGCTTTGGCAGCTAATAAGTTATACTTCAACTTTCGATACTTATTGCCAGAAATGACTGGATGAATCAAATCTTCACGCCTTATGGTAAGCGTAATTTGCTTTTCAATTAGAATCGGAAGGTTTACAGGTTGATTTTCGATGTACACAATTAAAGCTTAGCGCTTCAAAGGTACTTTATAAAGCTGAAAGCTTTTCTTTCATTCGTGTAGTTCAAATTATGCTCGTTCGCATACGCCTCTTGCTCAAAACTAATATTCTGATAGCCGCGATAGAAACTCAAATACCAAATACTTCTGAATAACCACTCCGTAACGTAAATCAAATAAAATGGCAATACTAATAATTCGAGCTGCTGCCTTAAATGAATTTTTTCGTGGTTGATTAAAACAATATCGGTCTTTAATGCATCATCTTTCAATATAATAAAAGGCCATACGGATAAACCCACATAGTTTTTATAAAAGAAATGTTTAAAGACTAGAATCATACGCTGCTATTAGACGGACTCATACAAAGTTAATGGATAGTCCATTATCGTTGCTTATAACTCAAAGATGTTGCCAACAATTGTATTTAATCGTTAAAATACCGTCAAATACCCATGAACTGTATGATTTACTGTACAAACAGAAGGTTTATCAACAAAAAATCAAGTAATTTTACATTGAAAATCAAGCAAAAATGAAGGAAATCATACCTATTGAGGATGGTGATTTTTATTGGTCAGAAGAAGGATATCGGGTATTTACGAAGCAATTTCACTTGAAACGAGGTTACTGTTGTGAAAGTGGTTGCCGGCATTGCCCCTATGGTTATGACTTGAAAACAAATACGAAATAAACATGGTTTTTCGGCATGATTTTTGATCCTAAAAACATAAGATTAACTTGACGAATTCCAAAAAATAATTGATATGAAAAAAATAAAAATTCTTGCAATTCCGGTATTGGTTCTGCTGTTCTTAAGTTCTTGTACCTCCGTTCGTGTCTTATCTGATTACGATAGAGACACTAATTTTAACGAATACAAATCTTATGCTTTCTATAAAACCGGTATCGATAGAGCTCAGATTTCAGATTTAGATAAGAAACGAATCTTACGTGCTATTGAAACCGAAATGGCAGCTAAGGGCTTCGTAAAATCTGAAAATCCTGATGTTTTGGTAAGTATTTTCACTAAAGAACGCGAACAGGTAGACGTTTACAATAACAACTTCGGTTGGGGTTGGGGCGGCGGCTGGGGCTGGGGTGGCTTCGGTTGGGGCGGCTTCGGACCTGGTTGGGGCTGGGGTGGCTTCGGACCTGGTTGGGGCTGGGGCGGTGGAAATAACGTCAGCACAAGAACAGAAGGTTCGCTATATATTGATCTCGTCGATGCAAAGAACAAAGAACTTGTATGGCAGGGCAAAGGTGATGGCACTTTAAACAATACCAAAAACATCGAAAAGAAAGAGATGCGAATTAGAGAGTTTGTGTCAGAAATAATGACACAATATCCTCCGGAAGTAGTCGCTTCAAAATAATTTAAAACCGCCCTTGAGGCGGTTTTTTTATGTATTCTATTAACAGTTTTTAAAGTTTCTTTCGTTATCGAATTATGTAACTTTATCCACAGAAAATTTAGATACCGTGTCTTACGAAAGCAATCCTATTTTAGATAAGCTTCCAGAACATTTGAAGCAATTTATCAAACCTCAAAATTATGATGATTATACCGCTATAAATCAGGCAGTTTGGCGGTATGTAATGCGCAAAAACGTGGATTATTTGAGTATGGTAGCGCATCAAACCTATGTGGACGGACTTCAAAAAACGGGAATTTCCATTGATCATATTCCCAATATGTATGGCATGAATCGCATTCTTCAAGAAATTGGTTGGGCCGCTGTTGCGGTAGATGGATTTATTCCTCCGTCCGCGTTTATGGAGTTTCAAGCTTATAATGTATTGGTAATTGCCTCTGATATACGTCAGCTTGAGCATATCGAATACACTCCTGCCCCAGATATCATTCATGAGGGTGCTGGGCATGCTCCAATAATTGCAAATCCGGAATACGCTGAATATTTAAGACGCTTCGGAGAAATTGGTTGTAAAGCTATTTCTAATGCTAAAGATTATGAGTTATATGAAGCCGTGCGACATTTATCTATCATAAAAGAAGCTGCGAACACCCCTGACACAGAAATCGATAAAGCTGAAAAGCATATTGAAGCCTTACAAAATAACATGGGGGAACCGAGTGAAATTGCCCTAATTCGTAATTTGCATTGGTGGACCGTCGAATACGGACTGATAGGAAGCGTAGAACAACCTAAAATATATGGTGCAGGACTCTTATCTTCTATTGGAGAAAGTGCTTGGTGCATGACGGACCAAGTAAAAAAAGTACCTTATTCTTTAGAAGCCGCAAACACATCCTTTGATATTACAAAACCACAACCGCAATTATTTGTAACTCCAGATTTTGCTTTTCTAAGTCAGGTTTTAGAGGAATTTGCGAATACGATGGCGCTACGAACGGGTGGTTTAAGTGGAATTCAAAAATTAATTAATTCCAAGGAATTAGGAACCATTGAATTAAGTACTGGACTTCAAGTATCTGGTAATTTTGATTCTGTAATTGCACATAAGAACAAGTCTGTATTCTTTCAAACTACTGGGCCAACGGCACTTTCGTTCAGAGAAAAAGAATTGGTAGGTCACAGCACGAAACAGCATTATGATGGTTTTGGTTCTCCCATGGGAAAACTTAAGGGAATAAATTTGGCCATTGAAGATATGAGCCCGAGAGACTTAAAAGCGTATAATATTTATGAAGGTCAAACCATCACTCTCGAGTTTGAAGGAGAAATCAAAATCAAAGGAGAAATCATTACTGGCACAAGAAATCTAAAAGGAGAAATCATACTGATTACATTTAAAGATTGTATTGTGACACATCGAGACAAGGTGCTTTTTGAATCAGACGAACGCTTATATAATATGGCGGTTGGTGAACATATTGTTTCTGCATTCAACGGACCCGCAGATTTAAATAGTTTTGATTTAGTCAATCACGAAATCACTTCATCTTCGTCAAAAACGCTAGTATCAGAAAAACAGCAACAACTTGAAAACTACTACAGGCAAGTTCGAGAATTTAGAGAAGGGGTTAATACCACCATATCGCGTCATAAGGTCTTTGAACAAATAAGTCTTGAATTTCCTGAAGATTGGCTGCTCTCCGTAGAGCTGTATGAATTAGCGATGAATAACGGAGATCAAGATTTTGCTAATGAAATCAAAAAGCATCTAGAATCTGTAAAAAATAGAAATCCGAAAGTGGGTCAACTCATCGATGACGGAGTACAACTTGTAGAAGCGAATTTAGTCCTTAAAAAGTAGTTGTTGTAAATTTTGATTCACAGGCTGATTGTTGTAGACCAGCTTCCAATCTAAAGAATTGGTCAACACATAAAACTTTGACAATTCACTAATCAATCGGTTTTGGGCATTGCTTTTCAGCGCGGAAGCATCTATCTTTTTCAATAATGAAGCGTTAACATTTCGCTTTATTTTGTTGTAATCAGCAGCATCAAAAGGATTTAAATAATCTGCGGTAACATCGTAATATTCAAAATCAGGATTAATCTTAATTTCTGGTTCAGGAATGCTTTTGATATGAAGTGTTTTGTTAACCTCATCTACTTCAAAATCTACCTTACTTAAATCGTACGCCACCGTAACTTCGGCATTAACAACTACCAAAGCCTTTTTATCTGCTGTAATCAAAGGCCCAAATAACTCTTGTGAATCTTTGTAATTATAAACTTCCGCAAAATTACCCTCGGTAACTATGAGCTTTGAAACATTGGAAATCTGCTCTTGAATTAGCATCGAGTTTTCCTGAAGAATGGATTGCTCTTCTTTACTCCCACTACAAGATCGAAAGATCAAGACAACCAATAATGTAAGTACGGCACCAAGTAAAATTTTTCTCATCTGCTGAATTCCATAAAGGGATACTCTTGTTGAAGATACGCTATTTTCTTTTCTAAGGATTTTAAGAATACACGATACTGTTCTGAATGTGGATTGAAAGGACGATGTTCTAATCCTTTTTGAATGTTGTCAACCTTTTCCATAACAGGATATGTCTCTTGATCAATCCATACCTTCGAAAATTTCTCCCAGATATAGTTGATTGCCGTTTCATTAGGATGTATCATATCTGAGGCATAAAACCGATAGTCTCTCAATTCATCTATCATTAGCTCATAACTTTCAAAATAAGAAGTATGGGTGGCAAAGTTAGAACTACCGATCAATTGATGAATTGCGGTAATTAAATGCGCTTTGCTTCTTTGATTTTCAACAAAGCCGTCTTTCAAATGACGTACAGGAGAAACCGTGAGAATAAATTGAACCTCTTTATTTTCAGATTGAATGCTACGAATGGTATTCTCTAAACTATTCTGTATTTCGGCTACTGATAGTAATTCTTTTGAAAATTCTTTTTGCGGTACTTTATGGCAATTCGCTACTATAGTATTGGTCTCCATTTTTCGGTAGACCCAAGCGGTACCTAAAGTGAGGATAATGTGAGTGGCTTGCGCAATTTTTTGATGGCCTTTTTTCAAACCCTGATTGAGTTTATACAAAAGTTTCGCTTTAGAAATATCACTCAAAGCCGAGTGCGCATCAAAACAATGCCAGCGTTCATTAAAAAAGAAAATATCTTCTTCGCTATACAATTTCTTTTGAACTGCTTTTGAGATCAATTTCTCAATCGCCAAAGGATGAAATAAAATTCCAAAAGGGTTCTGCATCGATTGAAATTTAAAATACCCTAATTTATTTCCAATATTTGCAGCAAAACATGACCCTAAAATTAAAAGCTGACTTTGATAGTCAATTTGCTTCTCAGCTACCTGTAAAGAAATAGTTGTTCGGAGTTTCATCTTTTAGTTTTCAATGCACACTCTCGGTTGGTAATTTATAATACTGCCACCTGCCACTATTAACTGATGTACTTCTTTCCCTGCTCTAAAGCCTCGGCAATACCATCTGGGTTTTTACCTCCAGCAGTGGCAAAAAATGGTTGTCCGCCACCGCCACCTTGAATAAACTTACCGAGCTCACGCACAATAGTTCCAGCATTTAGATTTTTAGTAACAACCAATTCCTTAGATATATAGCAGCTTAGCAATGCTTTGCCGTTTTGCTCAGTTCCAAACAACAGGAATAAATCGTCTCTATTTTGACCCATTTCAAAAGACAAATCTTTGATTCCAGCAGCATCTAAATCAATTTTTTTAGCTAAGAACTGAACTTCATTAATCTCTTCCAATTCGTTAACTAATTCTCCTTTTAGGTTCTTTGCCTTATCCTTTAATAATTGCTCAACCTCTTTTTTTAGTTTCGTATTTTCTTTCTGTAATGAGGTTACCGCTTTTAATGGATCTTGTGTATTGTTCAACACATCTTTAATTTCAAAAAGCACTCTGTTATTCTCAAAATAGAAGTCTTTTACGGCATCGGAAGTTATGGCTTCAATTCTTCGGATTCCTGCGGCAACTGCTCCTTCTGATTTGATCTTGAAGTGCCATATATCGGCGGTATTTTTTACATGTGTACCACCGCAGAGTTCTATAGACTGCCCAAAACGAACGGTTCGTACGGCGTCACCATATTTCTCTCCAAACAAAGCCATTGCACCATCTTTTAATGCTTCTTCCATAGGCACATTTCTCCGTTCTTGAAACGGAAGTTGCCCTTCAATGCGCGCATTCACAAAGTTTTCAACCGAACGAAGCTCATCTACCGATAGTTTTGAAAAATGTGAAAAATCAAAACGCAAATATTTTGAGTGAACAGCCGAACCTTTTTGCTCCACATGAGTTCCTAAAATTTCTCTTAAAGCTTGATGTAATAAATGAGTGGCCGTATGATTAGCCTCTGTTCTGTGCCGTTGTTTTTTATCGACCACTGCTCTGAAAGTAACTTCCAATTTCTTTGGAAGGCTTTTTGAAAAATGAACAATTTCGTTATTTTCCTTCTTGGTATCAACAATATAAACGACATCACCATCTGGTGTTTCTAAATACCCTTTATCACCAACTTGACCTCCGCCCTCTGCATAAAATGGGGTCAAATTAAAGACCAATTGATATTGCTCTCCTTCTTTCTTTGAAGTGATTTTTCGATACTTTACTAGATTCACATTAGCTTCTAAGACGTCATAGCCAACAAATTCTTGCTCAGCATCGTCCTTTAAAACTGTCCAATCTTCTTTTGAAGTTGCAGACGCAGATTTTGATCGATTTTTCTGCTCTTGCATCGCTTCGTCAAAACCCACTTCATCAAGAGTATATCCTTTCTCACTTAAAATTAAAGCCGTAAGGTCTATTGGGAAGCCGTACGTATCATACAATTCAAAAGCTTTTCTCCCATCTACTTCCTTCCCTTTGGTATTTTGAATAATAGTATCTAACAGAACCAAACCTTGTTCAAGGGTATTCAAAAAAGAATGCTCTTCTTCCTTTATAACGTTTTCAATCAGTTGCCGCTGCTGCTTCAATTCAGGAAAAGCGTCTCCCATAGTTTGAGATAACACATTGACCAAACGAAACATAAAAGGCTGCTTGGTGTCCAAAAATGTAAAACCATATCGAATAGCTCTTCTTAAGATTCTTCGAATAACATAACCGGCACCCGTATTACTTGGTAATTGCCCGTCAGCAATCGAAAATGAAACTGCGCGAATATGATCCGCAATTACTCGAATTGCGATATCTATTTTTTCGT
>CALHCJ010000235.1 GCA_937936275.1 uncultured Flavobacteriaceae bacterium
GTAAAATTCTATCACGAAAAGAAACGAAAGTTTTTGCTATTTTTGCCAGCACATCACAGAACCAACCATGGAAGTATTAGGAATTGATATTGGAGGCTCAGGAATTAAAGGAGCATTGGTAAACTCCGAAACTGGAGAAATGTTAACCAAACGCCACAGAATACCAACTCCTGAAGGGCGCAAGCCCAAAGACATGGCAAGAGTTGTAAATGAAATTGTAAAACATTTTGATTACAAAGGTCATGTAGGTGTCGGTTTCCCAACAGTTATTAAAAAAGGAATTTGCAAGTCTCCAGGCAATCTTCATAAAAAATGGCTTGGTACTAATGTTGAAAAACTTTTTGAAAAAGAAACAGGTCTTGACTTCACTGTTATTAATGATGCGGATGCTGCGGGTTTTGCAACGATGAACTATGGTATCGGAAAAGGCAAAGAGGGTTTAGTACTTATGATTACTATCGGCACCGGTTTAGGAAGTGGTGCTTTTCTGGATGGTGAATTGATTCCAAACTTTGAAATGGGACAAATTCCATATAAAAAATACAAAAAAATTGAACTGTGGGCGGCAGGTTCTGCAATGGACCGTGAAGAGCTCACCTATCAAAAATGGGGCAAACGATTCAATAAATTTTTACAATATGTGGAATTAATTGTTGCACCAGATCTTATTATTTTGGGTGGAGGGGCGTCTAAAGATTTCAATCAATTTAAAAGTTGCATTACGATTGAAACTCCGGTAATTCCGGCTGAGTTGAGAAATTCTGCTGGTATCGTTGGCGCAGCCGCTGCTGCTGTCCATAAAACCAGCAAAACATAAATCAAATATTAAAAGCCCCAAGCTCACGCCTAGGGGCCTTTTAATTATAAATCTCTTGAGTGGCGAGTGGCTCTTACTCAAGAATCTTAGCTCCTTCGGGAGCGTCAAAAAAGTCTTCTGTTACATTATTTGTAAATTCAATGTCACTGACATCAATCTTGGTAATGTACTCACCAGGTTGTTCATTCTCCGCCAACCAATGGGTCTTGTAAAGTGTTGGAAAAGTGATTCCATCTATTGTTTGATATGCACTTAAGTCCATGAACTTTTCTGGCAGATGACCTCCATCTTTAAAATATTCAGGATAGGAAACAATATATCGGATAACATTCAACTGATGCGTAATACGATCAAAGTAGAGAATGTAATAATCATCTGGTGCATCACCAGTACCAGCATCAAAAGTAACTTTGACCACATCATTATTCTTTTCTTTATATACCTGCTGATCTAATACCTCTAAATTCACCCCTGCTCCATCTAAAATAAAAGGTTGCCCTAAAAAATAGATTGGCGTTAATGCCCAAAATTTAGTATCGTAAGCAAAAGCCGTTGAGTCTTTGGCTTGTACCCAAGCCGTTTTTCCATCCCAACCAAAATGCGCTGTGCTATCTGTAGTACTGGTATGCTTTGCCTTATTACTCCATGTATCAACCGTTTGGTACGAATCGCGCTGCGTACTGCCATCTAAAGGTTGATAATTAAATCGGAAAGATAATGCGCCATTCGCATACCATTTCTCTAAACCCCCGTGCGCCTCCATAGCATTCCATACGATTTTTCCCGCCTCGGTCTTAGCTAACCTATTTTTTGCTTTATTCACGCGATTTTCTATCCAATTGCTTGGCACTACAGTAGTTTTCTGTTCTTGTTTTGCTTCACTACTATTTTCTATGGATTTTGCTTGTTCTTTGCAGCTTGTAGCTAACATTAAGAGAATAACGATACCTTGAATACTTCTTTTCATGTTGTCTTGTTTGTTTGTGTTAAAACTACTAGTCGCAAGCAAGTATATACCCTTGCAATTTCAAACAAAAAACCCTGAAAATAATTTCAGGGTTTTTATATTATGCAATTTTGTTTCGCTTTCTGTCGACTTCCGTCAGATATATTTTTCGGAGTCTTAAGTGCTTCGGAGTAACTTCAACATATTCATCTTTCTGAATATATTCCAAAGCTTCTTCTAAAGAAAACTTAATCGCTGGAACGATCTTCGCTTTATCATCTGCTCCAGAAGAACGTACATTAGAAAGCTTTTTAGTTTTCGTAATGTTGATCGTCATATCATCACCCCGAGAATTTTCGCCAATCACTTGACCTTCGTAAATATCTTCTCCCGGATCAACGAAAAACTTCCCACGATCTTGCAGTTTATCTATAGAATACGGAATTGCTTTTCCTTTTTCCATAGAAACCAATGAACCATTTTGTCGCTGTGGAATATCACCTTTCATCGGTTGATATTCTAAAAAACGGTGGGCCATAATCGCCTCACCTGCCGTTGCAGTCAATAATTGATTTCGCAAACCAATAATGCCTCGTGAAGGAATTAAGAATTCGCACACCATACGATCGCCTTTCGCCTCCATACTCGTCATTTCTCCTTTACGGATTGAGACCATCTCTACGGCTCTACCGGAAACCTCTTCTGGTAAATCAATCGTTAAACTTTCTACTGGCTCGCATTTGACACCGTCAATTTCTTTGATAATTACTTGTGGTTGTCCTATTTGCAATTCGTACCCTTCGCGCCGCATCGTCTCAATTAATACTGAAAGGTGTAATACACCACGGCCGAAAACTAAGAATTTATCGGCACTATCAGTTTCATTCACGCGAAGTGCTAGATTTTTCTCCAATTCACGCTCTAAACGTTCCTTAATATGTCTTGAAGTAACGAATTTACCATCTTGTCCGAAAAATGGACTATCATTAATAGTGAACAACATGCTCATCGTAGGTTCATCGATAGCGATTGTTTTTAAGCCTTCGGGATTTTCTAAATCGGCAACTGTATCGCCAATCTCAAAACCTTCAACACCTACTAAGGCACAAATATCACCTGTTACTACTTCTTTAACTTTTTTACGCCCTAAACCTTCAAATACAAAAAGCTCTTTGATTTTTGATTTAACGATACTGCCATCTCTTTTCACCAAAGAAATCTGCTGACCTTCTTTAAGTCCTCCCCTTACTAACCTTCCGATTGCAATTCTTCCTGTAAATGAAGAAAAGTCCAAAGAGGTAATCAACATTTGCGTATTCCCCTCCGTTGGATTGAACGTAGGAATATGCTCAATCACCATGTCTAACAAAGGTTCAATATTCTCTGTTTCATTTTGCCAATCATCACTCATCCAGTTATTTTTAGCCGAACCATAAACGGTTGGAAAATCTAACTGCCATTCTTCAGCACCCAATTCAAACATTAAATCAAAAACTTTCTCATGAACTTCTTCAGGAGTACAATTTTCTTTATCAACCTTATTGATTACCACGCAAGGTTTTAATCCCAAGTCGATTGCCTTTTGTAATACAAAACGCGTTTGTGGCATCGGGCCTTCGAAAGCATCAACCAACAACAACACACCGTCAGCCATGTTTAATACACGCTCAACTTCACCACCGAAATCTGCGTGACCAGGGGTATCAATAATATTGATCTTGGTATCTTTATAAACCACAGATACATTCTTAGACGTAATCGTGATTCCGCGTTCACGCTCTAAATCATTATTATCAAGAATTAAATCTCCTGTATTTTCATTGTCGCGAAAAAGTTGACAGTGATACATGATTTTATCAACCAAGGTTGTTTTACCGTGATCTACGTGAGCAATAATCGCAATGTTTTTTGTTGTTGACATAAGTATTAAAATTAATAGCAGTACCCCGCCATTTTAAGCGTGCAAAGATACTCTTAATTTTCTCTTGAGGCGTGAAACTTATGTTATTTTTATGTCATTGATTTTGAGCGAGTTATTTTGTTCTTTTTTTACCAAGAACCCAACCAATTTTAGCAGATCCTACGATACCAAAATCTGTATAATATTCCTCTACTTGTACACCGGGACCAATGAGTTCCTGTTTTTGAAAAAAGATACCGGGTCCGAAAGATAAGTTCCAGTAGAATCCTTTGGTATACGTTCTTTGAAAACCATACAACACGCCAGTGGTAAAATAAGTTCTGGCATCAAAAGAAGTATCTAAATTACCTACTAAGGGTTTGATACTCTGAATGCTATTGTAAAAACTTATAAAGTTACCCGAATTACCAGAAGTATTCTTTCCCTTGGCTTGCCTGCGCTTAAAATTATTATAATTCCTGAATTCTGCATTTAAACTAGGAAATATACCAAACTCAGTAGATCTTCCTGATCCTCCGGTAATGGCAAATGCCAAATCTAAATCAAAGTTTAAAGTGGTCTTCTTACCAATTCCCAACTCATAACTTGCTCCTGGAGTCAAGGCATTAAGTTTAAAAAGACCTCGCTCTACATTTTTAGAGGATTGAGCATTGAGAAAGGTTACCGAAAAGGCAAAAAAGAGGATGTAAACATTTTTCATAATGTGAATTGGTTTTGATGATATAAAAACGCATCAAAGAATACACCAAATCGTTTATTTTAAAAAAAGATTTAATTAATCGAAAGTCGGTTTTCTTGATCTTCGCTTTGTAGCGACCCAACCAAAATTTAAATTTATTAATGGTCCGTATCCTGAAAGCACTCCATCACCTTGATAATAGCC
>CALHCJ010000236.1 GCA_937936275.1 uncultured Flavobacteriaceae bacterium
GGTTGGAACAATGAAAACACCATACAGTACAATACTGAATTGGGCGAAAATCATAGCTTAACCGTTCTTGGCGGTGCTTCTTTTCAGAAAGTAGAAACTGAAACTACGGAGGCGGAGGCATTTGGCATTACAAGTGATGCCACAGGCTTTAATAACCTGGGTAATTCCGATCCAATTAGATCGGTCGTAACTAGTGGTTATAACGGATTTCAAATTGCTTCGTTTTTTGGAAGAATAAACTATGACTACAAAGACAAATACCTGTTGACCTTAGTAGGGAGAACAGATGGTAGCTCTGTTTTTGCGCCAGGGAACAAATACAATTTTTATCCTTCTGTGGCAGCAGCCTGGAACATCAATGAAGAGGAGTTCATGCAAAATCAGAGCTTATTCAGTAATTTAAAGTTAAGAGCTAGTTGGGGTAAATCTGGTAATCAAGCAATTGGACCCTACAGAACATTGGGGGTTCTAACTGAAGCGAACACGACACTTAATGGTGCTGAGGTACCCGGTTTAACATTGGGCAGGCCTTCAAATCCCAACTTACAATGGGAAACCACCACTTCATTCGATATTGCGCTTGAAGCATCGCTGTTCGGGGGTAGAATCTTTACGGAATTCAACTATTACCAAAAAGAGACCAACGACCTGTTGTTGGATGTGACCATACCTAGACAAACCGGTTTTACAAGTCAATTGCAAAATGTGGGCGCACTTGAAAACAAGGGATGGGAATTGTTGGTGAATTCTACCAATATATCCAAAACAGACTTTAGTTGGAATACCACCTTGACCTTGGCAAGAAATAAGAATGAAATATTGGACTTAGGTGGTCAAGAATTTATTGACCTTGTGGTAGACCCAATAATAGGTTCGGGCAATACGCGATTGATTGTTGGTGAATCGGTTCCTGTTTTCACGGGAGTAAATTATTTAGGTACTTGGAAAAGTCAGGAGGAAATTGATGCTTCTGGTTTAACATCACAAGTTGTTGGTGGGCCAAGATTTGAAGATTTGAACGGCGATGGTATTATCTCGACTGAAGACAATGTGGTTCTAGGTAGTCCTTTTCCAGATTTGATTTTTGGTTTAGAAAACTCATTTTCGTACAAAAATCTTGATTTTACATTTTTCTTTCAAGGTACTACCGGCAATGAGGTGTTTAACTTAAGAATGCGAAATCACTATTTTAATCGCGGTGAGACGGTGAAATTTGGGGATTTAAGAGATCGATGGACACCTGATAATCCAACCTCCAACATTCCTCGAGCAGGTGGAGATTCCGTGACAAACACACCAATAAACTCAGAATATGTAGAAGATGGTTCCCACATACGTCTAAAAGCAGTGCGGTTGGCCTATAATTTTCCAACTGAAAAAATGGGGTTGGATGGCGTGAAAAATGCAACCGTTTATTTATCTGGAACTAACTTGTTATTATTCTCCAAAACTCGGTTGATTGAACCTGAGGCCAATAACTTTAATGAAGGAAATAATCAATTTGGCAACATAGCTCTTGGATTTTTAGATGCGAATTATCCCAACCCAAGGGTTATTACTTTAGGTCTAAACGTAACTTTTTAAAAAAATTAGATATGAAAACAACGAAAATATTCTTATTCATAGTAATGATTTTCGCGTTCTTTGGATGTGAAGAGTTCTTGGAAGAAGAACCAAGGGCAATTATTGCTCCGGAAACGTTTTTTGCATCGGATAATGATGCGCGACAAGCAATACAGGGCACCTATGCCATTCTGAAAAATAATTCCATTTATGGTCAGGTTGGGCTCGACCATTTTTATGATAATGGTGCTGATATCATAGAACCGAACCGTCCTGCCAATTTTGTACAGCCCATTGGCGATTATATTTTAGACGAGGCCTTGGCCGATGTATCCATTCAAAAAATGAGTGTCTCTGATACATGGAAAGATCTGTATAGAGTTGTATTTAATTCAAACTTTATAATTGACCGGGTAACGGATAATGAAGCCATAACCGAAGATGTGCGAACAGAGGTTATCGCAGAATCTAGATTTTTGCGTGCGTTGGCTTATTGGCATATTACCAATCTTTGGGGCAATGCACCTTATTATACAGAGGCTTTGACACTTGACGAAGTACGAGTATTGGGCAGAACTCCAGAAGCAACCATAATAGAGGGGGTTATAGCGGATTTACAATTTGCACAGTCTATTTTGCCAGATTCATATCCAGATGACCAAAGAGGTCGGGCTTCAAGATGGGCAGCCGCTATTATTGAAGCTAAAATTTATATGAAGCAGCAGAACTGGCAAGCCGGTCTAGCTAAGAGTTTAGAAATTATCAATGAATCACCTCATGTATTGTTACCGACCTATGCAGAGGTATTTGATCCCGCTAACGAATACAATGATGAAATCATTTGGTCTTTAGATTTTGCTAGGGATATCGAGGGTATATTCGACCCTGCTTTCCCCGGAAGAGCCTTTGCCGGGAATAACAGTTGGAGACCAAGTATGTTCAACCCTCGTTTACGGGATGAGCCTGCCAATTCGGACGAAAGAGGTGCATTAAGGGAGGCATTATCCGCAAGAGGAGAGGCTTTCAATGGTACAGGTTTACAAGTAGCCTCAAAAGACTTTGCAGAGACATTTCCTTTAAATGATTTGAGAAGACCACTTAATATTGTTGACAATTACTTGGGATTCCAGCTTAATTTTCCATACATGCCAAAATTTTGGAATCTAGACTTGGCCACCTCACCACGATTTAATCACGAAGACAACCGAATGGTTTTTCGATTGGGTGATGTGTATTTGATGGCCGCTGAATGTGAAAATGAGCTGAATGGTCCAGGAGGTGCATTTCAGTATCTTAACCCAATACGTCAACGTGCCTATGAAACACAAGCTGAATGGGATTTAACAGGTTTAGATCAGCAAGGTTTCAGGGAGGCAATATATGACGAGCGTAAATGGGAATTAGCTGCGGAAGCACACAGAAGATATGACCTTATACGTTGGGGAATTTTGTTTGACGTAATGGAAAATATTGAATACAGATTTTGGAGCCCAGCACAGAATATTAGACCATGGCACGTTTTGTTACCCATTCCATTACAGGAATTGGAACAGAACCCAGCTTTATTGGAATCAGATCCTACTAATAATGGGTATCGTTAACGATTATTCATAGTCATTAAAATCTCAAAAATATCACAGTTTGTTAGTTTGAGTTAGTTTTAAAAATGGGGCAAACCAAATGTTTGCCTCATTTTTGTTATATATAAATTTTACAATAATTCTAAAGTATTCATGCCAATAAAGTACCACAAGATAAAAGTACATGATGGTACAGGACAGATAAAATATGAGCGAAACATAACTTATACGTAATAAACTATATGGTTCTGCTATGAAAAGTCTTTTACCATTTTGTCTTTTCTTTTTTATCTCTACAGTTGGCTTTACACAAATTAAACATGGCCTTAGGGATGAACAAGGACGCCATGTAGTGTCCAGAGGATTTGTTGTAAATACCAATGACCATAAGGGAGAAGTTTTCTTTAATTCGGATGATTATACACGGATGGTTAGGCTCGGTGCCAATTCCCAAGTGATTCGGCTGGAACTCGGAAAACTAAGCACCTTTCCCGGAGGTCGCGTGGAAGAGAACTATCTTAGAAAATTGGATACGCTTGTGGCACATGGCAAAAACGCCGGTATGAAAACCGTATTTAAAATGACGGTATATGGTGTAGATAGTTTTGAATGGGAAGTGTTCTGGCAGAACAAGAAGAAGGAGTATGATACTTATATCGATGCTTGGAAAGTGATATGGAACCGATTTTCTGACGAAAGCTCCGTATTGGGCTACGATATCGTTAACGAACCGCGAAAACTGACCATGGATATTTCCTATACCGACCTTACCAACACCTATTTAATTCCTTTATATCAAAAAATTATAGACGAAAGTCAAAAGATAAATCGGAGTAAAAAGATTCTTCTTCAATCCATTTTTATGAACAAGGGAGAAGGAATAGACAACAATCAATATGCAGAGATTACTTCGTCGGTCAATAGAAAAAACATTGTTTTTGCACCTCATATCTATCAAGACAAAATCGACTTTATAAAACCTGTTATGGACCGTTTTGACAAGGAATCCGAACTGCTACAAGCACCCATCTTTATTGGAGAATGGGGGTTCCCCACATTCGCATCAACAGATACCCTAATCTCGGGCGACCTAGGACAGTTGAGGTATAGAGAACTTTATATCAAAACCGCAGAAGTGTTCGACAAAATGGGCGTAGGCAGTATCAAAGCATGGTTCTTAGGGAATAGGACAATGCAGAACTTTCTACCAGGCGGACCCTCTACCTGGGCCATTTTCAGCGACAAAAAAGCGGCAGGCACGGTAGAACGAAAATATATTACCGATATTATTGCTAGACCGTATCCTCAAACCATTGCAGGGGACATCCACAGCTTTCTGTTCAACCACGCTACAAGAAGTCTAGATTTGAAAATTCGTCCTGACAACACAAAAGGAGCTTCTACCATTTTCATCGGTGCCAACAGGCATTATCCGGACGGATTCTCAATTCTTATTGATGATGATGTTATCATATACCGTGACCCACTCAAAAATGTAGGCCTAGAAATTTATAAACTTCCAAAAAATGTGCACCCAAAAGATTTTATCTGGGATGAGTACACGCAGAGGCTAACCATTTTAAAATGGCCAGAGAACAGA
>CALHCJ010000237.1 GCA_937936275.1 uncultured Flavobacteriaceae bacterium
TGGTGGGTTTTTGATTTTGACAGCCGTAGTGATCGAGAGCATACGAACGTATCGGTAGCCTTTTAGACTATTTTTCAAATTCTAAGGTGCTTTCAGCATCTACGCGCCAACTTAGTCTATTGCCTCTAATATCAATATCTAAAGCTTCATCTCCCAAAAAATAAAAACCCTCTTCAATAGTCAAATTTTGCGTTTGATTGATAAGAGTTTCACAACTACCGTCTTCTAAAAGATCTCTTAGAAAAAACGTAATCGTTTCTGCATCAGATTCTATAAAAGAATCGCGGTAGCAATCAATGGTGGCAACGTCGGTCGTGTTAACTCGAGTCAAAAACCATTTACCCACAATTGGGTCCGCATTTTCGTCCGCTACAGTAGCTTTTGTGCAACTGGTTAAGATTCCTACGAAAATAAGTACAAAAAGAAAGAAGCGAGATTTAAACTGGGTGTGATTTTTCATAATTCAGATTTTAAGTTCTTCTAAATCTAAAAACCATGAGACTCACTCGCTAATATGTTCTTAAAAATACTGGTAAATGAGTAGAAAATTCTACCTAATTTCTACTAAAAGAAGTTTTAGTTTTGCGACCCCGAGACTAAATCTATGAGGTGTTATGGAATTTATTGACATACGCTCACCATGATTAATAGGAGGGAAGGCTTTCTGTAAAAGCTTGTTCATCCATTTTCTATTTTCGGTAGATTCAAAATGGCAATTTGACATTTATTGAAGTGAAAAAATGACAATAATTCTGAAAAATTGACAGTCAAACCCATCATTTTTTTCAATTTTTTAAGAAAAGAATAGGGTCAATTTATTTTGGCTTTTTTTTTGCCTAATTGAAGTCGAAATCAAGAAGATTTCAAATTTGAAATAATGTTTAATTTAAAATTTTGTAATTATGAGCAATGTAGTAAGTGTTCCTAAAAACGGGAGTTTAGTGAACAGTAATTCAAATCAAACCTTCCCAACGTTGTCAAATTGGTTAGATGATATCTTTCATAGAGATCTACCATCAGTATTTACGTCAAACTTTAATACCGGTATTACCTTGCCAAAGGTAAATATCAAAGAAACGGCTGATGCGTTTGTTGTAGAAATGGCAGTTCCGGGGATGAAAAAGTCAGATTTTCATATTGATATTGACAATCAAGTATTGTCAATTTCCACAGTGACTAAAGAAGAAAACGAAGAGAAAGAAGAAAATTATACCCGAAGAGAGTTTGGCTACTCTTCTTTCAAAAGAACTTTTACGCTACCAGAAAGTGTTAATGATGAAAAAATTAATGCGAGCTACAACGAAGGTATTTTGAGTATTCTTTTACCAAAAAAAGAAGAGGCAAAACAAAAGCCGGCAAGAAGTATCAAGATTTCGTAAATGAACCACTTACTTTTTGGTTGAAAAACAAAGTGCATAGAGGAGACTATTTATGTAGTCTCCTCTATAGCACTACAATGTGTAACGCCTAAAACGAAAGCGATGAAAAAATATATTTTAGTATGTATAATGGGCTTGTTGAGCTTGAGTTGCAACAGTCAAAATGATAAAATAACAAATACGGAAATAGCGAAAAGTGACGAGAAAACAGTTGAAGAACCGAAGGGCACCTGGAAAGTAAATAAAGAATTTGATGAAAACGGAAATTTAATTCGATTTGATAGTGTCTATGCTTGGTCTTCTGATAATACTGATAAGCGTCTATCATTCGCTGAGCATGATAGTTTGATGCAATCGCTGCGATCAAGATTTTCATCTCACTTTTCTGGATTTGAAAATCAAGGGTTTGAAGATATATTTTCTCAAGATTCCTTATTCAGCAAACATTTCTTCGGCGAAGATTTTTCAGAAAGTGAATTTGGTTCTTATTTTTCTGATATGGATGACCTTAGGAAACAAATGATGGAAAGACAGAAAAAATTTCTAGAAAATTATCAGTCAAAAGTCATCAGACCTGAAGACGAAAACTAAAAAGTTTTCGTCTTTTTTTTGCTATTGGGGAAGGTTTTACTGCAGAAAAAAGACTATAATGGTTAAGCTTGTAGGTAGCGGGGCAAACTAGTATTCACTTTCCGCTAAGCACATATTTTAATCTTTTTGTTTTTTTATTTGTCCCAATAAAAAGCAAAATCCCGAAGGTTTTGCGACTTCATGAATATTGACAGACCTTTCAATTTAGCTCTTAAGTCCGCACTACGTTTAGGTTTTTTTAGCAACTGGCTTTTCCACGTTTAGCTTTTCTCCGTATTTGTTTATTGTACTCCAAATCTCTTTGAATTGTGGAGTTATAGCCTCATCAAAATCTGTGTCCGTGTTTAATATTAAAATTCGCCCCAATCCAGTTTTGGGATTAAAAAACATTCCAGCAACAACACCTGGGTCTCCACCACTATGTCCAATTGTTTTGACATCGTCGCCCATAAACCCTTTTGAGAAGTCTAAGAATATACCAAAGTTAGCTTCAGTCTCTTCGGGCATTTGACTTTCAGAAAGCTGGTTTTCAAACAGTCTTTTATAACTTTCCTTATGCAAAAGTGTTCCATTTCCTGAGTAACCTTTTATAAATTCTATTAGAAGTTTACTTAAATCATTACTTGACGTTAAAAGTCCACCATCGGGATAAGTAAGTATTGAATAATCCGCCAATACACTTTCATAATTTCCATATAGCTTTGAAATCTTTGTAGAGTCCAAAACCTCAATTGACCAACCTGAATTGTTCATTTCTAAAGGAATCAAAATATTTTCTCGAGTAAATTCGTCGTAAGATGTTTTAGTTGCAGATTCTATGACTAAAGCACAAAGTGTCGCACCAAGATTTGAATAGCTGAATTTTTGTCCTGGCTTTTCTTTTGAAAAGTTATCGGAGGTATATAATGAACCCTTTTCAGTCAATAGATTTTTAAGAAAGTCTCCAAACGGTATTTTAGAATCAGGTGGTTTCATGTATCCAAAAACACTTACATTTTTGGGGTGGTCTTTCTTTTTGAGTATATACGTGTTTTCCCAAAAATTATCAGAATCCATTATTGTAGACGTATGTGTAGATAAATGCCTGATTGTTATTGGAGTGTTTGGATAAGTTGGGTTAACTACATTAAACGGCAGGTAATCGTTCACAGGGTCATCAAGCTTGAGTTTTCCCATTTCTTGTGCTTTGAATAGTGATATTCCAATTAATGTCTTTGAAATAGAAGCAATATTCTGAATTGTATTTTCTGTGTATTCTTGTTGATTTTCAGTATTTGAAAAACCAAATCCTTTGTTATATAATATTCCGTTTTGGTTTACTATTGATGTAGAAAATCCAACAATATTCTTTTTGTTTTTTATTGTATTCAAATTTTTGGTTAGTGAATCTGTTAAAGACGATAAATCTTTGAATTGCTTCGTTACCTCATTCTTTTGTTGCTTGCAGGAAATAATTATTGAGAAAATTAAAATCAAAGTATAAAAGTTCTTCATTGAATTTGTTTTTTTAGCTTGTCGCCAACGTTTGGGCTGAGGTTCGTTGCTGTGAATCGTCCGAAGGACAATCCAGCCAAACCTAAAGATAGCTTTTTGCGCGTGATTTCCGTTTAGGAAATCCGCAAGCAATGAATTTTAGGCTTTGTTAGCCTTTCGTTATTCTTTCTTTACAATCTCTTTTTTGATTAGGTCGATTATATCCTCAATTTTACTCTTTACGCCAAGGGATTGTAAATTTGTATATTCAGTATTGGTATATGTCAATGCCATATAATCTTCCATATCAGGATTGTTGACCAATCCAAAAGGACTATTTGTATTGAATAGATTCTCAGCCATTTTTATCCTCTTTATATCTATCATTTCTATTTTTGATTGAAAAGAGTGATCGGTCATATTATTAGATAAAACTGCACCTAATTGGTAATTGTCTATTAAAAAGGGAAAGAGTCTTTCTTCTATTAAGTTAAACGATACCATTTCTTCTTCTCGCAACTCACTTAAAAAACTAGGGAAGGCGGTTATACTATTTCTTAATTCTGTATTGGTCAGATAGTACAATTTACCAGAATTGGTAAGCTCATTAGTAACACCTAATTCAGCATCAAAGGTTGGCCTTGTTAGTGTTCTTGCAATATGCATGTTTAG
>CALHCJ010000238.1 GCA_937936275.1 uncultured Flavobacteriaceae bacterium
GTAAATACAACAACAAGCGCTGAACAAGAGGTGGCCCGATCGAAATAAATTTCATCTATAAATTCCATACGAATATTTTCATAAGCACCAATATAGGCATCAAATTTTCCATCTATCATGATGGACGGAAAAACGTAGCCACAACGGTTGGTTAGTTTTCCCGTTTGAATACTTCCGGCTCTTCTTGGATCTCCAAAAAATGGACTGATTTGCATTGAATTATAGCCTTGTTGAGATAGAAAATATTTTAAGGTTTTTGAGCCATCAGTGCTATCTATTTTTACGCCATAGAAACTTTTAAAAAACTTTTGATATTTTAATTCATTGGCTGTTACGGTCACTTCATCTAATTGCTCAATTTGTTTGAAACTTGCAACTACTTCCTCTGATGTAATATCTAAGTTTTGTAAGTTCAACTGTTTTGGCCGATATCGATGTCTAAAATTTTTGATATTTGGTTTTATGGTATAAAAAAAGTTAGCGTAAATTGGTTTCCCGTTTTTAGAAGAAAGGGTTAGGTTTATTTTAGAACCTTTGGCCAGAAAAATATTCTCAAAAGCGAATTTTTTCTCTGAATCTACAGAGGTTGATAATAATAGCTCATTTTCTTTGGAATATAATAGCACTTTAAGGGATTCACTCTGATCTTTGAAAGTATTCACATAGCCTTCCAAGGTAGCCGTAAGCTTTTGCTGATTTGGCACAACCAATTCTTTGTTTAAAATATTCTTCCATTTATACTTACTTTTTCCCAGCAATAAAATTTGGTCCAAGTAGTACAATTCTTCGATATTGCTACAGGTTAGCCCATTTAAATTTTTCCAATCTTCAAAGCGAAGATATTGTTCAAGGTGAATGCTATAAAAAGCTTTTTTCGTGTAATTGTCGTTGAGAACGTTCTTGGGTACGATTGATGCGCTGAATATAGAATTACTGGATGATTTCGTTTGTTGAAAGGCCAGTTTTATAGAATCTTTATAGGTAGTTGCGTTTTTAAGCTCAACTTTATTTGTATCTAATACTGGTCTATGAAAGACCAATCTTTCCGCTACTATTTTTCCCGATTCATCTAACAAAGAAATGGTATTCACGCCAGGTCTTACAACGTCATACGACAATAAAATACCTTGTTTTTTTAAGTTGTTTTGAACAATTGGTAGTTTAATTGCATTGCCGTCTTTATGAATGATAAGTGTCAATTGTTGTTTGTTAAGAGGTTTGGAATTAATGGTTATTATAAATTGTTTTTTCTTATGATTTCTATCTATAGCTATAGTATATCCAAAAGGTTCGTGTAATGGTAAAACTTTCTTTATCTTTTTATTATTCAAATAAGTAATCAGACTGTATCTTTTATTTTTTCTCGGTAAAAAAGAAAATGTTCCCAATCCGTTTTTATCAATGCTAATAGTATTGATTTTTAAATTATTTTCTTCTATAAGCTGAACAGAGTCAGGTTGTATCGCATAGCCAAAAATATTTGTAACTTTTACGGCTACAGAGCTAAATACATCTTCGACAAGATTACCACCTTCGGCTGAAATTGAAACATCTAGTGAATCGCTGTAGGAATGGTACAAAGGAATACTAGTTTGGCCTGATTCTAGATTTCTAATTTGAATCGGATAGATTGTAGATTCATTTTCCTCAAAATTTTGCATATTCGAGGTATATGTTTGTAAAAAATAGTTGCCGGTCTCAAGACTTCTGTCTAAAAGTAAATCCCCTTTGCCAAGTCCGTTTTTGTATAGAATCGTTTTCGATTGAATTATCTGACCACTTTCGTCAATTAAATCAAGATAGACATATTCATCATTTTCACTAGGTAGGTTTTGAGTATGATTAAAAATATAAGTACTAAACCAAATATGTTCTCCGGTGATGAAAGTATTCTTATTGAGATGTAAATGAACCGTCTTTCTATCATCTTTAAAATACGACTCATAGGCCTCTAAAACTAAAAAACTGCTTTTATCTGTTTGAGCAAATGAAAGAAAAGAAGTTGCCAAAAAAAAGCCTCCAAAGATAATATAAAGAATAGATAATTTTTGCGCAGTTAACATTCTCTCTTTTTATTAAAGTTAAGAAAAAAACAAAAAAAATACTTTTGTAAGTTATTTTAATAAATTTGCAAAGTGAACAAAGCATTTTATAGAATAATATCACCCGTGATGGCATTAGTGCTATTGCTATCTACAGTTTCTTGGACCGTAGAGAAGCACCTATGTATGGGTAGGGTTATGGATATTTCTTTGTTTTCTAAAGCTAAAGATTGTGGTATGGTTGCTGCAATGGCAACGTTTGAAGATGATTCTACAGAAAATAATTGTTGCGAAAATGAATCGATAACAATTCTAGCACAAGAAGATTTGAAACTTTCTTTAGGAGATATAAGTTTTGATCAACAAGTATTTTTGGTTGCATTTACAAACTCTTTCCTCTTTTTGAGAAATGTTGATGGACGTAAAGCTCTTTCTAACGAATATTACCCACCTCCCATACTTATCAAGGACATACAGTTACTTGACGAAGTATTTTTAATTTGATTTCATTCTGGAAAAGGTCGAAAACCCTTCAAGTTATCTAACTTTTGATAACAAAACGGAAGTGTTTAAAAGAACTAGAAGATTCTTTTGAGTCCCTTGTTCAATTACATTAAGAAGATCAAATAAAATTCATGAAACATACATACAAAATTACAGGAATGACCTGTAACGGCTGCGTAGCTTCAGTTGCCGATAAGCTTTCGAAAATAGAAGGGGTGCAGAAAATCGATGTTAGCTTAGAAAGAGCTGAGGCTGAGATAGAAATGGCATCTCATATTCCCTTAAATACTCTTAAATCGGTACTTCCAAAGAAGTACTCCATTGCTAATATTGATGGTCTTGGTTCTGAAATGCCTTTGGACTCATCTGAAGAAAAAACAAAACTTCAGCAGCTTAAACCGTTATTGCTAATCTTTCTATATCTATTTTCAGCGGCAATTCTTCTCAATTATAAGGAGTGGGATACTGGCGATTTCATGCTCGATTTCATGGGGCTTTTTTATATCGTCTTCAGCTTTTTCAAGCTGTTGGATTTAAAAGGATTTCCAGAAAGTTTTCGCATGTACGACCCCTTGGCTAAAGTGTTACCAGTATATGGTAGTGTCTATCCTTTTATTGAATTAGGTTTAGGACTTCTATTTTTGATGAGATTTCAAATTACTGCAGCTTTGGTCTTAACCATTTTGATTTTGGGAATAACTACCATAGGTGTTACAAAAACCTTGCTTGATAAAAAGAACATTCGTTGTGCTTGTTTGGGTACTGCCCTTAAATTACCGATGACCGAAGCGACTTTTATTGAAAACTTCATCATGTTGGTCATGGCAATCTCAATGTTGGTTATTCAATTTATATAGACAAAAATGAAACTACACATATATATACTAATAGGCTTGTTGCCCATATTTTCATTGTCTCAAGACAAGGTGGAAGGTATGGTAATGGAAGGCAATGCCGAAAATAAACACATTGGGCTTCCTGGAGCTAATGTGTATTGGATGAACTCCCAAATTGGTACGATTACCAATGATGAGGGATTATTTAGTATTCCCTTTTCAAAGGAATATAACAAACTGATAATTAGTTACGTCGGATTTCAGTCTGATACACTAACTATCAATGAGCCAAAAATGGTACATCATACTTTAAAACCCTCAAACGAATTAGATGAGGTTGTGGTAGAAAAAAAGCGAGATGCTGTTCAAAAAGCGTATTTCAGCCCTCAGAATGTGATTACGGTGAATAGCGCTGAATTATTAAAAGCGGCTTGTTGCAACTTATCTGAAAGTTTTGAAACGAATCCTGCGATTGATGTGAATTTTTCTGATGCATTGACGGGTACGAAACAGATTCAAATGTTAGGACTTACAAGTCCGTATTTATTGATTACGCAGGAGAATATTCCTATGGTTCGTGGGGCCTCGCAAGCATTTGGACTAACCTTTACTCCTGGTACTTGGGTAGAAAGTATACAAATTACTAAGGGGGCGGGCAGTGTAGTAAATGGCTATGAAAGTATCTCAGGTCAAATCAATGCCGAATTGGTAAAACCCTTAACGGACAAAGAATTATTCGTCAACGGCTATTTCAATAGAAATGGTCGTATGGAATTAAATACGCACATCAACCGAAAACTCAATGATAAGTGGAGTACAGGTCTCTATATTCACGGGAATGCTAGAACTCAAGAAGTAGATAATAATGAAGATGGATTTTTAGATGTTCCTTTGGCCAATCAAATCAACATCATGAATCGTTGGCAATATCAAAATGCGGAAACCGGATGGGTGAGTTTTTTGAATTTTAGATTTCTAAATGATGAAAAACAAGTAGGGCAGGTTGATTTTGATCCTGAAGCCCAAGGTGCAATTAGGGGTTTTGGAAATGCTAGTTCGCTGAGCGGAGCCGAAGCGTGGGGAAGTGAGATAGCAACACGCCGTTTTGATACCTCCTTAAAATTAGGTTACGTTTTTCCTGAATTACCATTTCAGAGTTTTGGCTTTCAGGCATCTTATAGCAATCATGACCAAGAATCGTATTTCGGATTGAATCGGTACGATATCAACCACCAAAGTGTTTATTCAAATTTGATTTTTAATTCCATTCTTGGAAGTACACAAAACAAGTTCAAAACCGGAATTACATTTGCTTATGATGGCTATGAAGAATTAGTTAATACTACTGATTTTTCTAGAGATGATTCTTCGGTCGGCGCGTTCTTTGAATACAGTTATGATAATTTAGAAAAGGTCAATCTAACAGCTGGTATTCGTGTAGATTCGCACAACCGACTTGGCACTTTTATCACACCTCGTTTTCATATTCAGTATACCCCTTGGGAAAGGGGAAGTCTTAAAGGTTCTTTTGGACGGGGTAGGAGAGCGGCTAACATTTTTGCAGAGAACCAACAGTTGTTTGGTTCGGCAAGACAAATTCAAATATTAGACTCCGAAGGAAGTATATATGGTTTAGATGCGGAAGACGCCTGGAATTACGGACTGAGTTTTCTTCAAGGATTTACTTTTCTTGATAGACCGGGCAATGTTACCCTCGATTTCTACAAAACAGATTTTAAGAATCAAGTTGTTGTAGATTGGGAAAACCCAAGGGCAATATCGTTTTACAATTTAGATGGAAGTAGTTCAGCAAGTAGTTTTCAACTAGAAGTCAATCACGAAATTCTACCGAAATTGGAATTGCGAACCGCATATAAATTTTATGATGTAAATACAGATTATCGTACCGGTAATTTGCAGAAACCACTGGTAGCGCAACATCGCTTTTTTGCCAATGTGGGTTATGAAACCACATTAACTGAGAAAGGTGGTCAATGGAAATTCGACTATACATTACATACGCTTGGAAAACAACGTTTACCGAATACTGATGTCAACCCTGTTGAGTTTCGGCTAGGGGAATTTGCCGAGGGATATAGTTTGATGAATGCACAGGTCACCAAGGTGTTTTCAGAGCATTTTGAAATTTATGCAGGAGGTGAAAATTTGACTAATTTCAGACAAAATAATCCTGTATTAAGTGCCGAAAATCCGTTTGGCGCAAATTTTGATACCAGTATTGTATATGCGCCGATAATGGGGCGAATGGTCTATGGAGGATTTAGATATAAACTATAACGACTAAGATAATAAGATGAAAAAACTAGCGATTACAATGGTGCTTTTTATAGCGACTGCAGTGGCATTTGCTCAAGAAAAAAATAAGAAAATGACGATGGAGGTAGATGGCGTATGTGAAATGTGTAAAATGCGCATCGAGAAAGCTGCCTTGGGAGTCAAAGGTGTAAAATATGCACTTTGGGATATCTCTTCGCATCAATTGTCTTTAATTCTTGACGAACGTAAAACAGACGCTATGCAAGTAAAAACTGCATTGGTTTCTGCCGGTCATGATACCAAAGAATTAAAGGCTACAGAGGAAGCGTACAATAAAGTAATGCCCTGCTGCAAGTATCGTGATGATGAAGTTGTGAAGAGTCACGAGAACTAAAAGCTTGAATTTTGAAGAATAAAAAAACCGCTCTTAAAGTTTTAAGGGCGGTTTTTTTATAACATATTTATCCGTAACAAGCTTAAAATTAGCCTGTAGCGGCTCGCTACTACATCATGCCTGGCATTCCACCGCCTCCACCCATTGGTGGCATAGCTGGTGCGTCTTCTTTGATATCAGTCAAAGCACATTCTGTGGTTAAGATCATACCCGCGACAGAAGCAGCATTCTCTAGAGCTACACGTGTCACTTTCTTAGGATCTATAATTCCTGCCTTCATCATTTCTACGTACTTTTCAGACTTTGCATCGTATCCGTAGTCTCCTTTGCCATCCATAATTTTGGCAACAACAACAGAACCTTCACCACCTGCATTAGAGACAATAGTTCTCAAAGGCGATTCAATAGCTCTCGCAACAATTTGTAATCCTGTTTCCTCGTCCGTATTTTCAACATCAACTTTAGAAAGTACTGATTTTGCTCTTACTAGAGCAACGCCACCACCTGCAACGATACCTTCTTCAACGGCAGCTCTTGTTGCATGTAGTGCGTCATCAACACGATCTTTCTTTTCTTTCATCTCTACTTCTGAAGCAGCACCAACATAAAGTACAGCAACACCACCAGCTAGCTTTGCTAACCTTTCTTGAAGCTTTTCTTTATCGTAATCAGAGGTAGTCGTCTCAATTTGAGATTTGATTTGACTAACTCTTGCTTTGATATGTTTCTGTACACCACCACCATTAACGATAGTAGTATTGTCTTTGTCGATTGTAATTTTCTCACAAGTACCTAACATATCTAAAGATGCGTTATCTAAAGAAAAACCTCTTTCTTCAGAAATAACAGTACCTCCAGTTAAGATGGCTATATCTTCTAACATTGCTTTTCTACGATCCCCAAAACCTGGAGCTTTTACAGCGGCAATTTTCAATGAACCTCTTAATTTGTTTACGACCAATGTAGCTAAAGCTTCACCGTCAACATCTTCAGCAATAATTAATAAAGGTTTTCCTGACTGTGCTACTGGCTCCAATACAGGAAGTAAATCTTTCATTGCTGAAATCTTTTTGTCAAATAATAAAATGTAAGGTGCCTCTAAGTCCGCAGTCATCTTCTCAGAATCAGTTACGAAATAGGGTGAAAGATATCCTCTGTCAAACTGCATTCCTTCTACCACATCTACGTAAGTATCTGTTCCTTTTGCTTCTTCGACGGTGATTACTCCTTCTTTACCAACTTTACCGAAAGCTTGAGCAATTAAATCCCCTATAGTTTCATCATTGTTTGCAGAGATAGAAGCTACTTGTTTGATCTTGTCTGAAGAATCACCTACTTTCTTTGATTGCTTGGCAAGATTTTCTACAATCGCTTCAACCGCTTTATCAATACCTCTCTTTAAATCCATAGGATTTGCACCTGCAGCAACGTTTTTCAATCCTTCTTTTACGATAGATTGTGCTAAAACAGTTGCAGTAGTTGTACCGTCACCTGCCAAATCATTCGTTTTAGAAGCAACTTCTTTAACCATTTGAGCACCCATATTTTCCAATGGGTCAGCCAATTCTATTTCTTTGGCAACAGTAACACCATCTTTGGTTACTTGCGGTGCGCCAAATGATTTACTAATAATGACATTTCTTCCTTTGGGTCCTAATGTTACTTTAACTGCGTTAGCCAAGGCATCTACACCTCTTCTTAGGCCGTCACGAGCATCAATATCAAATTTTATATCTTTTGCCATAATTGAATATAATTTTATTTTTCATTCCCGCATTTTGCTAAACTAGTTTTCGTAAAAGCGGAAATCTGTTTTTGATTATTCTATAATATTCTTTTGTTATACCTGTCTTACCAAGAAATGAAATTAAATGATTGCTAGAATATCACTTTCACGCATCATTAAATAGTCAGTACCTTCTAATTTCAATTCAGTACCAGCGTATTTTCCGTAAAGAACGGTATTACCAACTTTTACAGTTACTTGTTCATCTTTGGTTCCAGGACCAACAGCTACAACTTTTCCTTTTTGAGGTTTTTCTTTCGCAGTATCTGGAATGTATATGCCAGATGCCGTTTTTGTCTCAGCAGCCATTGGTTCAATAAGAACTCTGTCTGCCAATGGTTTAATGCTAACTTTAGCCATAGTATATTAGTTTTTAATGTGATTTAATAATTCGTTTGTTTTAGTCAGAAATTATGCCATTGTATATAAACTGACATTTTGTAAAACAAAAAATGCCAGCTTGTCATTCAGGCTGGCATTTTTTTATATTTTTTCAATTTGTTTAGACAGAATCGTTAGAAGTACCTTCGTTAGTAGCAGGCACTGGTAAAGCATCTGCAGGATCAGTAGCTGTTGGTACGTCATCTACTTGTTGCGTTCCATCACTATCTAATAATTTTGAATCTGTGCTACCAAACCCTTTCAAGGCAACATTAGAAGCCAGAATTAATACCACCAATAAAGTAGCAAGCGTCCAAGTACTTTTATCTAGAAAATCTCCTGTTTTCTTTACACCGCCAACGACTTGACTACCGCCTCCACCAAAAGAAGAAGACAATCCTCCACCTTTAGGATTTTGAACCATTACTACCAATACCAAAAGAAGGCATACGATAACGATAAGAACTAAAAAAATTAAAAACTGTGTAGTCATTACTAGGTGTTTTCTTTTTGAATTTTTTGTACCGCTTTAATTCGGTCTGCAAAGAAACCACTTTTTTCTGGATATTTCAAACTTAAAATACGGTACGCTTGTATGGCTTTTTTGTACTTTTTTTGTTCTAAATAAACCTTAGCCAAAGTCTCTGTCATCAACTCTTTGTCATCAAATTTTGCGGCCTGTTTCGTGTTTATTTTTGAAGTTGAATTCTCGTTAGGAATAATCTTAGGACGTTCCGCAATAAACTTGTCAATAAGTTCAAACTTCTTTTGTTTGAGAACCTCCTTTTCTATTTTAAAATCAGACTGATCTTGCTTAGTTTGTTCTTTATCTTTTCGTTCTACACTATTTAACGACGTGAGCTGTAACCATTGCCCAAATGAGTATTTTTCTTTTTTAGTAAACGATAAGGGCTTTCCTATTTCAAGTGCTGCTTCGGCTTCCTCTTTTGCCTTTTTCAGTTCAACGTCTATTTGCGGATCTTTTGATTTGAATAACCCGGGATCAAGAATTTGTTCAGCATCTGTTTCATTCTGAGGTAATGGTTCATCCAATGATGCCTCTATTAATCGCTTCTTAATTTCTTCGGATGTAATTTCTTCTGAAACTGTTTCGGTATCTACTAAAGAAGTAGATTTCCCTAATATTGCGTCTGCAATAGAGTTTTGAAGAAAATCGTCAGAGGTTATAAAGTCGAAAAGAATATCTCGATCAGTAGTGTACGCTGCCGCTACTTTTAATGCATTGTTATATTTAAAACTATTTTGATTTTTTAACCCTTTCAAGTGAATTGCTCGCGCAGCCTGAAAATATGGAAACTCAATCAATACGTCATTTAGCTGTTCGGTTTGTTCAGCATTGACAACCTCACTTGGGTTTTGTAATAAATATGTAAAATCATTTACATTCATGGGCTACCAATCAGCTAATGATGCATTAAAGATATCTTGCGTAATACGTTCAAAAATGAGTTCGTGTGCTTCTGTTTTTACGGCTGACAACTGTGAACTTGCAGGATAATCAAAGAAAAATGAAAAACGCTGTTCAAAATCTTTAGATCCGTCGTCAACGGTATTGTTTGTAAAACGAACTTGCACGGCTACCGAAAGTCGATTTTGTGCCGCCGTTTGTTGAGCAGTAGCACTCATGGGTGAAATGCGATATTCAACAATTTCACCTTCGTAAATAAGGTCACCACTAGAACCTACTAAATCTAAACTAGATTGATTTAATATACGGTCTTGTAACGCTAATGTGAAATCTCTGTCCATACCAGGTTCGAATATGGAACCAGGACTCTGAGTCGCAAAATTTTGAAAATAATTAACCTGAAAATTTTTCGCTAAACCAGGGTTTCCTCCAGTAAAATTATAAATGCCACACGAACTGAAGCAAATGCATAATAATAGAATTAATACTTTATTTTTAAACGTGATCAACATATATAGAATTCAGTTTCAAAGAAAATAGAATTTAAAGAAAGCAACAAAGAAATTGACTTAAGCTTAACACATTTAAAAAAAAGAGTTTTCGCTAGCGCTTATCTTTTACAAATCATATTGCTTTATCTTTCGATAGAGCGTTCGTTCAGAAATACCAAGTTCTGATGCAGCAGCTTTCCGTTTGCCTTTGTTTCTTTCTAAAGATTTTTTGATTAGTTCGATTTCCTTCTCTTGTAAAGATAGGGTTTCCTCTTCTTGAATTTCTTCCGCAAAATGATATTTATCTTCTTGAACAGGATGATGTACAACTGGTTCTTCGTGAACTTCTGGTAGTTGCAATACAGCTAATGATCTTGATTCTTCTTCAGGAATTTCTTCTCCGTCTGAACCATAAATTTTGCGAATTAAATTTTCATTTTCTTCTTGAACTTTTTCGGTATCATTATTCTTGAGCAATTCTAAAGTCAACTTTTTGAGATCATTTAGATCTCCTTTCATGTCAAATAGTACTTTATATAGAATCTCTCGTTCAGTACTGAAATCACCTTCTTTTTTATCACCTCCAACGACTGCGGGGAGATTCGTACTACTAGTACTAGGCAGATATCCATTCAAAGTAAAGCCTGAAATACTGCGTTTTTCTTCTAATACAGATATCTGTTCTGCAATATTTCTAAGCTGACGAATATTGCCTGGCCAACGGTATTTCAATAAAAGTTCAATAGCATCTTGGTCCAAACGTAGGGTAGGCATTTTATATTTCTGTCCAAAATCTGATGCAAATTTTCGAAACAGTAAATGGATGTCTTCTTGGCGTTCTCGTAGGGGAGGTATATTGATTTCAACAGTGCTCAAACGATAATATAGATCTTCACGAAATTTTTCTTTTTTGATGGCCTCAAACATTTTAATGTTCGTGGCAGCTACAATGCGAACGTCGGTTTTCTGCACTTGGGAAGAACCTACTTTTAAAAACTCCCCGTTTTCTAAGACTCTAAGTAATCGAACTTGAGTGGTTAAAGGAAGCTCACCAACTTCATCTAAAAAAATAGTACCTCCATCGGCAACTTCAAAGTAACCACTTCGCGTTGAGGTAGCTCCTGTAAAAGCCCCTTTTTCATGTCCGAAAAGTTCACTGTCAATCGTTCCTTCAGGAATGGCCCCACAGTTAACAGCTATATATTTGGCATGTTTACGGTGCGATAGAGAATGGATTATTTTTGGAAGTGATTCTTTACCAACCCCACTTTCACCAGTCACCAATACCGAAATATCAGTTGGTGCTACTTGAATTGCTTTTTCAATAGCACGATTAAGTTTAGGGTCGTTACCTATGATTTCAAAACGTTGCTTTATCGATTGAATACTTTCCATCTAATTTTAATCCTGATTAATTAAAGGAATCATGTTTTACTATAGCCTACAGGTTTTCCAATAAGAGTAGCTGAGGTACATTCTTCAATTTTTACAGCTACAAAATCTCCAACTTGGTAATCTTCTTTTGGGAAAACGACCACGGTATTCTGTGAGTTTCTGCCCATCCAATGTGCTTCTGATTTCTTTGAGGTGCCTTCGATCAGCACAATTTCAATATTTCCTAAATGTTCTTCAGTTCTAAATTTACAATGCTCGCGCTGCAATGCAATGATTTCTGCTAAACGTCTTTGCTTCACTTTCATCGGAACATCATCTTGTAATTTTCTAGCCGCCATCGTTCCTGGTCTTTCAGAATAGAGATACATGTAACCAAAGTCATATTTGACATATTCTAGCGCAGCTAAAGTTGCTTTGTGGTCTTCTTCTGTTTCCGTCGGAAAACCCGAAATCATATCTTGTGAAATCGCACAATCAGGTAAAATCTCTCGAATATTGTCTATTAATTTAAAATATTCTTCAATGGTATGAAGACGATTCATTTCCTTTAAAATGCGATTGCTGCCACTTTGTACTGGCAAATGAATATGATTACAAATGTTATCATACTTTGCCATAGTTCTAATGACATCTAAGGTCATATCTTGAGGATTTGAAGTCGAAAATCGAATACGCATTTGAGGTTGTGCTTCGGCAACCATACCCAGTAGGTTTGAGAAATTTACAGCGGTTGCCTTTTGTATATCCGAAGCTTTAATAAAATCTTTTTTTAATCCGCCACCATACCATAAATAGCTGTCGACATTCTGACCAAGTAATGTTATTTCTTTAAACCCTTTTATCCATAGGTCATTAATTTCTTCTAAAATAGAATGTGGATCTCTACTTCTTTCGCGACCTCTTGTGAATGGTACAACACAAAACGTGCACATATTGTCACATCCTCTAGTTATCGAAACTAAGGCGCTTACTCCATTGGTTTGCAATCGAACAGGAGCGATATCACCATATGTTTCCTCTTTAGAAAGAATCACATTGACAGCATCCCGACCTGCATCAACTTCTTTAATAAGATTTGGAAGATCTTTATAAGCGTCTGGTCCAACAACCATATCCACTATTTTTTCTTCTTCTAATAGCTGACTTTTCAAACGTTCAGCCATACATCCTAGAACACCAACTTTCAAATGGGGTCTATGCTTCTTAATCGCATTGAACTTCTCCAGGCGCTTGCGCACGGTTAGTTCTGCTTTTTCGCGAATAGAGCAGGTATTTACCAAAACCAAATCAGCATCTTCTAAATTGGTAGTAGTATTAAAACCCTCATTAGCCAAGATGGAAGCGACAATTTCGCTATCAGAAAAATTCATAGCGCAACCATAGCTCTCTAAATAGAGCTTTCGCGAATTCTTGGTTTTGTCTTCAAGAGAAACAGAGGTACCTTGAATCGTTTCATCAATTATTTTTTCCATCTAAAAATTGTAGCTACTTATAAGTGGATGGCAAAGATAGGGCTAAATCCAAAAAAGTGACAAATTGACAGTATAAAAATTAACAAAAATCGGCGCAACTTTGTTTAAGTAACTCTATCTATAAATTGTAATAATCCTTCTGAGTTAATTTTTTTTAAGGCTAGATAATTTCGCTTTGAAGTGTTGTATTTAAAGGAAAACAAGATCATAAAGACATATAAATAAAACAGACTAACTTATATTGCTATGAGTAGTCTATAACCAAAAGATTAAACAAATGAAAAAATTAAGCGGACTCCTAGTGCTTTTAGTAGCTCTGTATTCATGTGATTTTGATGAGCAAGTTTCATCACTTGATACGGTGCAAACCTACATCGTTGCAACTCCTTTAAAAACGAATCTTGTGGAATTTAAGGCAGAAGCTATTGCGGTGACCGAACCAGAGCCCATACAGGAATCTGGTAAAATTTATGCTTATAAGAACTATATTTTCGTAAACGATGTATATCGTGGGTTTCACATCTTAGATAATACAAATCCTGAGGCACCAACGAACATTGGTTTTATAAAGCTAGAGGGCAATAATGATATTTCGATAAAAGATGATCGCTTATTTGCCGATAGTTACGGTGATTTAGTTGTAATGGATATTTCTGATATTAATAATATAGGTCTTGCAAATCGTATGGAGAACGCTATCTATCAAGATTTTTGGTGTACCGTTGGTTTTGATGTAGAGTGGCCAGAAGGTCAAGTGGATGTGTACGATTATTCTGACTTTGATTACGCCAAAGATGCTATTACCGGTTGGGAGGTCGAAGAAGTTCGTTTGAGTAGTGCGGAGTTTGAAAGTAGATTTGGATATAGTCCTGGTGGCCCATGGTTATTCAGTTCAAATGATGCTGCGGCAGAGTCAGCGGTTCCTACTACATCTACTACTGGTCAAGGTGGCTCTTTTGCACGTTTCAAAATTGTGGAAGATTATCTGTATGCCGTTGAACCATGGAGTATTAATGTTTTTGACATTTCAGATTTAGATGAACCCCAGGTTTTAGAAGAAGTGTACGCAAATGGAAACATAGAAACAATTTTTAACCAAGGTGATATTTTGTTTTTAGGCGGTACGCAAGGCATGTACATTTATGATATTTCTTCGCCAGATAAACCTACCTATGTATCTGAATTCACACACGGCAGAGCTTGTGATCCGGTTGTTGTAAGTGGCGATTATGCGTTCGTTACCTTACGTTCAAGTAATTTTTGTGGAGACGGCACAGAAAGTGGTCTTTATATCGTGGATGTCTCAGATCTCAATACTCCGACACTTAAGAAAACTTATCCGATGACTGAGCCTTATGGTTTAGGAATTAAAGAAGAAAAACTATTTATATGTGATGGGCCAGATGGTTTAAAGGTATATGATAAGACCAACATTGATAATCTTGTTCAACTAAATCATTTCGAAGAAATCAACACTTATGATGTCATTCCGTTGTCCAATTCGCTTTTAATGATTGGTGATAAAGTACTTTATCAATATGAATATCTTGAGAATGAGATACGTATGTTGAGCGCATTCAGTCTATGAGCTCCTATTTCTAATGTGATTTAAAGGTTACTTTAGTGATATCATTGGTATCTTATCTGAAGTAACTTTTTCGTTTATAGTTTCGATACTCTTTTTCATTAAATCGTTCAGAGCATTTATTTCAATATCCAATTCTTTTTTGATGTCATTGAAAAATTCTTTAGACTGATCGGTAGGTGGAAAATCTCCTCTTTGCGAATCTGCCAGTAAAAAGGCAAGGCGATTGTTGATTCGAATACCATAGTTTAAAGGGTCTTGTCTACTTTGGTTTTTAGTCATGTGAATGTTATTTTCAACAACTTCTATTTTTGTTTTAAAGTCTTTTATCAAACTTTGTAATTCTTTATTGTTTTTCGTTTTATCAGTCAGATAGTCCAGATCTTTTTTTACAGAACGAATATCAACGATTGCCTGATTTGCTCTACTTACCTGATCTCGTACCTCGATTAGAAAATTAAATTGATTTTTAAAATCATCTGAATTATTTGGAAGACGAGGGTCTTTTACAATAGTGAATTCTTGTTCTTGAGAATTGCCGTTATAAGTTAATCGGACTTTATATTTTCCAGGTACCGCTTTAGGACCAATATTGGGGGAAGAATATAGCACCATACCATCAAATGTTTTGAAACCGGGATATCTCATATCCCAGATCAAGCGATTACCACCAGATTTTACTACCAGTTTTTTTGGTGAAGCTGGATCGTTTTTAACTTCTTTCGCTGCAGTAGAAAAACGTTGAATAAGTGTATCATCTAACTGTAAAACATCGAGGTGTACCGTATCTGTTTCTTTACTGTTGGAAATATAATAATTTATAATGGCTCCGTTCGGATGGTTGTTTCCTTCAATTTTCGAGTTTGCCTTTCCACGCCCCGATTGTTGCATGCGATAAGCTTGGTCAGGTTTGTATAAAAAAGATGAGCTTTTAGCAACTTGCGCTGACAATTGATGTAGGGGAGTAAGGTCATCAATCATCCAAAAACTGCGTCCGTGTGTAGCAGCAATTAAATCGTTGTCGCGAACTTCTAAATCACGAATAGCCGTAATAGGTAAGTTCAATTGAAAAGGTTTCCAACTTGCACCATCATCAAAAGAGACATACATACCCCATTCTGTGCCAGCATACAAAAGTCCTTCTCTGGTTTTATCAGAACGAATTACTCTAGTGTAGTGATTTGACTTGATTCCGTTTGTGATGGTTTTCCAAGTTTTACCATAGTCGTTTGTCTTATACAAATACGGTGTATAGTCGCCAAACTTATACGAGGTTGCAGCAACATAAGCTGTGCCTTTTTTGAATGGACTTGGGTCAATGCTATTTATCATATTTAATTGGGGAGACATGCCTTCAGAAGGAGTAATATTTTCCCAATTTTGACCGTTGTCTTTGGTAATTTGAATGTGACCATCGTCAGTGCCTATCCATATGACACCTTCTTCGAGAGGAGATTCATTAATTACGAAAATATTGGAATAGAATTCTGCACCGGTATTGTCTTGAGTAATAGGCCCACCAGAGGATTTAATTGTTTTTGGTATTGCCCTAGTTAGATCAGGAGAAATCGTTTTCCAAGTTTGACCTTCATTCGTGGTTACATGAAGATAATTCGAACCTGCATATAATTTGTTTGAGTCATGAATGCTAAATTTAACAGGAAAGTTCCAGTTGAAACGATACTTCATTACTTCAGCACCAGAACCAGCTGGGTTGTCTGGCCACACATTTACAGAGCGCGTTTGCTCAATGCTGTGGTCTTTTCGCATCATATATCCTTTGTATGTGCCGCCGTAAACAATGTCATGGTTCTCAGGATCAGGAGCTAGGTGAGCACTTTCGCCTCCTGAGGTACTTTCCCAATCTCGTTCTGTTATAGCATTTCCAGCAGTTCGATGAGAAATACGAATGGCACTATTATCTTGCTGAGCGCCATAAATACGATATGGGAACGCATTGTCGGTCGCAACACGATAGAACTGAGCGGTAGGCTGATTATAATATGTAGTCCAATTGTTTCCTCCATCATTTGAAATTTGTGCACCTCCATCATCGGCGATGACCATTCTATTGTTATTATTGGGGTCGATCCATAAATCATGATGATCACCATGCGGTGCATTCTTTAAGGTGAACGTTTTACCACCATCGGTCGACACTCCATAACTCACATTCATCACGTACAATTTGTCTACATTTTGAGTGTCCGCTGTTAAGCGACTATAGTACCAAGCTCTTTGACGTAATGCTCTATTCTGGTTTACTTTGCTCCAAGTTTTTCCAGCGTCATCTGATCGATAAACACCACCTTCGTCAGCTTCAATGATGGTCCAAACCCGATTGGAATCAACTGGCGAAACTGCAATTCCAACGATTCCCCAGAGACCTGTTGGGAGTCCGGGTAAATTGGAAATATCTTTCCAAGTGTCTCCACCATCAGAACTTTTAAAGAGTTTGCTATCAGGTCCGCCACTATCCATACGAAAGCCATTTCGTTTCATCTGCCAAGTTGCGGCATACAAAACTCTCGGATTATTGGGGTCCATAACCAAATCACCTGCTCCTGCTTTATCACTCTCGTATAAGACGTTTTCCCAAGTTGTACCTCCATCCGTAGAACGAAAAACACCTCTAGTTTCGTTCGGCTTCCATAGATTTCCGATAGCAGCTACATACAGAATATCAGGATTGGTAGGATGAATTCGAATTCTCGAAATATGTTCAGAACCTTCTAAGCCAATAAATTTCCAGGTTTCTCCAGCATCCAAACTTTTCCAAACTCCGTTTCCTGAGGATACATTTCCGCGAAGTGTTTGTTCACCTTCACCCACATATATAATATTTGGATCAGATTCTGAAACCGCTACTGCGCCTATTGAGCCTCCGAAATATCCATCAGAAATACACTCCCAAGTGCTTCCTGCATCCGTAGTTTTCCAAACACCACCACCAGCAGTTCCCATGTAATAAAGGTTTGGGTTAGTTGTCACTCCTGTTGCAGTTCCTGCGCGACCACCTCTAAAAGGGCCGAGAGAACGCCATTCCATTCCATTATATAATGATTCTTGAAAAGAGGTGGTAACCGATTTTTTATTTCCGCGTTGCGCATGATTCGATTGAAATGGTAAAACTAGTATGCACAGTAAAAAAGAGAAGTAAATGCTTTTCATATTGGTTGGCTTAAATTATGGCGTTGATAGAAACAAAAGAAGAAGCTATCAATTTTTGAGAAAAAAAGTAATCTAAATTTAAACAAAATTAATGGTAGTCTGTCACTTGTAATTTGAAGTATTTCGATTTATTGTTTTAGTTGAATTAGATCATGGTTAATAGGTATATATATTAAGGTATAGTATCAAATTAAAAAATTCAACTACTTTTGTTGCTGCAAAAATGAATGAATGGCTAAGAATTTAGTAATAGTAGAGTCGCCCGCAAAGGCAAAAACAATAGAAAAGTTTTTAGGAAAAGATTTTAAGGTGGAGTCAAGTTTCGGTCACATAGCCGATCTTCCGTCAAAAGAATTGGGCGTGGATGTTGAAAATGATTTCCAACCGAAATATATTGTAGATGATGACAAGAAAGCCTTAGTAAAAAAATTACGAGATCTTGCTAAGAAAGCTGAAGTTATCTGGTTGGCAAGTGACGAAGATCGAGAGGGAGAAGCTATTTCTTGGCACTTATCTGAGACCTTAGGTTTAGATAAAGCTAAAACAAGACGTATCGTTTTTAACTCAATTACCAAATCTGCGATTCAGAAGGCAATAGAAAATCCAAGAGAAATAAATTATAACTTGGTCAATGCTCAACAAGCAAGGCGTGTTTTAGACCGACTCGTAGGGTATCAATTATCACCTGTTTTATGGAAAAAAATAAAACCAGGATTATCAGCAGGCCGTGTACAGTCTGTAGCGGTTCGTTTAATTGTTGAAAGAGAACGAGATGTTGATGCCTTTGTGCCAGAAGCATCTTTCAGAATATCCGCTCAGTTTAAAACTTCTGAAGGAAATGTTTTTACTGCTAAACTAAATAAAACTTTTCCATCGAAAGCAGCAGCTGAATCTTTTTTGAAACAGAACATAGGAGCTAATTTTTCTGTCGGAAAGTTGGATAAAAAACCAGCTAAAAAATCTCCATCAGCTCCATTTACAACGTCTACGTTGCAGCAAGAAGCTTCCCGAAAGCTTTATTTTTCTGTAGGTAGAACAATGCAAGTAGCGCAACGATTGTATGAGGCTGGTTTGATCACTTACATGAGAACCGATAGTGTTAACATTTCTAGTGAGGCTATCAATGCTGCTAAAGATGCAATCATTAGCACGTATGGCGAAAACTATAGCAACGTGCGCAATTTTAAAGGAAAGTCCAAGGGTGCGCAAGAAGCGCATGAAGCAATTCGCCCGACAGATATGCTCAAACAATCACCTTCTTTAGAGCGCGATCAATCGAAACTATACGAATTAATTTGGAAACGTACAATTGCTTCTCAAATGAGTGATGCGCAATTGGAAAGAACCAATTTAAAGGTTGCTACGAATAAACATTCGGAAGTTTTTACCGCTAATGGTGAGGTGATCAAATTTGATGGTTTTCTTAAGGTTTATATGGAAGGCTTAGACGATGAAGATGCTACCGAAGAGCAAGAAGGCATGTTGCCAGCAATGAAGGTTGGTGAAGCTCTAAATAACAATTTTATCACAGCTACAGAACGTTTTTCAAGACCACCTTATCGTTTTACGGAAGCTTCATTGGTGAAGAAATTAGAAGAGTTAGGTATTGGTAGACCTTCTACATATGCTCCAACAATCTCAACTATTGTTAATAGAAAGTATGTTGAAAAAGGAACTATAGAAGGCACAGAGCGTAAGTACGTTCAATTAGTTCTAGAGGGAGGTGCATTGAAAGAAAAGAACCTTTCTGAAATAGTCGGTTCGGATAAAGGTAAGCTCGTTCCAACGGATATTGGAATGATTGTGAATGATTTCTTAGTAAGTAATTTTTCAGCCGTTCTTGATTATAATTTTACCGCGAAAGTAGAAGAAGATTTTGATGAAATTGCAGAAGGTCAAGAAGATTGGCAAAAGGTGATGAAGGCTTTTTATAAAGACTTTCACCCTATCGTTAAAGATGTTGAAGAGAATGCTGACCGAGCAAGTGGCGAACGAATTTTAGGTGAAGATCCGAAAACAGGAAAACGAGTTTCGGTACGTTTAGGAAGGTTTGGTCCCATGGTTCAAATCGGAACAGTTGATGATGAAGACAAACCCACTTTTGCAAGCTTGTTACCCGACCAATCTTTAAACACCATTACTTTTGACGAAGCGATGGAGTTGTTTAAACTTCCAAGAAAACTAGGGGTTTACAAAGGTGAAGAAGTTTTGGCTAATGTCGGTCGATTCGGTCCTTACGTAAAATTAGGTGATAAATTTATATCTATGGATAAAGGCGAAAGTGCTTTTGAAATAGAAATGGATCGAGCAATAGAATTGATTGTCGCCAAAGAAAAAGCAGATGCACCTATTCATAATTACGAGGGTAAAGATGTGCAAAAGGGTACTGGTCGCTTCGGGCCCTTTATTAAATGGAACGGACTTTTTATCAATGTCAACAAAAAGTATGATTTTGATAATCTTACAAAAGCTGATATCGAGGAGCTTATCGAGATGAAGAAACAGAAAGAAATTGATAAGTTGATTCAAGAATGGCCTGAAGAGGGTATTCGAATTGAAAAAGCGCGGTGGGGAAGACATAATATTATTAAGGGTAAAATTAAAGTAGAAATAGCTAAGAGTGTTGACGCTACCAAGGTAACTTTAGAAGAAGCAAAGGCTTTAATTGAAAAGAAAACGCCGAAAAAAAAGGCCAAGGCCAAGCCGAAAGCCAAATCAAAGGCTAAACCAAAAGCTAAAAAATAATTTGACTCCCCAATCACTTTGAACAACTATGGCATTTGATTTTCTCGTTCCAATTGAAGATAAAGTTTTAGCCCATACAGAGCTTCTTCCTTCACAAGCACTAGGAAAAAACATATACAAACACACCCTACGTGATGGTCTGCCTGTATTGGCGATCGCTTCAATTGCTATTGTGGGGGTTCGTGAATCTCGTAATGCATTTGAGAAGAAGATTGAAAAACTAGATACTTCTTCTATCCGAATAGAATTGTACAAATTATTAATGGGCAATTGGAATTCGAATCTTGTCGACATGGGCGATATCGAAGAAGGCGATTCTGTAGAAGATACTTACTTTGTTGTTAAAGAGATTGTTGCAGGTTTGTTAGAGGAGAATATTGCCCCGATCATCATCGGCGCAACACAAGATATCACCTACCCAGCTTACAGGGCTTTTGATGGAATAACAGATATGATCAATCTCGTTGCCGTTGATAGTCGTTTTGATTTTGGAATGGAAGATGAGCTTATATCTTCCAATTCTTATATGAGTAAGATCATTACAGATAAGCCAAATAATCTTTTTAATTTCTCTAATATAGGTTATCAGAGTTATTTCAATGCTCAAGAAGAAATTGATTTGATGGAACGTTTGTTTTTTGATGCGTATCGATTGGGTGATTTAATTTCTGATATCACTTTAGCTGAACCGGCACTTAGAAATGCACACATGGTAAGTCTCGACGCAAGAGCTATTCGAGCTGGCGAAATGGGCTATTCAAACGGTTTTTCTCCAAATGGATTTACAGGAAGAGAAATTTGTGCCATCGCTCGTTATGCAGGTTTGAGCGATAAGGTAAGCGTTTTTGGTGTTTATGAAATGGATAATTCAAATCAGTCAAGCCAGCTAATGGCTCAGATCATTTGGTATTTCATTGAGGGTTTCAACTTTCGAATAACAGAGTCTCCTTACTTGAATGCTGATGCTTTCACGAAGTATACCGTACCTACCGAAACAGAACAGTTAGTTTTCTACAAAAGTCATTTAACCCAAAGATTTTGGGTAGAAGTACCTTCACTTTTTGCCTCAGATACTAAACTAGAATCATCATCGTTATTACCATGCACTGAAAAGGACTATTTGGACGCATGTGACCAGAACATTCCTGAACGGTGGTTTAAAGCTTACAAGAAAGGCTTTAATTAATCAAAATTTTTTTTACAGTATAATAGGTTTGATACAATAATTTGGTCAAATCGTAGTTTTAGAGTGTAGAATAAATATGTGATTTACAGTTTATAACCATAATCGAAATTTAACCTAAAGTATGAAGAAGCTATTGTTATCATCTATAGCGTTTGTTTTTTTACTCACAAGTTGTGGGTCTAAATCAAAAGGAGAGCTAATTGGGGCCCAAGGAAAAAAGTGGTACCCTGAAAAACCTTACGGAATGGAACTCATCCCTCGAGGTTCATTTATTATGGGTAAGGCTGAAGAAGATCAAGCCAAAGTTCTAAACGCACCAACTAAAACAGTAACCGTACGTTCCTTCTATATGGATGATACGGAAATTACAAATAGCGAATATCGCCAGTTTGTAGAATGGGTAAAAGATTCTATTACAAGAACTCGATTAGCCATTCTTGCCGATGAATTAGGTCTTGGACCTGAAGATGGTGGTATTGGTGAATACGCATTTAGAGACGCAGATACCACCAAAGCTTCTGTTTACGACAGATACATGCTAGATAATTATGCGGGTATGGGTGAAACTGGTTTTGAAGGAAGAGCGTTAAACACCGATGAGGATCTTGTATGGGATACTTCTGAATATCCAGATGAGTATTATACTGAGGTTATGGATTCGTTATATATTCCTGAAGAGGAATCTTACAACGGTCAACGCACCATTGATGTTACAAAATTAAAATATAGTTATAGCTGGATGGATATTGAAGCTGCTGCTCGTTCGAAAACAGGTAGAAGAAAAGATTTCATCCGTCAAGAAGAATTGATGATTTATCCTGATACAACAGTTTGGATTCGCGATTTCGAATATTCGTATAATGAACCGATGCATAATGATTATTTCTGGCATGATGCGTACAGCGATTATCCGGTAGTCGGAATTTCTTGGAAACAAGCACAAGCATTCTGTAATTGGAGAACGAAATTCAAAAATGACGATCAGAAAAGTAGAGGTAGACAATTCGTAAATAAATTTAGATTACCTACCGAAGCAGAATGGGAATACGCTGCAAGAGGTGGAATTGAAGGTGGAACTTACCCATGGGGTGGGCCATATGTGATAAGCGACACGGGTTGCTTCATGGCAAACTTCAAGCCACAACGTGGAGATTACGCAGCTGATGCGGCTTTATATACGGTAGAAGCTAAGTCTTATGAGCCAAATGATTTCAATCTCTATAATATGGCAGGTAATGTATCTGAATGGACGAACTCAAGTTATGACCCAAGTTCGTACGAATATGTTTCTACGATGAATCCGAACGGTGGTGACGGTGCAAACGCTAGAAAAGTGATTAGAGGTGGTTCATGGAAAGATGTTGCCTACTTTTTGCAGGTTAGTACCAGAGATTATGAATATGCAGATTCAGCACGTAGTTATGTAGGTTTTAGAACTGTACAAGATTACATGGGTGAAGAAGATTCAACACAATAAAAAACTAAAGGAAAACCTGTAGTGAAAAATACAAGCTACTGGGTATTTTAAAAATAAATAGTAACGGCTAATTTAGTATCAACATTTTAAGAGACTATGGCGGTCTTGAAAAGTAAAATTGAATTAGCATTACAAAGCATAAATATCAAATACACAAATCCAAATAATTTTCTAGAGCAATCTAGATGCAACGTTAACCAAATCTTTTTATTAACATTAAATCTTAAATTAAACTTTTATTATGGCACAGTCAAAATCAACAAAGAAACTATTTAACATGGCCTATGGCCTTGGAGCATCGGTAGTAATTATTGGTGCATTATTTAAAATCCTACACTGGGAATTCGGCCCGCTTACCGGTGGTCTATTACTTGCAGTAGGTCTTATTACTGAAGCACTTATTTTTGCAATTAGTGCATTTGAACCTGTCGATGACGAATACGATTGGTCTTTAGTATACCCAGAATTAGCAGGTGGTGCTTCTTCAGGAAAGAGCAACGAGCTTTCTGAAATCAAAGAAACCGAAGCTTCTTTATCTGCTAAATTAGATAATCTTTTAGCTGAAGCCGGAGTTGATGCTCAACTTATGGAGAGCTTAGGTTCTAGTATTAGAAACTTTGAAGGTGCCGCTAAAGGTATCGCTCCTACAGTAGATGCAATGGAATCTACACGTAAGTATTCTGATGAAATGGTACAAGCTGCTGCTCAAATGGAATCTTTAAATAGCTTATACAAAGTTCAATTAGATAGTGCTAGCAAACAAGCCACTGCTAACGAAGAGCAATTGCAAAACGCTGCTGCTTTGAAAGAGCAAATGGAATCTTTAGCTACAAACCTATCTTCATTGAATGGAGTATACGGTGGTATGTTAACCGCAATGACCAGAAACTAATTAGTCTTAGTTACAACGACCCCAAATCAAATAATACTTAAAACTAATTAGAAAACATGGCAGGAGGAAAACAATCCCCAAGGCAGAAAATGGTAAACCTAATGTATCTGGTTTTCATTTGTATGCTCGCGTTAAATATGAGTAAAGAAGTTCTAGCTGCGTTCGGATTAATGAACGAAAAGATGGAGACTTCTAATGTTAAGACAACAGAAGGTAACCTAGCTTTCTTAGATGGTCTTAGTACAAAAGCATCAGAGAATGAGGCCAAATTTGGAACCTTATATGCTGACGCTAAGAAAATTAAGCAGATGTCTCAAGAGTACTATGATTACCTACAGACTCTTAAAGATGGTATGATGGAAGGTGTTGAAGACCCTAAAGATTATACCGTTATGGATAAATCTGATTTTCTTGATGGAAAATTTTTCCAAGGAGATAACTTAACTCCAGAAGGAGAAGAGTTCGTAAAACGAATCACTGCTTACCGTGATGGTGTTGTTAAAATTTACCCAGGTGTAAAGGATGCAGCCGAGTCTCGTTTCCAAACAGGAGATGAGAATGGTAAAGTGGAGAAGCGAGATGGTACCAAGCAAGATTGGATCAACTACCATTACGAAGGATATCCTTTAGTTGCTTCTTTAACTAAATTAACAGCATTGCAAGCAGATATTAAGGCAACAGAGGAAGATGCTTTAAAATCTATGTTAGCTGGCAATCTTACTGATCAAGTTTCTTTAAAGAATTTTGCAACATCACTTTTCGCTACGAAGTCAGCGTACTACACTGGTGAAAAGTATGACGGTAAAATAATCATTAGTAAAACTGATAATTCGTCAACTCCGGTAAGAGC
>CALHCJ010000239.1 GCA_937936275.1 uncultured Flavobacteriaceae bacterium
TCTTGAAAAATATAATGTTGGTTAGCATCAACGGTTTCATGGCTGGCTGGAAGTAACGAGCCCCCTGCTTCCATTCCTAAAAACTTTCTTCCCGCTCCATCTGCTCTTAAGTATTCATCTTGGAAACCTAAACCTTCATTATTAGGTTCAAAAAGTACCGCACCAGCTCCATCACCAAAAATGATACATGTTGTACGGTCTTTATAATTAATAATGGATGACATTTTATCTGCCCCAATCAATAAAATCTTATTGTATCGTCCAGATTCGATGTAACTAGATGCTGTAGACATTCCAAATAAGAAACTAGAGCAAGCGGCTAGTAAATCATAAGCGAAAGCATTTTTAGCTCCTATTTCTGAAGCAACAAACGCTGCCGTAGAGGCAACCATGCTATCTGGAGTCGCTGTAGCAACCAAAACCAAGTCTATTTCGTCTGGATTGATATTCTTTTTTTGGATCAGATCGTTGGCTGCTTGAATGGCTAGGTAAGAAGTTCCAGATCCTTCTTCTTCTTTTAAAATTCTGCGTTCTTTAATGCCAGTGCGAGTGGTGATCCACTCATCATTGGTTTCAACCATTTCTTCCAACATCTTGTTGGTCATGACAAATTTCGGAACATAAGATCCCACAGCTGTAATCGCTGCCGTTAGTTTGCTCATACTTAAATCGTTTTTGACAAAAAAAGCTCGAAAATGGTTAAAAATCGGTGAAAATTAGTGATTTTTTGCATGAAAACCTCACATTTCTTTAAAAACCAATACTTCGCTCAAAACTAGCGATTTAGCCATCCTTCAAAGCCAGAGTGTAGCGCATTAAAAAACTCCCGACTTCAAAAAGTGGGAGTTCCTATTTTCAGGCATAACCGAGAATATTAAGCTTCTGCTTCCTCAGTTTTATCTATCAGAACTTGACCTTTATAATACAATTTACCTTCGTGCCAATGAGCTCTGTGGTATAAGTGCATCTCACCTGTCGTTGAATCTGTAGCCAAAGTTGGCGCAACAGCTTTATAGTGAGTTCTTCTTTTATCTCTTCTAGTTTTGGAAATTTTGCGTTTAGGATGTGCCATTTTAAAACTTATTTATCCGTTATTAACTTCTTTAATGCATCCCATCTGGGATCTGTATTATCTTCGTTTTCTTTTCTTTCTTTGGGCTGAAGTGCTTCTAACCTTTTCAACGCTTCTGAATCGAGGGTGCCATCTTCTACACCAGGGTGAATTCTTTTTTGAGGTACCGCCAAGACCAACATTTCATAAACGTATTGTGCTATATTTACCTGGTGCTCACCATGCGGTATGATAAGAATTTCATCATTATCATCATTGTATTCATCACCGAACTTCACTACCAACTCCAAATAAGAAATAATTTCTTGGTCGTATGGTTCACTGGTAATATCACAGTCTATGTTTACTGTACCTTTCGCTTCAAGTTCAAACTCAAGCATCGTACTTAACTTATTTAATGACACATGTACATTTACATCAACATCATTAAATTCTGTATACTCAAAAGATTCAAAGAACTCATTATTAACTACGTAATCAAACTTGTGTTTTCCTTGCTTCAACCCTGAGAAAGGAATACTAAACTCCTTTTTTTTCATCGTATCACACTTGTTTAAAACAAATCACCTGTTAATGAAGGTGCGCCTGCTGTTAAGAAGGCGGGTGCAAAGATACTATTATTTTAGTAATAGACAACCGTAAACAGGATGAAAAAAACAAGCCTTCATCCCTAAAAAAATCTGCTATCTGCGAACACGTTGTTTTTGCAACACATTTTCAGTCAATTCGCTATACTCCATGCGATTTTTGAAAATTTGAAGTGCTTTGAAAACAGCTTCTTTGAACGAACTATGGTCCGCTTTTCCTTTTCCAGCTATCTCGTACGCGGTACCGTGATCTGGAGAAGTTCTTACCCTACTTAAGCCAGCAGTATAATTGACCCCATTACCGAAAGAAAGTGTTTTGAAAGGTATAAGTCCTTGATCATGGTACGCCGCAAGTATCGCATCAAAATTCTTGTAACTATCGGACCCAAAAAAACTATCAGCAGCATATGGCCCGAAAACCAAATGACCCGCATCTGACATTTCTTTGATGACTGGTTTTAAAATTTCTTCGTCTTCTTTTCCGATAGTACCGTTATCTCCACTGTGTGGGTTAATTCCTAAAAGCGCAATTTTTGGTCTTCGGATACCGAAATCCATCATTAGTGATTTTTCTACAGTACGTACTTTCGTTCTTATTAAAATAGGATTTATTGCGGCAGGTGCGTCTTTTACTGCTAAATGATCGGTCAGTAAACCGACCTTAAGGCCATCGGTAACCATAAACATTAAACTTTCTCCTTCAAGTTCTTGCGCTAAAAAATCAGTGTGCCCCGGAAAGTTGAAGTCCTCCGATTGGATATTATTCTTATTAATAGGCGCAGTAACTAGCACATCTATTTCATCATTCTTTAGGGCTTCTGTTGCTGCTCTCAAAGATTGTATTGCAAACTTACCTCCAGCTTCAGTGGCTTGCCCAAATTCAATTTTAGGAATTTCCTTCCAAACATTTACAACATTAATCTTACCATCTAGTGCTTTAGACGGTTCTTGAATTCCGTTGTATTTTAAATCTAAATTCAATGCACTGGTTTGACCAGCAATCGTCTTGTTCGATGCAAAAAAAATAGGCGTACAGAAGTCCAGCATACGAGAATCTCCAAAAGTTTTGAGCGCAACTTCACAGCCGATTCCATTAATATCTCCTATGGAGATTCCAAGCTTTATTTTTCTGTTTTCATCCATTATATACTGTACCTTTGATTGCAAATCGAAGTCACAAAACTACTTAATTTAAATGTAAGATGTTTACAGGTATAATTGAAACTTTAGGGGAGATCACGAATCTTGAGGTTGACGGAACGAATCTTCATATCACAGTGAATTCTGCAATTACTAATGAATTAAAAATAGATCAAAGTGTAGCTCATAACGGAGTGTGCTTAACGGTTGTTTCTTTGGATGGAAGTACATACACTGTGACTGCAATAGAAGAAACACTTCAAAAAACAAATTTAGGAAGTCTGGCTATCGGTGATAAAGTAAATTTAGAACGTGCTATGATTTTAGGAAG
>CALHCJ010000240.1 GCA_937936275.1 uncultured Flavobacteriaceae bacterium
ACATCTGCTTTGTCTAATAATCCCAACCCAAGAAGTTCAGAAGTCATTATTTTACCGCATTCTTTATGGTATTCGGCCCAAAGTGTTCCGGGTACTAATAATCTTGTCGCTTCATTTTTTACTCTTAGTACAGCATTATAAACATCTTTTTGACGTTGTGTGAATTTTCCATTTACTGGTACGGTTCGTGTAAGGTCACTCGAATAATTGGCGTACTCTGCGGCGACATCCATCAGAATCATGTCCCCATCTTTACATTGTTGATTGTTCTCAATATAGTGCAGTACGTTGGCATTATTTCCAGAAGCAATAATCGGAGTATAAGCAAACCCCTTCGAACGGTTTCTAACAAACTCATGTAGCAACTCGGCTTCGATTTCATACTCCCAAACATCTGGTCTTATAAAGCCAAGTAACCTACGAAAACCCTTTTCAGTAATGTCACAAGCAGTTTGCATCAGTGCAATTTCTTCGGGTTCTTTTACACCTCGGATATTTTGTAAAATAGGATTACTCTTGGCATACCGATGGGCCGGAAACTGCAGTTTGCACTTTTGAATAAAACGGTCTTCTCGGGTCTGCGTTTCTACCGCTTGACGGTAATGCTCATTGGTATTAAAATAAATGATGTCTGCCTCTGTCATCAAATCAAAGAACACCTTGTCAAAATCTGATAACCAATAAATAGTTCTGATTCCAGATACTTCGGTGGCTTTTTCTTTAGTCAATTTGGCGCCTTCCCAAACAGCAATATGATCATTGGTTTCACGAACAAAAAGTACTTCTCGATGTTTCTCATTCATTGCATCAGGAAACAAAACCAAAATAGTTTCTTCTTGATCTGCCCCACTCAAATAAAAAATGTCGCGATGCTGCTCAAAAGGCATAGTACTATCCGCACTTATAGGATAGATGTCGTTGGAATTAAAAACTGCAATACTCTTTGGCTTCATCTGACCCATGAACTTTTTACGATTCTTTTTAAAAAGGGAATTGGAAATTTGCTCGTATTTCATCGATATTTGATTTATGGTCTAAATTTAAGGATTGCGTGTTCTTAAAAAATGGATCTGCCTACTTTTTAATTTAATAGCATCGTCTGAATATTATCAATGTCTAACTGAAGTGTATTTCAATACTTCCTTTTCGGTAAGCTCAATTATATTAACATCTAAGGTTATTGGCACAAGTGGTTTATTCGTTGAATCGCGTTCTACTTTGACTATTGCATCGACAACATCCATGCCTTTGATTACTTTGCCGAAGACGGTATAATCACCATCTAGCCGATGTTCACCTTCTTTATTTTGAACAATATAAAATTGACAACGTGCTGATAATTTTTCCAGATTGCCATCTCTTCCGGCTCCTAGAGCTCCATATTCATGTGTAAGTTTGTTATCAAATTCGGGTTCCAATAAATATTCAGGATCATTGAAACCTTCTGGAGTGTCGGGACATCCACCCTGTACCACAAAATTAGGTATCACCCTATTAAACGTCAATGAATCCCAGTAGCCATCTTTTGCCAACTGAATAAAACTCTTTTTGTGATTTGGTGTTTCTTCATAAAGCCATACCAAAATGTCTCCTTTCTGAGTTTTTATTTCTCCTATTTGATAGGTTTTTTGATCACTATATGTAATCACCATACTCATAACAATCAAAGTCAAAAAGGTTTTCATTTTTTAAATTTTATCAAATATATGAGTTTCGTTCACGGCATTAAAAAACCCACCCGTTTATAAGAAACCGGGCGGGTTGATTATTTATTGTTGTATACTTTTATTTCGACATTGCATTTTTGATTACGCCAATAATGGCCATCAAAACACCACCACCAACACCACCACCAGCAACACTGCCAAGTATGCCAGACATGTCCATACCACCATCGGCACCTGCTGCTGCACCAGCTCCCATACCTAACATGCCTAAAAGTTGACCCCCTATACCTCCACCAAGGATACCTGCTATGGAATTACCCACGGTTCCTAGAGATAAGTTTTTTAATAGTTTTCCAGCTACGTTGCCTCCTAGGGCACCAGTAACTAATTGAATGATTAACGGTAAATACTCTTCCATTGTATTTGATATTTAGTTGATTATGTATCAATAAATTAACAAAATATTAAGTAGATATGCAATTTTAGATATTATTAATTCATAAATCGCTATTTAAAGTGTATAGTTTTTGAATTATTAATAATGTATTGTGTTCTCTGCCAAACTCCGGTTTAATGAAGTTTTACTACCTTTCAAAAGCTAAACTATAACACTTATGAACCGTATATTATTTGTTTTAACATTCTTCAGTAGTTCTCTTGTCTTTTCGCAAATCGCACCTACTTCTCCACAATCTGTAGAAAATGCTCTTTTAAAGAAAAGTCAACTAGCTACTACTTCTCTTGTTCAAAATATTCCGCTCAAAAATATTGGCCCCACCGTAATGAGCGGTCGTGTTGTTGATGTGGACGTGAATCCTCAAAATACCATTGAATTTTATGTGGGTTATGCGTCTGGTGGTTTATGGTACACTGATAATAACGGGACTTCATTTACGCCCCTATTAGACGCTTCTGACACCCAAAATGTTGGGGATATCGCCGTAGACTGGAAAACCGGAACCATATGGGTTGGTACCGGTGAAAATAATTCTTCTCGCTCTTCTTATGCGGGTATTGGTATTCTAAAATCTATTGATAAAGGTAAGACTTGGCACAATATGGGTCTTCAAGATAGCCATCATATTGGTCGTATTGTAATTAACCCCAGCAATCCTAATGAAGTGGTGGTGGGTGTTACAGGTCATTTGTACTCTAAGAGTGAAGAACGCGGCATCTACAAAACAGTAAACGGAGGCGAAACATGGCAACAAACTCTTTTCATCAGCAATGAAACAGGTATCATTGATCTTGCTCATGCTCCGCAAAATTTTAATTTCATGTATGCTTCCTCTTGGCAGAAAGATCGAAAAGCTTGGAATTTTTCTGGAAGCGGTAGTGAATCAGGAATTTTCAAAAGCACTGATGGAGGCTCAACCTGGAATAAAGTTTCTACTCCTGAAAGTGGTTTCCCGACAGGCGAAGGAGTGGGAAGAATAGGATTAACTGTTTTTGACGACAAAACGCTTTATGCCGTTCATGATAGCCAATTCAGACGTGAAAAATCCGAAGATAAAAAGAAAACTGCTGTAGGGTTAACTAAGGAAAATTTTAAAACCATGTCTTCAGATACCTTTCTAAAGCTTGAAGACAAGAAGTTAAATGCCTTTCTAAAAACAAATAATTTTCAAGAAAAATATCGGGCAGAAAACGTAAAGCAAATGGTACGCAGCGGAGCTGTAAAGCCCGTTGATTTAGCAAAATATCTTGAAAACGCAAATACTGCTTTATTCGACACACCAGTTATTGGAGCTGAAGTATATCGTAGTGACGATGCTGGTATCACTTGGACTAAAATGAACGAAAGCTATATTGATGATCTCTATTATAGCTACGGTTATTATTTTGGAGAAATTCGGGTAGACGCTAGTGACGTTAACAAAATATACTTGGAGGGTGTTCCCATCATAAAATCTAATGATGGTGGAAAAACATACACTTCAATTAGTGGTGATAATGTACACTCTGATCATCAGGCTTTATGGGTGAATCCAGAGCGAGCTGGTCATTTATTGAACGGAAATGACGGTGGCCTAAACATGTCTTACGATGATGGTAAAAACTGGACAAAATTAAACTCCGCTCCTGTTGGTCAATTTTACGCCATAAATGTAGACAACCAAAAACCGTACAATGTGTATGGTGGGTTGCAAGACAATGGTGTTTGGGTAGGTGCTCATAATGCACCTATCAATTCAAGGTGGCATCAAACAGGTCAGAACCCTTGGAAATCGATTATGGGTGGTGATGGTATGCAAGTACAGATTGATAGTAGAAATCACAACATTGTTTATACGGGGTATCAATTCGGAAATTACTTTAGAATTAACAGGGCAGATACATCTCAAAAGTATATTCAACCCAGACATAAATTAGGTGAAGCCCCTTATCGTTTTAATTGGCAAACCCCCATTTTATTATCTCCTCATAATCAAGACATTTTATATTTGGGAGGAAATAAATTACATCGTTCTCTCAACCAAGGTGATGAGTGGGAAGTCATTTCTGGTGATCTTACCCAAGGCGGCAAAAAAGGAAATGTTGCCTACGGAACCCTCACTACGATTTCAGAATCTCCCTTTAAATTCGGATTACTTTATACGGGTAGTGATGATGGCTATGTTCAAGTTTCTCAAAATGGAGGTGGCAGTTGGACCAATATTTCTTCCTCTTTTCCGAAAGATTTATGGGTGAGTCGCGTTGTTGCTTCCAAACACAAAAAAGAAAGGGTATATGCCACTTTAAACGGATATCGTTGGGATGATTTTACTACGTATATATACGCCAGCGATGATTATGGGCAAACTTGGAAATTGATATCAGCAAACATTCCAACATCACCAGTTAACGTTATTGTAGAAGACCCTAAAAACGAAAATTTACTTTTTGTAGGTACCGATAATGGCTTGTACGTTTCATTCAACCGCGGAAGTTCTTGGGAAGCCTTTCAAAACGGAATGCCCAACGTAGCCGTTCATGATCTTGTTATTCAACCGGAAGCCAAACATTTACTTGTTGGTACACATGGCCGAAGTATTTACAAAGCTGATATTTCAGCACTACAACAAATGACACCAGATCTTCTAAATAAAGATTTACACATTTTTGAGTTGACAAATATTAAACATTCTTCTCGTTGGGGTAATTCTTGGAGCACTTGGGGCAAGCCACAAACACCAGGATTAGATGTGACTTTTTACAGTGGAAAAGTTGGCAGTGTTTCAGCACAAATAAAAACGGTAGATAACATCGTAGTAAGCAAAACAGAATTGAACGTTATCAAGGGTTTAAATATTTTATCCTATGACGTGGCATTTTCAAAAGCAGGAAAATCAGCCTATCTCAAAAAACATAAGACCGAACTCAAAGCTGCCAAAAATGGAAAAACATATTTGCCTAAAGGAAATTATATGGTTCTGCTTGAAGGAAATGGAAAAAAACAACAAGTTGAATTCGAGATAGAATAAGCTATGAAACTAGCCGTATGTATTTTTATCTGTTCTGTATTAGCGCCGTTGGCTAAAACTTCCGCCCAAATAGATAAAGGAGATTGGACTTTAGGTCTGGCGACTACATTGAACCCATCAGGAAATAATTCTGTTCTCGGTTTCGGGTACTCCTATGACACCGATCTTGAAACAGAAACCTTTCAATACAATTTGGCTCCTAGAGTGGGTTATGTGATTAAGAATAATCTAACGATTGGTCTCGACCTTATTCTCACGCATTCAAAGTCTGATCGTAATAAGAATACATTCATAGGCGCTGGACCATTTGCGCGATACTATTTCAAAGGGGGATTGTTACGGCCATATTTAGAGGCTCAAGCAAGTTATGGTAATTTGGCTATAGAAGCTGACAGTGCGTTTTTCGGAGAACAAGATTTTGACGTACGTTACCTGTTGATGGGTGGTGCCGCAGGACTAGCTTTTCCTATTAAAGACATCGTTCATATTGATTTGGCAGCAGCATATAGTTATCAATCAGGCGCATTTGTTGAGGATGATATTGAAACAAATAGTCACAACATAGGTTTGAAATTAGGAGTCACATTATTCTTAGACCAAACGGTAAGCACCCAAAATTGAAAGCAAGAATCCAAGAATTATCAGAAAAGAAATTGATCTGTAAATCTGTTCGAATGTCTTTGATCACAAATAAAACTCAATCCCTTTGGCAAAGTTTTATGATGGAAAAAAAGACAATCAAAAATGCCGTAGGAACAGATTTATATTCCATACAGGTTTACGACAGCCTTGATTACCATAAGAGCTTTAAACCACAGACTGAATTCACTAAACATGCAGCAATTGAGGTTACTAATTTTAATAATATACCAAATGGTTTTTCGTCTTTAATTTTGAAATCAGGCCTTTATGCTGTCTTTTTACATAAAGGCCCTGCAAGTTCATTTTCAAACACCATTCAATTCATTTTTGGTGATTGGTTGCCTAAATCTACTTTTGAATTAGACGAGCGACCACATTTTGAAATATTGGGTAAAAAATATAAAAACGATTGCCCAGATTCTGAAGAAGAAGTTTGGATACCAATCAGAATCAAAACTTAGCCCTTAACTAAATTCAATGAAAAGTGTAAAACATATTGACTTTTTTAAGAATGTAAAGCAAATACATGAGTTTGACTTTGGTATTTTTTATTACTTCGATGGACTGGTGATATCAGAAATGAATGATGGTGTAGTTTTTCGATGGAAAATGGCTCAAAAAGCCATTAAAGCCGCACGTGACATATTTGGAGAAAATACACCTATTGCCTACATATCGAATCGTATTAATAGTTATTATGTTGTTCCTACAGATTGGATCAAGTTTTTCAAAAATAGACACGAACTGTACTTATATTCTGTAGTTGGTTATACAAAAGGCAATATTTTAAGCCTCTATCTTGAACGATTGTTCTTTCGTAACTCAATACACAAATTCACTGATTTAGAAGATGCTATTGCTTGGAATTTGAAGAAAATGACATCTCAAAAACCGGTGAATTAGTCTCTGTTTTACGTCTTTTTGATTAAAACATACCTCAACATGTTAAAAGTATGAATCCGACTAAGTAGTCTTTTTTTAATTCCTAAAAATTCGGTTTTGATGAGTCATATCAGGTTTCGGTTCGCTAATCGTCGATGAATGACCTTTAAATAAGAGCTCATAGATTAAAGACACCTAAAAACAGACCGATTGGTCAGTTAAAAGTAGTTGTTGTAAGTCAGATTTTACTTAAAACTTAAGCGGTGCCCACATGAAAAAGAGCTTCCCCCTGATTAATAACTGCTTGATGATTAACACAAAAAACATAGCCATCAAAAGGAGCTTTAATTTGTTTGGTTCGTTTGGCAAAAGTATCTGTAATAATTCCTAAAACTTGTCCTTTAGAAATCTCGCTCCCGTTTGTGGTTTTGGGAATAAACATTCCAGCAGTTGGGGCTCGCAGCCATCTTCTAGTATTCAAATGAATCGTTTTATTTACCTCTTCGTATTTTGTTGACTCGGTATCCGAAAGCATTCCAAAATGCCTTAAAACATTAGAAATACCTTTGATTCCTTCAACAATCGAATAGTCATCAAAACGCATACTTTCTCCCGCTTCAAAAACTACGGTAGGCTTTTTCATTCGAAATGCCGCATTACGAAAGGAACCCTTTATTAATTTAGAAGCAAATGAAATAGGCGCATTGAAAATTTCAGCAAGCTCAACACTTTGTTCGTCTTCGGCGGTGTAGCGTATTTGTGGAAAATTGTGTCTTCGTCCTCCACCAGTGTGTAAATCGATACCATAATCAATTTGATGCATGACTTGGTTTAAGTAGTGATAGGCAATACGGCTAGCCATAGAACCCGATTTTGTTCCAGGAAAGCTGCGATTGACATCTTTTCCGTCAGGAACATCCCTCGAAAAATGTATGAACCCGAAGATGTTAAGAATAGGAACTGCTATTATTGCACCTTTTTTTACTTTAAAACTTTTCTCAGCGATCATACGTCGAACAATTTCAATTCCGTTGATTTCATCGCCATGAAGGCCGGCCTGAACCAAAACCGTCGGCCCTGATTTTTTAGCGTTGAACACATACACGGGAATATCGATTAGGGTGCCAGTGGGCAGTCGATCAATAGGAATGCTCAAAAGTTTGTCTTCTCCCGGAGCGACAGTCTGTCCTCCTATTGTGATTTCTTTATTGGTCATAGTTAACGTCTTTTGCCTTTTCGTCGTCTTCCGTTCTTTTCAACGTATAGTATAATTTCTCTGGCAATATTTACTCCAGTAGCAGCTTCAATACCTTGTAATCCTGGCGAAGCATTTACTTCTATCAATAAAGGCCCTTTGTTAGATCGTATTAAATCTACCCCAGCAACGCCTAACCCTAGGTGTTTTGTGGCGTTTAAAGCGATGAACTGTTCTTTTGGACTTGGTTGAATAGCTTCTGTAGTACCCCCTCGGTGTACATTCGAACGAAATTCACCTACCTCGCTGGAACGTTTCATGCTCGCAATGATTTTATTCCCTACTACAAATATTCGAATGTCTTCTCCATTTGATTCTTCAATATACTCTTGAATCAAAATACTAGTATCCATCTTGTAAAAGGTATCTATTATCGATTTGGCGGATTTTTTGGTTTCAGCCAAAATAACCCCAAGTCCTTGGGTTCCTTCTTGAAGTTTTATGATAACCGGAGCTCCACCTAAAATTTCAATCTGCTCCTTAATGTTATCTGGGTTAATGGCGAAAAGTGTTTCAGGAATGGGTATTCCCTTTCTAGCCATAATTTGAAGTGTGCGCACTTTATTTCTTGCTCGTGTAATACTTAAAGAACGGGCGGTACTAAAAATACCATTCATCTCAAACTGCTTTACGATTGCGGCACCGTGACGCGTAACTTTTGAACCTATTCGTGGTATTACTGCATCAAACTCGTTTGTAATGTTTTCGCCATGATAAAAAATCTGCGGTTTCCCTTTACCTAACTTTACTGCGCACTTCGTATGATCGATTTGCTCAATATAGTGACCCAAGTTTTGTGCTTCTTCCACGATTCGTTTTGTGGAATACACATTCATACTGACGGAAAGGAGTCCGATATTCATGGTTAGTGTGGTACAACTATGATTTATGAACTTAAATATCGTTCAAAAAAGATGATTGAGGAGGATATTTTAATTTTTTCCTGAAAATTCTAACCGGCTTTGATACATTCTTTTAATTTTTGTTTAACTTTTTATAATATTATATTCAACATTTTGAATAGAAGTTAAACGCTCTTAAAACTTCCTTTAAAATCATTTCAAATAAGATACTAAACACCTCGAAAGTTTGTTAATAACTTGGTTCTGCTGTATTTTTGTAAAGCTAAACAAACAACTAATGAGTGCATTAATAAAATCTTCGTTGGCCCGAAAAGTGGTTATGGCCTTATCAGGTCTTTTTCTAGTTTTCTTTCTTGGACAGCATTTTGTAATCAACATAACCTCGGTAATTGCACCTGATACTTTTAATACATGGTCACACTTTATGGGTTATAATCCATTAGTTCAATATGTATTGCAACCTATTTTGATTGCAGGAGTTATTGTTCACTTTGTAATGGGATTTATTCTGGAACTTCAAAATCGGTCAGCTAGAGGCACTGTGAAATATGCTAGCTACAAAGGGAGTGCCAACGCGTCATGGATTTCCAGAAATATGATTATTTCAGGTTTAGTGGTGTTAGCCTTCTTAGGCCTTCATTTCTATGATTTTTGGTTTCCAGAAATGGCTTACAAATATATTGAAGCCAACCCTGAAGATGCCACTAGATACCATCACGAAACGGTTCATAAATTCGAACCTTTTTGGCGAACAATAATTTATGTGGTAGCATTTATTTTATTAGCATTACACCTGCTGCATGGGTTCGCTTCTTCGTTTCAAACGATGGGTGTTAACAACAAATACTCATCAGCTATAAAAACATTCACGAAGGTTTATGCAATTGCAATTCCAGTAGGTTTTATTTTCATCGCATTGTATCACCATTTTAACCAAATACCACACTAAGTATGGGCATATTGGATTCAAAAGTTCCAAAAGGGCCATTGGCCGACAAATGGACAAATCATAAAAATCACATTGACTTAGTCAATCCCGCTAACAAGCGAAATATCGACATCATTGTTGTTGGTACAGGTTTGGCTGGTGGTGCTGCAGCTGCCACCCTAGCAGAATTGGGGTACAATGTAAAAACCTTCTGTTATCAAGATTCGCCTAGACGAGCCCACTCTATTGCCGCACAAGGAGGCATTAATGCTGCAAAAAACTATCAAGGAGATGGAGATAGTAATTACCGCCTTTTTTATGACACCGTAAAGGGAGGGGACTACCGCTCAAGAGAAGCCAATGTATACCGTTTGGCTGAAGTATCAAGTAATATCATTGATCAATGTGTTGCGCAAGGAGTCCCTTTTGCACGCGAATATGGAGGTTTATTAGATAACCGCTCTTTCGGTGGAGTTTTGGTCTCAAGAACTTTTTATGCAAAAGGTCAAACGGGACAGCAACTATTATTGGGAGCTTATTCTGCCATGAATCGTCAAATTAACCGTGGTAAAATACAATCGCATAACCGTCATGAAATGATGGATTTAGTGAAAGTAGATGGTAAAGCTAGAGGAATTATCGCCCGTAACCTAGTTACTGGTGAAATAGAACGTCACTCTGCCCATGCGGTAGTTCTGGCAACTGGAGGTTACGGCAATGTGTTTTTCCTTTCCACTAACGCTATGGGAAGCAACGTAATGGCTGCATGGAGAGCACACCGACGAGGTGCTTTTATGGCAAACCCATGTTTTACACAAATTCATCCTACTTGTATTCCGGTTTCAGGAGATCATCAATCGAAGTTAACATTGATGTCTGAATCACTACGGAATGATGGTCGTATTTGGGTACCGAAACGCTTAGAAGATGCTCAAGCTATCCGCGAAGGAAAATTAAAACCGACCCAGTTAGGCGAAGGTGAAAGAGACTATTATCTCGAAAGAAGATATCCTGCATTTGGTAATTTAGTTCCACGAGATGTGGCATCAAGAGCGGCAAAAGAAAGATGTGATGCTGGTTTTGGTGTGAATAAAACGGGAGAAGCAGTATACTTAGATTTTGATGCTGCGATCATGCGATACGGAAAAGAAAAAGCGCTGACCTCAGGTATGAAAGATGCA
>CALHCJ010000241.1 GCA_937936275.1 uncultured Flavobacteriaceae bacterium
CGTTATTGTCATCGCTACAGGCATTAAATCCTACAAATGCGAAAATGGTTATGGAAAGAAGTGCGGATATACTCTTAAAACTATTTTTCATGCTATTTAATTATTTTAGTATTAAATTTTTAGATGTGCTTTTTTGAAAAATCTTGTGCGCTATGCTGATCTTTTTTGAAAGAGCCTCGCAATTGCTTGCGAAGCCTTTCTCATCAATCAAAACCAACTTAAAAAAATTATCAATCATTTAGGTAACTACTTACTGCCGTAACACGTTGCGAAACGTGTGTATACAGTTCATTTATTGCTGTTTGAAAATCTGAACTATTTTACCGCATCATCTTCGAACACTTCGTCAAAATTTGGATTTGCATCCGTACTATGACTTTCGGCGGTCCATTCGCTTACCATAAATCAGTATCATCAAATGTTTCTGTTACTTCTTCGGTGGTATCGTCACCTGTATCAAAAACCCGCTTCTTCTACAACTGGGGTAGCTTCATCGTCGCCGCTACAAGAAATAAACGATAGCGAAATGACACTAATGAAAGTTATAATAAGAAGCGTACTGCAACTTGTTTTCGCATTTTCACGGGTTTTATCGTTTATGCGCTATTCTTCTAATTTTGTCTTTGCGGCCTTCTTTCTGGTTTTGGGGCGTTCTCAAATTCTTCAGCGGTGATAAAACCGTCTTCATCGGTATCAACTTTTGCAAAATCCTTCTTTAGCCGTCCTTTAATTTCCTCCTTAGAGAGTTTTCCATCTTCATTGGCGTCCATTTGCTCAATCAATTCTTCAAAGGTTGGCGGTTTTCTTCGTTCCTGTCGATCTTGAGATTGCCCAAAGGCAGTATTTGAAAAAAATAATACTGATCCAAAAATCAATACTGCTGCTTTAAATCTGTTGCTTTTCATACTTTAGAATTTTATGTATTTGAATCTTTAGATGTGTTTGGTTTTATAAACTTGTGGAGCCTACTGTTAAAAAAAGCACAAAAAAAACCCTAACAGTTATGATAGGGTTTTCTATAATTTTCAAGAATCAATGCTCTGGTGGTGGTGGTCTATGCCCATCTTCTGGCCTACCGCCAGGTGGTCGCTTACGACCTTGTGGGCCTTGTCGCCTTAAAGCATCTTTGATAATAGACCTAAACCGCTCCTTTTGATTTTCGTTACAGAGTTCCACAACTGCTTTGAAAAAACGAAAAGTCTCAAGCTCTTTGGCTTTCTCTTTATTCGCAATCTGCGTCACTATCGCATCAATCTCAGATTCATTCACTGTCGAATCAGAAGCTTTATCAAACAATACATCTTTCGATGCTCGAATGTCACCAAGAAGATCTTTTATCTTTTCACGGTGCTCGGCATCCATCTTTTCAAATTGTTGTAATTGGGCGGCATCAAAATCCAGTTGTGTGGCAATAAAATTCCCCGGACCCCGTCCCCTCAACTCTTTTTGCTCAGATTTTCCGAAATGCTTAACCAAGAAAAAACCATTCATGGCTATCAAAAAAACCAACAAAATATATAGGAGTACATTTTTCTTCATCATCTCTAGTTTTGATATAAATAGGAATCTGTATCTGTTTCTGAAAGCCCATATACTTCTGCGAAACTACTTACACGCTCATTATAGCTCTGTTCTGCTGAATACGTAAGTAGCGCGGCAGCGTTGAGAAATACGAAACAAACTAATGCAGCTGCTTGTAATTTTGGAGTAAACCAAGGTACAATAGCTACATCTTTTTCATCCTCTTTAGTAGCCTGTGCCATTCTGTTCAGTACTTTCTCTTTAAAAAAAGGAGGTGTTTTTACCGTATCAATACTTGCAACACTTTCTAGTGTTTCATCAACCAACCGATCTATTTTCCTTTTACTTTCCATTCGATGTGTTTGTACGTCTTTATTTAAGATGCCATTAACATAAAAAACTTGCGCTAGTTTCCTTCTTTTTTATAATAGTCATGAAGAATATCTCTTAAATTCTTTTTTGCTCTAAACAATAAAGATTCTATGGAGGATATACTTTTCTGGGTAATATCACTTACTTCTTGATAGCTCAAGTCGTCTACCTTGTTCAAGGTGTACACGATACGCTGTGCCTCCGGCAACTTGTTAATTGCTGCAAATAGTATCTGGCTTTTCTCTTTGTTTTCCAGTTGAATTCCAGGGTGATTGAATTCTGTAAAGTATGAACTTCGATCCATAGAAATTTCATTCCCCATAAGCGTCTGCATAAAACCAAAGCGTTTTTTAGTATTTTTCTTACGGATAAATTCCAAACACTTATTAACTGAAATACGATAGATCCATGTTGATAATTTAGAATCACCTTTAAACTTCCCAACGGAATTAAAAACCTCAATGAATACTTCTTGCGCTATATCTTCTGCATCCTCTTGGTTAGGTACAAATGAAATACATGTACTAAAAACCTTCTGTTGATATTCATCAAGCAACCGACCATAAGCCTGGTTTGTTCCTTCTTTTAAAAATTTGATGAAATGCTGTTCTTCCAAATGGGAGATTTGAAACGCAAATTACACAAATAATACGATTACAATACCATACCTTTGCAGCCTTAATTTTCTGAAATACAAGACCTATGAGATTGCATAGAAATTTAGTTTTTGCCGTAATTGACGGACTCCATTTAATCTTCAACGAAGGGGAATATGCGGATAAAGTGGTTCAGAAAGTTTTGAGAATCGACAAACGTTGGGGTTCTCGAGACAGAGGCTTCATTGCCGAAACCATCTACGAAATGGTACGCTATAAAAGATTATATACCGAGATCGCAGATGTTCATCCTCCTTACAAAAGAGCAGACTTATTTCGAATTTGGGCGGTATGGGCCGTTTTAAAGGGCATTGAATTACCTGATTGGAAACAGATTGAACCAACCCCAGAGCGTCGTATCAAAGGAAAATTCGATGAACTTTCGAAAATCAGAAAATTTAGAGAAGCCGTACCCGATTGGATTGATGAACTGGGAGAGAAAGCGCTGGGAGATGAACTTTGGACCGAAGAACTGGCAGCTTTAAACAAAAAGGCAGAAGTCATTCTCCGCACCAATACCTTAAAAACGAATAAAGAAAAACTACGTAAAACTTTATTAGAAGAGGGTATTGATGTTGAACCTATTAAAGGATATACTGATGCCCTTCGTTTGCCTGAGCGCGCTAATGTTTTTCAAACCGAAGCTTTTAAAAAAGGATATTTCGAAGTTCAAGATGCTTCTTCTCAGTTAGTTGCGGCGTTGCTTGATGTAAAACCGGGACAGCGTGTTGTTGACACTTGTGCTGGTGCTGGCGGAAAATCTTTGCATTTGGCGGCCTTAATGGAAAACAAAGGTCAACTCATTGCTATGGATATTTATGGTGGTAAATTGAAAGAGTTGAAACGACGTGCTAGACGAAATAGCGCGCATAACATTGAAACCCGCGAAATTACCTCCACCAAAGTATTTAAAAAATTATATGGAAGTGCAGATCGGGTATTGATCGATGCCCCATGTACAGGTTTGGGAGTACTACGAAGAAACCCCGATTCTAAATGGAAAATGCAGCCTGAATTCTTAGAAAAAATAACCAAGACACAATACGAAATCATTCGTTCGTACAGTAAAATTGTGAAATCGGGTGGTAAAATGGTATATGCCACTTGCTCCATTCTACCGCAAGAAAATAATGATCAGGTCAAATCTTTTCTAAAATCTGAGGAAGGCGAAGCTTTTAGTATGGTCAAAGAGAAAAAAATCTATGCCTCTAAAAGTGGGTATGATGGATTTTATATGGCGTTACTGGAGAAAAAGTAGAAGTTACCAAGTAGTAAAAATTAAAGCTGCTCCCCTCAGAAAAGGGGAGGTGGATTCTAACGAAGTTAGAAGACAGATGGTTCTGAAAGCCCAGACTATATTCAAGAAAACCACTCCATAATGGCATGAGCAAGTTTGCGGGTCAACCACCCCTTTCTCCGCCAATGCAGATTCATTCTCCTCCTCTTCTGAGGAGGGGAACTCAAAAAAAATTATTCCTCCCCCTTCAACGTAGGGTACTCCACACCCAACTGCTCCAAGTACGAATCATATTTGGTTTCATCGTAATAAAACTTCTCTAAGGCTGAACGAAACTGATCTTGTTTGCCTTTATTCAAATATATAGGAGGCAAATCATCTGCAGAAATCATAGGCTCATACGTATCTTCTTTGCTTTGAACGTTGTTGAAATAGTCCCAAGAATCTTTTAGAAGTTGGGGTTTAAGTAAAAAGTCGAGAATCGTCATCGCTTCGGCCTTTGCTCCTGCGGTCACCCCTTTGTGTGCGATCGGTGTTGCCATTGCAATGGCATTGCTCCAATGATGTCCTTGTAAACCAGGTATGTTTGAGGGGTATCGCATGGTAACGGTAGGTATCTTCCAAGAAATATCACCAATATCATCTGAACCACCGCTGATAGGGTTCGTTACAGGAAGCCCCAGTTTCATTAATTCTGTTGCCAAACCTTCTACCTTATCAGAATTCACTTCGGTTTGTACTGCTTTGGCCAAAGCTTGATCATCTTCAGACCATGTTGGGAGTCCAACTTTAGTAATATTTGCATACATGGTTTCAGCAATAACTTTATTAAAGTGTCGCGGCCATGCAGCCCCTAATATACGAGAACTCATTTTCGTACCCGTCATCAGAGCAGCACCTTTTGCCATGTCATTGGCTTCGGCATACATTTCCATAATGCCTTTGTATTTGATGTCTCGAAAATAAAACCAAATTGCTGCTTTTGAAGGCACTACGTTCGGCTGATCTCCAGCATCGGTGAAAATGGAATGTGATCTTTTTAATGGATGCAAATGTTCTCTCTTATAATTCAAACCAATATTCATGAGTTCTGCAGCATCTAAAGCACTTCTTCCACGCCATGGTGCACCAGCAGAATGTGCTGCTTCTCCCTCAAATAGATATTCCACCGAAATCAATCCTGTTCCTCGGGTGGGTCCGTATGAAACCCCTAGATTGCTACTCACATGTGTGAAAATACACATGTCGATTTGATCAAAAAGTCCGTCTCGTACATACCACGCTTTTGACCCGAGCAACTCTTCGGCAATACCAGGCCACACAAGTAAGGTACCTCCGATATTTTCTCGTTCCATGATTTGCTTTACGGCTAAAGCGGCGGTGATATTTAAAGGAATTCCAGAATTATGTCCTTCGCCATGTCCTGGGGCACCTTCCACCATCGGCTTGTGATATGCCACTCCAGGAAATTGTGAAGCTTTCGGAATACAATCCACATCACTGCCTAAAGCAATTACTGGTCCGTCACCGTTGCTCCACTTCGCAAACCATGCTGTAGGAATTCCTGAAATCGAATTTTCAATGGCAAAATCATTTTCTTCCAAGATGCCGGTAAGGTATTTTGAAGATTCGACCTCTTGAAAACCCAATTCGGCAAAACTGAAAATTTTATCAACCATTACTTGAGACTGTTTGTGATTGGCTTCAACGATGTCGGCAGCTTCAGTTTTTAGCTTTTCAATCTGTTTTTTAGTGTATTTTTTTTGGGCACGTACGCTTGCAGCAAAAAAGAGCATACAGCTGCCTAGCACTAGAATTCTGGAGATTTTCATACGGTTGAATTATTTAGGAATTAGCTATATCTAAAAGTATGAAAAGAATTGTGAAGTCGGTAATGATGAAAATATACATCGTAACGATGTCTGAAAACAAACTTCAAAAGAAGTTAAAAGCGCATATGAAGCCCGATACCTTCTATAGGTGCGCACTATATACTGAAGTAATTGGTATCTTTAAATGCGCAACTGTTTTATATGCTATGAAAATCCTAATCAAATACTATGTCTTCCTTTTGCTTAGCAGTTTGGTAGTCTCCTGCAATGGGCAGCAAAAAACTAAAATTCAAAAAACCATCACAACACAAGAAACTGCGGTTGAACAAGAGGACCACGACCCCTACTTTGCAGAAACGACTGCGATTAGCTCCCCATACGGCCCAAAAAGCATTACACGCAATATCATACAAGACAAAAAGGGAAATATGTGGTTTGCCACTTGGGAGGGTATCATACAATACGACGGTAAAACGTTCACCAATTTTACCAACAAAGAAAAGCTAAGGCGCTTTCATGTTTTTTGCCTTTTGGAAGATAGCAAAGGAAATCTCTGGTTTGGTACCATCGGCGCTGGGGTTTACCGTTACGATGGAAAAGTGTTTACCAATTTTACGACCAAAGACGGACTCGCACACAATAGCATTGGTTGCATTGTAGAAGATAAAGACGGACTGCTCTGGTTGGGTACTATGGGTGGAATCAGCACCTATGATGGTGCTACATTTAGAAATCTTACCATAGCTGGCGGGGCAAACAATAATGATGTGAACACCATCGTCGAAGATGACACAGGAAAACTTTGGATCGGTACCCGAGGCGAGGCGTTTACATACACCGGCGAGGCATTTACAAAAATCATGAACAGCTTAGGTCAAGTTTTTTACAACGTGCGAACGCTGCTAAAAGATCAGGATAGCACCATTTGGCTCGGCGGAAATGATGGCTTGTGGTCCTATGATGGTAGTACCTTCCGCAATCACTCCACCAATTTTACGGGCAGTATCTATCAAGATGCTCAAGAAAACATCTGGACGAGTTCAACAGCTGATGGAAATAACCGCAACTGGGTATTGACTAAATATGACAAACGATCTCGTGCCACACCCTTTGAAATAAAAAGTGAAGAAAACATGTTTTTTGGTATGACCGAGGATAAAGAAGGTAACATTTGGCTTGGAACCTTAAGAGGTGCTTATCGCTATGATCGTAACAGGTTTGAAAACTTTAGCCAACCTACAATTCTGATAAAGGAGTTTTGATCCCTTAAAGATAAAAACCTCCACTACCACCCTATAAAAACCTCCATTTACTTACGGTTTTCCTTATTGGGGATTGATGTGCGCTCTTTATATTGCAGCACCTCAAATTTTAGTCTCGCAACTTTCCCTTATTTTTTTTGAAATTCAAGCTTTAGCTATGACTT
>CALHCJ010000242.1 GCA_937936275.1 uncultured Flavobacteriaceae bacterium
TCAACATCAGGATCTACCACAATTCCAAAATCAGCTTTTTCCTTAATCACCAATTCACATATGTCTTTCAAATGCTCTTTCAAAGGTTCAGGATTGTGCGGAAAATGTCCAGTAGGATCACAATATAATTCCACAACTTCTACTCCTAATTCCTTTAATAATTTGGGTATAGCGATTCCACCCGTAGAATTCACACCGTCGACAACTACTTTGAATTTCTTAGCTCGAATGGTATCCGCGTCAACCAGTGACAAATTTAAAACTTCATCAATATGAATATCGATGTAAGAGTCGTTCTTTGCAATACTACCTAAATCATCTACTTCTGCGAATACAAAATCTTCCTTTTCAGCAATCTCTAGAATCAATGCACCTTCAGCAGCATTTAAAAATTCACCCTTTTCGTTAAGGAGTTTTAAAGCGTTCCATTGTTTTGGGTTATGACTTGCGGTTAAAATTATACCCCCATCAGCATTTTCTAAAGGAACAGCTATTTCAACCGTTGGGGTGGTAGATAAATCCAAATCTATAACATCGATTCCCAATCCAACTAAAGTAGAAACAACAAGATTTTGAATCATCTCGCCTGATAATCGTGCATCACGACCAATAACAACTTTCAAATCATCTTTCTTAGAATATCCTTTGAGCCAAATACCATACGCCGCAGCAAATTTCACGGCATCAATCGGCGTCAAATTATCTCCGGGTTGACCTCCAATGGTACCTCGTATTCCTGAAATAGATTTTATAAGTGTCATATATTTTAATAAGTTTTTGCAAATATAAACGGTTCGATCGGAAACCTATTGCGCTTCTTTGTAAATTCGGTTTTACAACTTTTAAAGTATTTATGAATTTTTTGGCTCATATTTATTTATCCTTCGGAGATGAAGAAATTACTATTGGAAATTTCATTGCTGATAGCATTCGCGGAAATAAATTCAAACATCTACCCGATCGCGTTCAAAAAGGAATAAAACTGCATCGCGCCATTGATTCTTTTACTGACGCACACCCCACAGTACGAAAGAGTACAAAACGTCTTCACAAAAATTACGGCCACTACAGTGGTATTATTGTGGATATTTTCTATGATCATTATTTGGCAAAAAACTGGAAGACCTATTCTAAAATACCTCTTGACAAATTTGTAGATGATTTTTATGACTTGTTAGAAGACAATTATGAAATTCTTCCGTCTGGAGTGCATCGGATGATGCCCTATATGATTTCGGACAACTGGATTTTTAATTATGCTAAAATGGAAGGAATTGCAAAAGTATTGAAAGGAATGAATCGAAGAACAAAAAACAAATCTAAAATGAACTTTGCTATTCTTGATTTAGAGGAACATTACGATAAATTTGAAAAAGAGTTTACTTCTTTCTTTGACGAATTGATTACCTTTTCACGGCATAAATTTGTTTCCCTTCTTGAACTTGAACAAGACTAATTACTGACTAAACGTACAAATACATGAAAAAACTATTACTACTCACTTTCACAATACTTCTATTTATCAATTGCAGACAACAGCCTGCAAAACCTACTGGTCTTGTAACCGAAAAAGCAATGGTTGTCTCGGCGCGCGAAGAAGCTTCTAAAATTGGAGTGGAGATTATGAAAAAAGGTGGAAACGCCTTTGATGCAATGGTTGCTACTGAAATGGCTTTGGTAGTAGCATACCCTTTTGCCGGAAATTTAGGTGGAGGTGGATTTATGGTCTATCGCAAGGCAGATGGAGAAATCGGAGGGTTAGATTATCGAGAAAAAGCTCCCCTTTCGGGCCATAAAGACATGTATCTAGATTCTTTAGGAAACGTAATTTCTGGCATGAGCACAAAAGGAGCTACGGCCGTTGGTGTACCCGGAACAGTTGCTGGTATCATTGAAGTCCATAAGAAATTTGGCAAGCTTACATTAGAAGAAATTTTTGAACCTGTAATTGCATTAGCCGAAAATGGAATTGTGGTGACTGAAAATCAAGAAAAAAGGCTATCGCGAACAAGAGAAGTTTTTATTGAAGTAAATGGCGATAGTACATTCTTTGCCAAGGAGTTTAAAAAAGGAGACTTTATTAAATATCCAGCATTGGCTAACACTTTTCGAAGTATTGCCAAAAATGGGCGTGATGGATTCTATAAAGGAGAGGTAGCACAAAAGTTAGCCGCCTTTATTCAAGAAAATGGAGGGTTCGTTACCGAAGAAGACTTGGAAAAATATGAAGCCAAATGGAGGCAGCCCATTGTATTTAACTACAAAGATTTACGCATCGTTTCCATGAGCCCACCGAGTAGTGGCGGTGTAACTATCAATCAAATCTTTAAAATGATAGAATCACACGACTTGGCCTCATATGGACACAATTCTTCTAAAACCGTACAGCTATTCACAGAAGCTTCAAGACGTGCTTACGCGGATAGAAATTATTATTTAGGAGATCCTGATTTTGTGGATATTCCTTTAGATGTTTTGTTAAGTGACTCCTATTTAAAAGATAGAATGGAAAGTTTTTCGTGGGACAAAGCGACTAAATCTTCTGATATAGAACGTGGCAATGTTGAAATTGTTGAGAGCATGGAAACCACCCACTACTCTATTGTTGACGATGAAGGCAATGCCGTTTCTGTGACCACGACACTCAATGGCGCCTATGGTTCTAAACTATACTCTGACGAATTAGGATTCTTTTTGAACAACGAAATGGATGATTTCAGTGCAAAACCGGGAGTCCCAAATATGTTTGGGCTTATTGGCGCAGAAGCAAACAGTATTGCTCCTGAAAAAAGAATGTTAAGTAGCATGACACCTACGATTGTAGAGAAAGACGGTAAACTTTGGATGGTAGTTGGCACGCCTGGCGGTTCTACAATAATTACTGCGGTAGCCCAAACAATTTTGAACAGTTACGAATTTGACATGAGCATGCAAGATGCTGTTAACGCTCCTCGTTTTCACCACCAATGGCTACCTGACATGGTTATTTTTGAACCTGAAGGATTTTCCGAGACTTTAAAAGAAGAACTCAAAGAAAAAGGATATATCATCAACGAAGAACGTACGCCTATCATAGGTAAAGTGGATGCAATTCGAATATTGGAAGACGGAAAATTAGAAGGTGGCGCAGACAAACGAGGTGATGATACCGCGGTTGGTTACTAAATAGCAAATCACCCTCAGGGCCTTCCCCACCTGGTATTAAAAAAAATTGCGATTACAGCGTAAATAGTAACATGAAAAAACTTTTTAGTATTTTATTAAAAATAGTTGGAGGTATTTTACTTCTAGGCTTGGTAATATTCGGAATTACCTACCTTATTTACAACGAGCCATTGCCCGAGGGCTCTAAAGGATCAGAGGCAGACGCCTTAGCTTATAAAATGCTAGAAGCTATTAATCACGATGCCTATAAAAATACCCAATATTTAGAATGGTCGCTACTTGATGGTAAGCATAAATACAAATGGGATAAAGCTAACGGAAAGGTCATCGTAAACTGGGGTGATTACACCGTTAAACTCAATCTGAATGATACCTCAAAGAGTATCGCTTCAAAAAAAAATGAGCTTATTTCTGCCAAAGAAAGTAAAGATATTGTCAACACAGCTTGGGACTATTTCAACAACGATTCCTTTTGGTTGGTCGCACCTTTCAAAGTTTTTGATCAAGGTACCATACGTAGTGTAGTGAGCTTGGACGATGGTACAAAAGGGCTTTTAGTGACCTATGCATCTGGTGGCACTACTCCTGGCGACAGTTATTTATGGAAGCTAAAGCCAAATGGATTTCCTAAAAGTTATCAAATGTGGACAAGTATCGTTCCTATTGGCGGAATTGAGGCTACCTGGGACGATTGGAAAATCATGGAAAGTGGTGTTTTTTTACCTACCTCGCATCAACTGGGGCCCGTAACAATTAATATGGGACCTGTAAAAGCCTATAATTAAACAGATAACAAAAGAAATTACAATAATTGAAAGACAAAGCGTTATGTAGTATAGCCAATACTCGATTTCCCCTAAGATGAAAGATTTTCAATTTCCTTTAGATTTCACTTTCAATATCGGTACACTTTCGAATGACTTTACCGCGGTAGACTCTCGTCAGAAAACGGTTGCCTATGTCAAGCAAAAACTTTTTAAATTTAAAGAAGACGTTAGTGTTTTTGAAAACGAAAGCAAAACCAAAGTGCTCTATAAAATCAAAGCTGATCGGTGGATTGATTTCTCTGCTTGTTATTCCTTTTCAGACCCTGAAGGAAACGAAATTGGAAAGATAGGTCGAAAGGGCTGGGCTTCTTTATGGAAGGCACACTACGAGATATTTGATAAAAACAAACAGCTCAAATTTACCATTAGAGAGGAAAATGCCTGGGTTAAAGTTCTTGATGGCCTTGTAGGACAAATTCCGATAATTAATCTATTC
>CALHCJ010000243.1 GCA_937936275.1 uncultured Flavobacteriaceae bacterium
CCTCCACCGATGATAATCATATGCTTCGGAATCTCCTTCAGTTTCAAGGCTTCTGTTGAGGTAATGATTCGTTCTTTATCTAAAGTAATAAATGGTAAAGTGGATGGTTTTGAACCTGTGGCAATAATGGTGTTTTTCGCCTCAATAGTTGCTGTCTTGCCATCGTTCTTTTGAATGTTGATATGTGTGGCATCTTTAAAGCTTCCCAATCCTTCGAAAACTTCAATTTTATTTTTATCCATCAAAAACTGAATTCCTTTGGTCGTCATATCAACAACACCCTGCTTTCGAGCTATCATTTGCTCTAAGTTGACTTTGACCTCTCCAGGAATTTCAATACCATGCTCTTCAAAATGCTTTACGGCATCTTCATAATGATGTGATGAATCTAATAAGGCTTTGGAGGGAATGCACCCCACATTCAAACAGGTACCCCCTAAAGTGCTGTATTTTTCAATTATTGCTGTTTTCATTCCTAATTGCGCGCAGCGGATTGCGGCAACATATCCTCCAGGGCCTGAACCGATAACGGCTACATCATATGAACTCATATATTTTTGATTTTAATACGATACAAAATTAGTACTATTTTTTGGTTTAAATACGGATTGCTGTGGTGTGTTTAACTTCATTAATCACAAATGAACTTTGCGTACTTCCTATGTTGTTAATTGCAGTTAATTTGGCCACCATAAATTCACGATAAGCCTCCATATCTCGCACGTGAATTTTTAAAATATAATCGTAATCTCCACTGATATGAAAACACTCTACGACTTCATCAAGTTGCTGTACCTCTCGTTCAAATTTTAAAACAAATTCTTTGATATGTTGAATGAGTTTTACATGACATAGTACTGTAAATGCTTTGTTTACTTTTTTCTTATCAATTAACGCAACGTAATCTTGAATAACCGCAGTTTTTTCTAAACGCTTTATTCGTTCATAAACTGCAGTATTAGACAGATTCAATTGACTTGCATAATACGCTGTTGTTCTTTTACAATCACCTTGCAGTAATGATAGCAACTGCGCATCAATTTGGTCTAGTTTCAACATGATAATTTTTCTGTTTTAAGACGAAATTAGGGTCAATAAAGATAAAATATCTATTTATATTAAAAAATATAGAATAAAAATCTTAATAAGATTAAATCTATTGTTTTATTAACTATTAAAAATTAATTTTAGTATGTTAAAACCTACATAGTCATGAGCAAATCATCAGCAAATCAATTACAAGACTTACAATATTTCGGAGAGTTCGGAGGTGTCAACCCTTCTGTTTCAGATTCTTCAACCTATACCTTTCTCTCGGCAAAAACAATGTTTGATACTTTTGAAGGTAATACCGAAGGTTGTTATTTATATAGCCGACATTCTTCGCCTTCTAATCTTTATCTAGGAGAAGCTTTAGCCGCATTGGAGGGCACAGAAACTGCCAATGTGTATGCTAGCGGAATGGGCGCTATTTCCTCGGTAATCATGCAACTATGTGATTCAGGTGATCATATTATCAGTAGCAGAACTATCTACGGGGGCACCTATGCCCTACTGAAAAATTTCATGAAGAAGTTTGTGATTGATACAAGTTTTGTGGATATCACGGCTATTGAATCTGTAGAAAACGCAATTACCGCAAATACCAAAATGATTTATTGCGAATCGGTTAGTAATCCGTTGCTTGAAGTTGCGGACTTAAAAGCTTTAGCAGCCCTTGCAAGAAAATATGATATTCCACTTGTGGTTGACAATACCTTTTCGCCATTATCTATAAAACCATCAGAATTAGGGGCTGATATTATTATTCATAGCCTAACAAAATTTATCAATGGAACAAGCGATTGCGTTGCGGGTGCCGTCTGCGGAACTACTGAGTTTTGTCTAAGTCTTAAAGATGTAAACAATGGTGCAGGAATGCTGTTGGGAAGCACATTAGATAGTCTAAGAGCTGCGTCGATATTAAAAAATATGCGAACCTTACATATTCGTATGCAACAACATAGTAAAAACGCTTTGTACTTAGCAGAGAAGTTTGAAGCCGATGGATTTAAGGTTGCTTATCCCGGACTTCGATCACATTCGGGTTATGAAACCATGAAAGATCAAATGAACACGACCTATGGGTTTGGAGGTTTGATGACCTTAGATGTTGGTTCTCTTGAAAATGCGAATGCTTTAATGGAACTCATGCAAACCGAAAAATTGGGGTATTTAGCAGTGAGTTTAGGTTTCTATAAGACTTTATTCAGTGCCCCAGGCACATCAACCTCCTCGGAAATTCCTTTTGAAGAACAATTAGAAATGGGCCTATCGAACGGACTCATACGCTTTTCTATAGGCCTAGATAATGATATAGAACGAACTTATCAATTGATGACCGAATGTATGAATCGTTTAAGCATCAAAGGAAAAACCAAAGTAGCTTCTTAATGCAGCATATGCAGTTTGCACAGGCGTTGGCAAAATCGTAATATTACGGAATAACCAACTGCAACGGATTCATGGAGTCAAAGAAAGCCAACAAACACCGCCAAAACGAGAAAATCATTGAAAATAGAGAACTAAATATTTGGGAGGCATTACTTCCTGTTTTTGTTCTTGTTGGCATGCTTGCGTACAACGTGTTTGTTTTTGGAGATGATGCTCTGAGTGGATCTAATCAATTTATCTTATTGTTGGGTGGCGCAGTCGCGGCAATTGTAGGCTTTTTCAATAAGGTGTCTTACAAGCAAATGATGGCCGAAGTTGCCGAAAATGTAAAATCAACCACTGGCGCACTCTTGATATTATTAATGGTCGGTGCTTTATCTGGTACTTGGCTCATCAGTGGTATCATTCCTTCTATGATCTATTATGGATTACAGATTCTAAATCCTACGATTTTTCTAGCTGCCTGCGTGATCATTTGCGCCATCATATCCATAGCCACAGGAAGTTCATGGACTACCTCAGCAACCGTCGGTATCGCATTAATAGGTATTGGTGACGCCTTAGGAATATCTTTAGGAATGACTGCTGGTGCCGTTTTATCAGGAGCATATTTTGGAGATAAATTATCACCTTTAAGTGACACTACAAACTTAGCGCCAGCAATGGCAGGCGGCGAATTGTTTAGTCATATCAAATACATGACGATTACGACAGTACCAACCATTATAGTTACACTAATCGTTTTTATCATTTTGGGGTTTACGATTGACACAAGTGGAACAGCAGATACAGAAGCAATTCTTATGTCAATAGAAAAAAGTTTCAATATTACAGGCTGGTTGTTTATTGTGCCTGTTATTGTCATTTTTTTAATTGTAAAGAAGGCACCCCCATTATTAGCCCTGTTAATAGGAACACTGCTAGGAGGAATATTTGCATTAATTTTTCAGCCCAATATTGTAGCAACTATTGGGGGTGGAGAAAGTCTGAATTTTGAGACTGGTTATAAAGGCGTATTAAATGCGATAACCGTCAATACCTCTATAGCTTCTGATAATGCAACATTGAGCGAGTTATTTTCGGCAAAAGGAATGGCTGGAATGCTCGGGACAATATGGTTAATAGTGTGTGCTATGGTTTTCGGTGGTATCATGGACGGAATTGGTGCGCTTTCAAGAATTACCAAATCGTTATTAGGAATGGCAAAAACAACCTTCGGACTTTTTGCTAGCACAGTTGGCAGTTGTTTGGCGTTAAACATTACAGCGTCTGATCAATACTTAGCGATTGTGGTGCCTGGTAAAATGTTTTCTAAAGCATACGCTGACAGAGGTTTAGCACCTGAAAACTTAAGTCGAACTTTAGAAGATTCTGGTACGGTTACTTCAGTGCTTATTCCTTGGAATACTTGTGGTGCATACCATAGCGGAGTATTAGGAGTGAGCGTTTTAGACTAT
>CALHCJ010000244.1 GCA_937936275.1 uncultured Flavobacteriaceae bacterium
CTAGAACATATGGCAGGAGTAAAAGCCGCTGAAGTATCAGCAATTTTAAAGAAACAATTATCAGGATTCGAAGCTACGGCCTCTTTGGACGAAGTAGGAACCGTATTGCAAGTAGGTGATGGTATCGCACGTGTGTATGGACTATCGAATGCTGAATACGGTGAGTTGGTAGAGTTTGAAGGCGGACTGAAAGGTATCGTTTTGAATTTAGAAGAAGATAATGTTGGGGTGGTATTATTGAGTCCTTCACGCGATGTAAAAGAAGGTTCAGTAGTTAAACGTACTCAAACCATTGCCTCCATTAATGTTGGTGAAGGAATTACAGGTCGTGTTGTAAATACATTAGGTTTGCCTATTGATGGTAAAGGACCTATCTCTGGTGAAACTTATGAAATGCCTTTAGAGCGAAAAGCACCAGGGGTTATTTTTCGTGAGCCTGTTACCGAGCCATTACAAACTGGTATTAAGGCGATTGACGCTATGATTCCTGTAGGTAGAGGACAACGAGAACTTGTTATTGGTGACCGTCAAACTGGTAAGACGACAGTTTGTATCGATACCATTTTGAATCAAAAAGAATTTTACGATGCGGGTGAGCCTGTATATTGTATTTATGTTGCGATTGGGCAAAAAGCTTCCACAGTTGCAGGTATTGCTCAAACCTTAGAAGATAGAGGTGCTTTAGCATATACCACTATTGTGGCTGCAAATGCATCTGATCCTGCTCCAATGCAGGTATATGCTCCTATGGCTGGTGCAGCAATCGGCGAGTACTTTCGTGATACCGGTAGACCAGCTTTAATTATTTATGATGATTTGTCAAAACAAGCGGTTGCGTATCGTGAAGTATCTCTTTTATTAAGAAGACCTCCAGGGCGTGAGGCATATCCTGGTGATGTTTTCTATTTGCACTCTCGTTTGTTAGAGCGTTCTGCAAAAGTGATTAATGACGATGCGCTTGCAAAGAATATGAATGACCTTCCTGATTCCTTGAAACCATTAGTTAAAGGTGGGGGTTCATTAACAGCATTGCCAATTATTGAAACGCAAGCAGGTGATGTTTCTGCATATATTCCAACGAACGTAATTTCGATTACCGACGGACAGATTTTCTTAGAGCAAGATTTATTTAACCAAGGGGTTAGACCAGCGATTAACGTGGGTATTTCTGTATCTCGTGTGGGGGGTAACGCTCAGATTAAATCAATGAAGAAAGTTGCAGGTACCTTAAAATTAGATCAAGCACAGTTTAGAGAATTAGAAGCCTTTGCAAAATTTGGTTCTGATTTAGATGCTGCTACCCTGAATGTAATTGAAAAGGGTCGTCGTAACGTTGAAATCTTGAAGCAAGCTCAAAATGATCCTTTTACGGTTGAAGATCAAGTAGCAATTATCTATGCAGGGTCTAAGAATCTGCTAAAAGATGTTCCTGTGGATAAAGTAAAGGAATTTGAGACAGATTTTATTGAGTTTTTGAATGCAAAACATAGAGATGTATTAGATACATTGAAGTCAGGTAAATTGACCGATGAAGTAATTGATACATTGACAACAGTTGCTAAAGATCTCTCAGGAAAGTATACAGCTTAAAAATTGTTCTTATAATTAAGAGTAAATGGCCAATTTAAAGGAAATACGGAATAGAATTTCATCAATATCTTCAACGATGCAGATCACAAGTGCCATGAAAATGGTTTCTGCTGCAAAGCTGAAGAAAGCTCAAGATGCAATCACGGCTATGCGACCATATGCTGATAAACTAACGGAATTATTGCAGAGTCTAAGCGCTAGTTTGGATGGAGATTCAGGAAGTAAATATTCTGATGACCGAGAGGTGAATAAGGTACTTATTGTTGCAATTACTTCAAACAGAGGTCTATGTGGTGCTTTTAATTCCAACATCCTTAAACAGTGTACATATTTGGCAGAAAATTTTTATAATGAAAAGCAAGTTGATTTTGTAACTATTGGAAAGAAAGCAAGTGATTTTCTTGGAAAACGATTTACGGTTGTATCTAATCATAGTAACATTTATGAAGACTTAACGTTTGACAGTGTGGCTAAAATTTCAGAAGAGTTAATGGAGCTTTTCACCAATGGAACTTATGATCGAATTGAAATTGTGTACAATAAATTTAAGAACGCCGCTACACAGATTATTATGACAGAGCAGTTTTTGCCTATTGTTCCGATGGAAGGTGCTGAAGTCTCTAACGCAGATTATATTTTTGAGCCTTCAAAGGTGGAGATTGTAGAACAACTCATTCCAAAGTCTTTGAAGACCCAATTGTACAAAGGTGTTCGCGATTCGTTTGCAAGTGAGCACGGTGCCCGTATGACTGCGATGCACAAAGCTACAGATAACGCAACTGACTTAAGAGATCAATTAAAACTGACGTATAATAAGGCAAGACAAGCTGCGATCACAAATGAAATTTTAGAGATTGTTGGTGGTGCTGAAGCATTAAATAACTAGCCTAGAAGCCTCTCAAAGAATTCTCTTTATTTTCAAGTATAAAATAAAACCCCACAGCAATGTGGGGTTTCTTTTTTTTACCGATTTTTGCGAAATCAATGCGAGCAAAAAAAACGGCCTTACTCTTCATTTTCGTCACCATTCTAGTAGATGTAATTGGAATTGGTATCATTCTTCCCATCATTCCTGATTTGATTATGGAGTTAACAGGAGAAGGTACTGCTGAAGCGGTTATCTATGGAATGTGGCTAACCACGGCTTTTGCTGGAATGCAGTTTTTGTTTTCTCCAGTTTTAGGTGAGATTTCAGATCGATACGGTCGACGACCTATTCTCTTAATAGCTCTATTAGGTTTGAGTCTTGATTATCTAATTCATGCTTGGGCACCAACAATTACATTTTTATTTATAGGAAGGTTTCTCGCAGGAATCACGGGAGCAAGCTTTACAGTGGCCTCCGCTTATATCGCTGATATCAGCACTCCCGAAGAGAAAGCAAAAAACTTTGGATTAATTGGAGCTGCTTTTGGGTTAGGGTTCATCATTGGTCCTGGAATAGGAGGTTTTTTTGGTGAATTAGATGTGCGCTTGCCTTTTTATATTGCTGCAGGTTTAACGTTTGCAAACTTTGTTTTTGGCTATTTTTTTGTACCAGAATCTTTAGCACCTGAAAACAGAAGAGCCATCAATGTGCTGAAAATGATTCCAGGGGTATCCTTGGTAAGTCTTCGAAATTATAAAGGGGTATTGCTTCTTATTTTTGCTTTCTTTTTGGCGAATTTAGCAGGTCAAGCTTTGCCCTCGACATGGTCTTACTATGGTATCGAACGATACGATTGGAGTCCCCAAGACATTGGAATATCTCTGATGGTGGTAGGGTTGCTAGTAGCTATTGCGCAAGGCTTTTTGGTAGGGATAGTAGTAAAAAAGTTTGGAAAGAAAAGAACGGTGGTCATGGGGTTCTTATTATGGACGATCGGAATGTTTCTCTTCTCTCAAGCGGCTGAGCCTTGGATGCTTTATGCATTTTTAATTCCCTACGCCTTTGGCGGTATCGCTGGTCCTACAGTTCAAGGGGTTATTTCAAATCAAGTATCTGAAAAGGAACAAGGCAATCTTCAAGGAGCTATTACCGGTTTGGTAAGTGTTACCGCAATTTTAGGACAGCTGATCTTCTCCCCCGTTTTTTATTACTTCATTCGTCCCGAAACGGAGATATATTTTCCAGGGGCACCTTATGTTTTAGCGGCTGTATTTTTATTTATTGCTTTTCTATTTGCCGTTCTTGCCATGAAAAAAATGAATCTTACCGATGAAGAAACGCGCACTCAGGCTGATGTTAGCGTATAAATTGATTTTCGTACCCGAAGCAGGCTGCATAGGCTAACTTTCATTTTTCATGATTTTTTTGTTTTTGAGGTGTAACATTTTCCTTAAAGTGTATCTAAAAGGAAAATAAATAAAATATACATCATGAAAACATTTCAAAGCATACTAGTTTTTACATTTTTAATAGCAACACTTTGTGTTCAGGCTCAAAAAAAGCCTTTCGAAGTTACTATAAAAGGGCAAGGTCAACCTGTCTTATTGTTCCCTGGCTTTACCTGTACGGGTAGTGTTTGGGAAGATACAGTGGTCGAACTTTCAAAGAATTACGAATGTCATATTTTTACTTTTGCAGGGTTTGGAGAAGTAGCGGCGATTGAAAAACCGTGGCTCCCTAAAATTAAGGAAGGAGTTAATACCTATGT
>CALHCJ010000245.1 GCA_937936275.1 uncultured Flavobacteriaceae bacterium
TTTTTCAAGTACCGGAACGGGTAATGAAGCGCCACCAGATAGACATTCTCTTAGATTGGCTCTTATGCTTGAGATATCGAATTCATTGGTGTCTAAGTAATTGTTTAGCCCCCAGTACATGGTTGGGACTCCTGCAAATACAGTAACCTTATGTTTGTGGAGTAAGTTCAAAACGGTCTCTGCTTCAAAACGAGGAAGCAATATAGATGTCGCTCCGTTGTATAGTGCAGTATTCATCATTACGGTCATAGCAAAAATGTGAAAAAGCGGTAGAACTATAAGATGTACATCGTTTGAAGTTCCATCGAATAAATCTGTGCTCAACACGGTGTTAGTGAATAGATTTGAATGCGTTAATTCCGCACCTTTTGGGCGACCCGTAGTACCTGAGGTGTAAATAATCACCGCGGTATCAGAGGCTTTTGTTTCTACTGTATCAAAATTTGGCGATTTACCATTCACCAAACCGCCAAAAGTCTGAGCACCTGATATAGATGAGGGTATATCTCCCTTGGGCATAATCATGAAAAAATGTTCACAAGCTTCCGTTTTTTGAAAACCTTCATATCCCATTTTGCCCATTGGTAACTCTTCAGTCCCTGTAAAGCAGAAATAAGCTTTAGCGTCGCTATTCTCTAAATGATAGTGGATTTCATCTGATTTTAACAAAACACTTAAGGGTACAACAACAGCTCCTACTTTTAAAATTCCGTTGTAAATGATAGGAAAATAGGGCAGGTTAAAACAGCTCAGTGCCACTTTATCTCCCGCTTGAATTCCTAAGTCTACTAGTGCATTCGCTACCTGATTTGCTGCACCATTGATCTGGGCAAAACTGAGACTAGTATCCATAAAGGTAAATGCAGTTTTGTCGGCATATTTTTGAGCACTATTTTCTAGTAGAATTGATAGATTCAGCATTTGCGTTATTTTAAGTGAATGTTTTTATTGCGAAAGGTAATGTATTGATTCGATAGCTTTTAAACAAATGGAGATAAAAGAAGGAATTGTGAATAGGTCATGATCATTCGGCATCACTTCTTTGGATAAATTCAAAAGGCAATGACCTTTAAAATAACTAAAGGGTTTACACTTCATCCTTTCAATTCAACAATTCGGTTGTTATTTTTTCATTTAGAGTGGTGATCTACCCAAATTTGCTTCACAATCAATTAAAAAGGAGACCATGAAAAAAATGATTTTAGCAATTACATTACTAATCAGCACAATGAGCTTAGCACAAGACCAATACACCAAGGGAATGCAAAAGGCATTTGAACTTTGGGGTGAAGGTAAGACCACAGAGGCATCGAATATGTTTGAGCGTATTTCTACTGTTGAAATGGACAATTGGCTTCCGTATTACTACGTTGCTCAAATCAATACGATTGCTTCCTTTGGAGAAAAGGACAAAGAAAAATTAGCAACACAACTAGAAAAGGCACAAGAGTTTATTGATCTGGCGAAGGCAATATCCCCTAATAATCCAGAGATCATGGTGCAACAAGCGATGACACATACCGCTTGGATTGCTTATGACGGAGCTACGTATGGAATGTCTTTGTCTGGAAAGGTCGTTGCTTTATATGCCAAAGCAGCACAATTGGCTCCGGACAATCCTAGAGTTATATTCTCAAAAGCTGAATGGGATATGGGTTCAGCTGCATATTTTGGTCAAGATACAGCACCATATTGCAAAGACGTAGAACGTTCTTTAGAACTTTTCGCTAACTTTAAACCTGAGTCTGATTTTCACCCAAATTGGGGACAAGACCGAGCAGAAATGACCTTAAAAAACTGTAGCAAATAATGCAACTAATGACAACAAACAGGATTCTAAAAGAACTTTTAAGGGCTTTTTTAATAGGTACGCTAATATTCTTAACTTTTTTGGTATACTATTACCTCACTGATCATGTAAGGTTTGAATACATGGTAGAAGATGTCTGGATGGAGTATTTCTCAAATCTAGTATTTTCTACAATACTATACATGTTCAATATGGCTTGGTTTCGTTTTATTTTAAAAAAATGGCATGGCTTTTTATACACCTTTCAACGCATGTCGATTGCCTTGCTTGGTAACGTGATACTTACCTGTGTTGGAATATTTGTTGCTACCATTGTTATTTTAGTTGTTTTTCATAATAACACTATTTTCGAGGCAGTTACCTACCAATCTGTAGATAATTACATACAATCAGTGATAATAGCTTTAGTGGTTGCTGCTATTTTCTACATTGTTTGGTATTACAAATACCGTCAAGAGAACAAAGTAAAAGAGCAAAAGATTATTGCGGGAACAGCATCAGCAAAGTTTGACGCTTTAAAGAACCAGTTAGACCCTCATTTTCTCTTCAATAGTTTAAATGTATTAACTAGTTTAATCGAGGAAGACCCGTATCAGGCTCAAAAGTTTACCACCTCACTTTCTAAAGTGTATCGGTATGTGTTGGAGCAAAAAAATAAAGATTTAGTGTCTGTTGACGAAGAATTACAATTCGCAAGAACCTATGTGCGGCTTTTAAAAATGCGCTTTGAAGATAGTATTGTTTTTGAGATTCCTGAGAAAGCAAGCAATCCAGAAGCTAAAATAATCCCACTCTCGCTACAGCTGCTCTTAGAAAATGCAGTAAAACATAATGTAGTTACCTCAGATAAACCTTTACATATTACCGTATCTGAAGAAGGCGGTGAACTTGTAGTGAGCAATAATCTTCAAGAGAAGCAGGTCGTCAAGAAAAGCAGTGGGGTAGGCCTAACAAATATTAGACAACGGTATGGTATTTTAACCCATCGAGAAGTTCAGATTTATAAATCGTCAGCAGACTTTAGTGTTAGACTACCGATGCTGACTAAACAAATTTCACATATGGAAACACAAAAAATTTACATCGAAGATAAACGCTATGAAAAGGCAAAGGAACGCGTTCAAGCAATCAAAGGTTTTTATGGAAACCTCTTTGCCTACTGTATTGTAATACCTGTTTTAATCTTTATTAATTATAGAACAACGAGCTTTCCTTGGGCGCTATTTCCTGCCCTGGGATGGGGTTTTGGATTAACCGCACATGGTTTTGAAGCTTTTGGTTATAGTCCGCTTTTTGGTCGAGGATGGGAAGAACGTAAAATGCGAGAGTTTATGGATGATGAGAATTTCTAATAAGCACAACTCATCCATCAAAAATTACACTTCAGAAAGTTACTTTTAGAAAAACAACACTAATTATTGAAATTTGATACAAGCAATTATGACAAACCT
>CALHCJ010000246.1 GCA_937936275.1 uncultured Flavobacteriaceae bacterium
AGTTGGCGGCTAAAATTGGGAGAAATAGAAACCACAGAAATGATTGAGGTGCAATTGGTAAACTCCGTTGCTCCATTTGTGCTATGCAATCGACTATCGGAGTTAATGCAAAAGGAAAATACAGGTATGAAGCATATAATCAATGTTTCCGCAATGGAGGGAAAGTTTCACCGTTTCTTTAAAGAAGACCGCCATCCACATACGAATATGGCTAAGGCTGCTTTGAATATGCTAACCCATACTGCCGCAGGTAGTTTAGCTAAAGATGGAATTTATATTAATGCGGTTGATACGGGTTGGGTTACAGATGAAGATCCAGCAGAGTTAGCCAAGAAAAAACAAGAATTACACGACTTTCAACCACCATTAGATATTGTTGATGGTGCCGCAAGAGTCATGGATCCTTTAATTGATGGTATTAATACCGGTAAGCACTGGAGTGGCAAATTTTTGAAAGATTATAGACCTATTGATTGGTAGTGTTGTAGGCTCTAGTGGAACACAATTTAACTATTTAACTTCCAGACTAGAATTCTACTTTTCTTATGGCCATGTTCCATCTCAACAGTGTAATAAACTGCTCCTAATTTCTCTAATTGTTTTTTGATTTTAGGAAGGTTTTCTTTTTTCGAAACCAAACTTGTAAAAACACCAACTTGTTTTCTAAACTTGATGCTTTGCTTAATCATTCGCTTTAAGAATAGGGCTTCACCACCATTGCACCATAATTCGTTGGCTTGCCCTCCAAAATTACGCTTTGCATTTTCAGAATATCCTAAATTTCTCAGTTTGCGTTTTGTCTCGCGTTCTGCATTTTCTTTAGACGCATAAAAAGGAGGGTTACAGAGGGTGAAATGAAAATACTCATGTGCTTTAATCATACCATCAAAGATATTCGCAGGGTTTTCTTGATATCTAATCTCAATAGATTTTGACAACTTGGGGTTATTGGTAACATTTAACGTAGCGGCTGTGACGGCCGTTTCATCAATATCACAACCAACCATTTGCCAATCATAGATTTGAGCGCCTAACAGCGTATAAACACAATTTGCTCCAACACCAATATCTAAGCCTTTAATATCTCCTTTTAAACCTTCTTTTTCTAAAATGGTAGCTATGTGATGTACATAATCAGCTCTACCTGGAATGGGAGGACATAAATATCCTTTTGGAATAGCCCAAAGTACTCCATAAACATGCTTCAAAATAGCCGTATTCAATGCCAAAACAGCGTTGGAATCTGCAAAATCAATAGTCTTGACGCTAGTTTTCGATTCAATTACAAAGGGGATAAGCCTTGGGTATGCGGCAACCAAGGCATCAATATCATACGGCAAGTTATGTAGACTATTCGGGTGCATAACAAGTAAGGTTATGGGTAAAGGTAGTTTTTAACTTCATAATTTCCTTACTTTAGTTCTCGATAAGGTCCGACTGATGAAAAAAATTATACTTGCGCTTTTACTCTTATGCTTTGCCTGTAAAAGCACTTCTCTTTTAACGCCCAGCCAACATGTTTACGCTAAACCCGTAGACACCACAACAAAACCAATTTCGAATCAAAACAAGACTATTTATAAGCTCTCGGGTATCGGTGTAAGAAATGATTTTCCATCTGCTCGATTAAATGGTTTCGTTCAAGAGAATGATTCCACGTATATCGCTAGTATTTGGCCTGAAAACTTTCCAATCAATCCGAGCCCTTGGTTTGCATTTAAACTTTGGTCGGAAGAAGAAAAAGAAGTCCATATTAAATTAGATTACTCGAATGGAGCAAGACATCGATACGCACCTAAATTAAGTTCAAATGGTGAAACTTGGACCTTATTAGATTCAACAAAGGTTAAAAAATCTCCAGACGGTACGACCGCAACGCTTCAGGTTAAAGTGAGTACAGATACTTTATGGGTTGCGGCGCAAGAAATTCAAGATCACCGTCGCGTGGGAGAATGGACTCAAAAAATGGCTCAAAATTCTAACGTCACCAAAGCAAGTGCAGGTAAAAGTGCTTTAGGCAGAGAACTATATCATTTGAATATTACGAATGGTGCTTATGAAAATAAGCCAACGGTCATAATCATTAGTCGTCAACATCCGCCAGAGGTCACTGGGTTTCTTTGTATGAAATCTTTTGTGGAAACCATTATAGATGAAGGATCAAAGAATGGTTTTCTTGATAAATATAGAATAATGGTTTATCCACTAATGAATCCTGACGGAGTGGATTTAGGTCACTATCGTCACAATACAGGTGGAGTAGATTTAAACCGAGATTGGAGCCAATATCATCAACCTGAAATAAAACAAGTCACAAGTCATATGGTTCGAGAAACTGCAACTCATAAAAATGATGTTGTATTAGGCTTAGATTTTCATAGCACCTATAAAGACGTGTATTATACTCCCGATGAACGTATAGAACGTAAAATACCAGATTTTACCAAAGCTTGGTTAGAAAAAATTCGAATTGCTGTGGGCTTAGAAGATATCAATGAGAGTCCGGGTATGAATGAGAGACCGACTTCCTCCGCTTGGTTCAATAGACAGTTCGGCGCTACAGGCATTACTTACGAAATAGGCGATGATACTCCACGAGATTTCATTAAGGTCAAAGGGGTCGAATCTGCTAGGGCAATGATGCAATTATTGCTTGCTGAATGAGTGGGTCTAAGAAAACAGTATTCGTAGTTCTTGCTTTCTTTTCTATTTATGTGATTTGGGGCTCTACGTATCTTTTAAATAAAATTGCAGTCACAGAATTACCGCCTTTTATGCTAGCGGCTATGCGGTTCGTTAGTGCCGGACTCTTGATTTTTATACTCTGTAAGTTTCTAAGAATACCCATCGCAATCTCTAAAACACAACTAAAAAACACCATTATTGCTGGTTTTTTATTTTTAACCTTTGGAAATGGGGTAGTGGTGTGGGCCTTGAAATATGTAGATACGGGTCTAGCAGCGCTAGAAATATCTGCACAGCCCTTAGTCGTTTTAGTATTAATGCTAATTTTTCAAGGAAAAAAAATACAATCTATGTCAATGGTTGGGGTGTTTTTAGGGGTCATTGGAATATATCTACTTGTTAGTCAAAAACAAATTTTAAGTCAAGAGAATTCAGTTCTTGGTATGGTCATGATTTTTCTGTGTATGGTGAGTTGGGGCTATGGAAGCCTTTTTGTTGGAAAAGCAGATTTGCCTAAAAACTATTTTGTAAATACAGGATATCAAATGTTTACAGGAGGGATTTTGCTTGGTATCGCGAGCTTGGTTTTTCAAGAATCATGGTCACTCCCATCGGAATGGAGTCAAAAGGTTCAATTATCTATGGTTTTACTGATCGTCTTCGGAAGTATTGTAGCCTTCACCTCATTTAATTACCTATTGCGCATGGTTTCTCCAGAGAAAGTAGCAACATCTACATACGTTAACCCAATTATTGCCTTACTACTTGGCTGGTACTTTTTAGAAGAACGGATTACGACACAGTCTATAATAGCTGCCGCTGTATTGTTGACCGGTGTTTATTTTATCAACACAAAAAAGAAAATGACCTTATTTTCAAGGTTCTCGAGCAAGAGCAACTCTGCGTAACATTAAACTTCGTTATATTCCGACAACGCGCTTTATCGCGTATGCCCAAGCGATAAACAAGAACTGAAAGGGTAGTCGAATCTGAGGTAATTTATAACGCTTAATAGCTCAAGTATCCGAAAAAACACCCCAAACATGTATCGGCATAAAAACCAGCATCAAGGTAATTAGATCCGTTACAACCATCTTGGTATGTTTGGGTATTAATAATAAAACTCCTAGTATAAATTCCACCACACCTGA
>CALHCJ010000247.1 GCA_937936275.1 uncultured Flavobacteriaceae bacterium
ACCTAATACCTTTATAAAAATTCGATTAAAAACGACAAAGATCACACCCAAACCTATCATTTGGCGAATCGTCATATTACTTCGAAACACATCTTTAATTCTATCTTTTCTTAGCACGAAAAGCGTAGAAGCCGCCATTAAGACAACAAATACAATCATACTGTTTGCCAAGGTAAGTTGATCTATGGTTTCTTCAACAAACGAATTACCTAGATCGAAATAATAGTTTAAGGTGTCTTGATATTCAAACATAAAAACAACAGTCACCTGAACTACCAAATAAAAGAAGCTGACCACCCAAAAATGTGTAATGTTCCAGCTAAAATTTAGTTTTGGAATAATAGTTATTCCCCGTCTCTTGAGAAGATCTCCGGCTCCATAGATGGGAAGTATCCACAAATATGGTAAAACTAGGGCTGCTAGTACTAGAATCAATAGTAGCGCAAGGTGAAAAAATTCTGAAGGATGCCAAGCTAGAAATGGATCTTTCAATGAAATCCTCAATCTTTTAAGTCCAAAAAAATCATCATAACTACTCTCCTCTTGTAAACTTCGATAGCTCTCTAGTGCAATTTTACCTTCACTATGTGCTAAATCATGAGAAAATAAGGCTTGCTTCGCATTAAGTTTACCCCATTCTTTGATGGTATCTCTAACCAAAAACTCTCGAGCAGTGGCGAAATTTTTTAGTCGATTCATGGCATTAGCCATTTCTTCATTATCAATAAAAGAAGAATCTCTAATTCTTATGATGTCGTACAAATCTAAAGCAGCCTGTGGCTCGTCTAGTTTCAGCAAGAGATTTGCCTTTTGATTCATTTTCCACAAATTGGTATCTTTCTCAAGATTTGGAAGTAAAACATTCTTAGCTTCAGTAGGCTTATCTTGTGCCTGGTAAATTGTAGCAATGGCAAGTGACAAATCTAAAGAATCATTTAGGCGTTGTGCCTTTTTATAGTAGCTAAGCGCACGCCAATTCTCCTCTTGATGGTAATCGCCTAGCATTGCGTTAATCGAAGCCATTTGGATATTTGACCAGTCTTTTTCATTGGTTTTAGTCAAGGCTAACGCCCGATTCAAAATCTCTAGTTTAGCCTCTCCATATACATTATCAGCTTGGTAAAGTAATACTTGAGAGCTTTCAGGGTACTTTAGCACTAATTCTTCAATACAGGCATCAGTTTCTTCCCATTTGAGGTTATAGTCTTCGTATTCATCCCAATATGAATTCCCAATAAACTTACAGCGTTCCACTTGCGCCGTAACGTCATTCGGATGTTTCATGATATAAGCATCATACCGCCTTAAAATATCCTGAAAATTTTGGTCTTTTGAATTGGTCAGTTGATTGACATAATAAGCATGGCTCTCGATATCGCCATAGCTGGGACCTTCTTGAGATAGCGCATAAAAACCCAAAAAGGTAAAGAAGAATAAAACTGACTTCCGAAACATCAAAATGATTAATTAGATAGATATACCTAACGTGAAAAACGCATGCATAGTACCTATTCCCTCATTCAACCCTTGGTTTTACGAATTGGTTGTTTCAAATCAGAATCGCCAGAACTAAGTTTAATGAAACTTTAAACAACAACCTCTATGAAAAATTTATTCTTATTGTTACTAGTATCTCCCTTCTTAATTTTCGGAAATGATAAAAAAACCCCTTCAAAAATTACAGAAGTAACCGTTTACTTAAGTGGTGCACGCATCACACGTACTGCAGTTTGCGACCTCCCTTCTGGAGCATCAGAAATAACCCTTACGGGACTTTCTACTAAAATCGATGAAAGTAGTATTCAAATTTCCGGATTACAGGCGGTATCCATTTTATCCATGTCCTATGATATCAATTTTATGCCAATTGTTGTAGATAAAACAAGCTCAAAGCCATTGAATCAAAGGCTAGAAAACATCGAATCAGAAATTGCAATGCTTAAAAACAAAATTTCTGGACTTCAGGAAGAAGAACAAGTGATTTATGCCAATCGTACTGTAAGTGCTAGAACACAAGGTTTAAGTCTTGAAAAACTGAAAGAAATTAGCACCTACTACCGCAAACGGATTACAGAAATAAAAAATGAAATATTTAAAGCCAATCTAAACATTAAAAGCAGAAATAACGAAACGCGAATCATTCAAAAACAAATGGCTGAACTGAATAATACACCTGAAAAGGAACAGGGCGAAATAAAGCTAAAGTTAGACGCTCCCCTACCGAGTAATCTCAATTTAATTGTTTCGTATCAAGTTCAGGATGCCGGCTGGATTCCCAATTACGATATTAAATCTAATGATATCAATTCGCCTTTGTCTTTAAGCTATAAGGCACACGTTTATCAAAAAACAGGCAGTGATTGGAACGACGTAAATATCATTTTATCAACAGGAAATCCAAATATCAACGTTGCCAAACCTACTTTGGGCACTAAATACCTCAACTTTACCAAGAGATATCAGAATAGAAATGTCGGCGCAACAAAGAAGAGCAAATATGTCTACAATCCCTCAGTACGAAAAGTCACCGGGACCGTTATCGACGAGTCAGGAGCTCCGTTACCTGGCGCGAATATCGTCGTGAAAGGGACATCAAATGGCACGCAAACCGACTTTGACGGATACTTTTCTTTAGACGTTCAAAGCGGACAAGAGCTGTCAGTATCGTACATCGGATTTACGAGCACAGTACTTCCCATCTATTCTTCTGTTATGAATATTCATATGGATGAGGATGCCAGTGTTTTGGATGAAGTTGTTGTAGTTGGTTATGGCGCCCAAAGAAGAAATGAATACACGGGCTCAGTCAGTTCTGTTAGGGCTGAAGAAATTGTAAGTGGGAAATCTTCAGGTGTCAAAATTAGGGGAGCTTCACAGATAACAGCTAAATCAAAGCCTTTGTATATCATCGATGGTATTCCAGTAGCTGGTTTTGAAGAAGGTGACTTGGATATGAATGAAATACAATCCGTAGAAGTTTTAAAGAATGCTAGTGCGACGGCAATCTATGGAAGCAGAGGAAACAATGGTGTAGTAGTTATTACTACCAAAAAGAGTAATCTTCAAGATGATGTAACAAGCACTAAATTTATAATCAAGAAAGCCTATTCTATTGTTTCTGATGGAGATATTACAGCTATTGAGATTAACACCTTCAAACTGAATGCTAAATATGAATATTTTGCAGCACCCATTGTTAATGAAAATGTATTTCTGACAAGTACTTTTAGCGATTGGGAGCAATACAATTTACTGCCAGGAGAAGCTAGTGTATACTTTAAAGGCACTTATGCAGGAAAGACAACTATTGATCCATATACTACAAAAAGAGAAATGACCGTTTCTTTGGGAATAGACCAAAACATTACGGTTACAAGAAAACAGAATAAAGACTTCAAGAGTAAATCTTTCACAGGAAGCAATCGTGTTTTAGATCGGGTATACGACCTAGAAATTAAAAATAACAAAGCTGTTACCATCGACCTAAAACTAATGGATCGAGTTCCGATCTCACAAAATAAGGATATTAAGGTAGACGACGTTGTAACGAATTCAGCTAGCTATGATGATAAAAAAGGTTTACTCACATGGAATCTAAAACTGGCCCCACAGGAAAGGAAAAAAGAAAGCTTTTCATTTCAAGTCAAATATCCAAAGTACAAGCGAATTTCGTTATAAATCATGAGGATGTCCGTGGTCAACCTACAACCACGGACTTTTCATTTTAACATACTATCAAGAGCCGAAAAATAGGGTTCTTCAAATTGAGGAAGGTTATTATGATTCCCTCCTTCAATCGGGAAGAATTGCTTTTGTCTGGCGCTAGAGCGG
>CALHCJ010000248.1 GCA_937936275.1 uncultured Flavobacteriaceae bacterium
TTTTCTAATGCCTCCATACCCAGTTTAGAATTGCCTTTTGCATTCAAACCAGGCGACCAGGTTGCTACACAAAATTTATCAGGTAAGAGCGCTACAATTCCGCCCCCAACACCACTTTTGCCAGGTAAACCAACTTCAAAGGCAAATTCACCAGCCTCATCATAAAAGCCGCAGGTTAGCATTAAAGCATTGATTCTTTTGACTTGACGAAGTGTTAAATAGTTTTGTCCTTGCTGGCACAATCCGCGATTCATAAAGAGATAAAAAGCGTTGGTTAATTGAGCACAATTCAAAGCAAGCGAGCACTGATGAAAATAGAAGTCTAAAACAGTTTCAACATCGTTTTTTAGATTTCCGTAGGACTTCAATAAGTTAGCTGCTGCGTAATTTCTGAAACCAGTTCTTTTTTCAGAATTTGCAATATTAGTATCGAAATTGATGCTGTTATCACTAGCTAATTTCTGAACAAAATTGAGAAAGTTTGATTTGGGATTGTTCAGATTGGATACTAAAATATCAGCAATTACAATAGCTCCTGCATTGATTAGGGGGTTTCTAGGAATACCGCTTTCTTGCTCTAAAAGTGATAAATGATTGAAAGGGTCGCCAGATGGTTCTACATCAACACGTTCCCAAACCTCTTCACCCACAATACTCATTGCGTATGCTAAGGATAGTACTTTAGAAATACTCTGAATTGAAAAAGCTTCATTAGAATTACCTGATTGAAAATGATTGTTTTCAGAGTCCACCAAGTGTATTCCAAATTTAGACGCATCGATTTTGGCAAGTTCTGGAATATAGGTAGCAATCTGTCCTCTATCTTTTGATACAGTGCAACTTGAATTAATACGATCTAAAATTTCTTGATAATCAATCATTTAGCTTTGTAAAAAGGCAATTTTATAACAGTGGCTGGAACAGCATTCTTACGAATTTGAATATTTATTTTGCTTCCAACTTCAGAAAAAATTGTCGGTACGTAGCCCAAACCAATTCCTTTACCTAAAGAAGGAGACATGGTACCAGAAGTTACGATGCCTATCTTCTTTCCTTGATTATCAACAATATCGTAATCATGACGTGGAATACCTCGGTCATCGAGTTCGAATGCAATTAATTTACGTTCTGGTCCGTGTGCTTTTTCTTTTTCCAAAGCTTCACGGTTGACGAATTCTTTAGTGAATTTTGTAATCCAGCTTAGGCCTGCTTCAAAAGGAGAAGTATTATCATTGATGTCATTTCCGTACAAGCAATACCCCATTTCTAATCGAAGTGTGTCTCGTGCGGCTAAACCAATTGGTTTTATTCCGAAGTCGGCACCAGCTTCAAAAACCCTATCCCAAACTTGCTTTACATCTTCATTTTTACAGTAAATTTCAAATCCACCAGAACCTGTATAGCCAGTGGCGGAAATAATAACATGTTCTATGCCTGCAAAATCGGCAACGACAAAATTGTAAAATTTGATTTCTGCCAAATCAACCGAACTTAAAGACTGCATTGCTTCCACAGCTTTTGGCCCTTGTATAGCTAAAAGTGAATATCCTTCAGAGATATCTCTCATTTCTGCATTAAATGACGCGTTATATTTTGAGATATGATTCCAGTCTTTTTGAATATTAGAAGCATTTACGACCAGTAAGTATTGCTCTTCTTTAATTCGATACACAATAAGATCATCAACAATACCCCCCGTTTCATTGGGCAAACAACTATATTGTGCTTTTCCTACGGTAAGCTTAGAAGCATCGTTTGAAGTTACCTTTTGAATTAAATCCAAGGCCTTAGGTCCTGATATCAAAAACTCTCCCATGTGCGAAACATCAAAAACACCAACACCTTGTCGTACCGTTTCATGTTCCGCATTCACACCTTCATACGAAACAGGCATATTGTACCCTGCAAAAGGTACCATTTTAGCACCTAGTGCTTCATGCGTGGTGGTAAGAGCAGTATTTTTCATTTTTTGAATATTTTGTAGAAACAAAGCTATTGAATAATTTGAGGATAGGAAAGGGTTGGTATTTTTCATTTATAAAATCTACAGATCAATTCATATTCACGAATCGGTTTGAGAAAATCATTTATTTTGATTTTAACAGATCTACGCGATTTAAATTACTATTTTGGACCTCTAATTCGATGACTCAAATGAAAAGATTTTATACCTTTTGTTTTGCTTTATTATTTGTTTTTTTGATTAACGCGCAGGGAACACCAACAGATTTTTTAACCGCAGATTTTCATAAAGATCGTAGAGCAGCTGTTCGCGATATGATGCCTTCCAACACGGTTGCAGTTCTTTTCGCTAACCCAATACGAAATAGGGCAAATGACGTAGATTATATTTATCACCAAGATCCTGATTTTTACTACCTAACGGGATATAATGAGCCAAATGCCGTATTGCTGATTTTTTCTGAAGATCAAAAGGACGGTAATGGAAAAGTATATGATGAGATGTTATATGTTCAAGAACGAGATGTGAAAGCTGAACAATGGAATGGAAAGCGATTAGGAGTTGAAGGAGCAAAGGAACGATTGGGGTTTGATATGGCTTTCAACGGAAGCGAATTTCTAAATACTACAATTGATTTTCAGACTTTTGATAAAGTACTATTCTTTGATTTCAAGAATGACTATAGAGACACTAGAGAGAAAGCAGATCTGTTCGATTTAATCAAAACATTTAAAGGGAAAACAAATTACCCTTCAGACTATAATGCTACCAAACAGCAATTATATAGCATGATAACATCTACCGATATAACAAATAGCGCTAATGTTGCACAAACGCTAGGACGTTATTTAAATTATTATGAAGATTTACAAGAAGACAAGTTTCTAACAGAATTTGTGGAAGCAAAAGATGATGCTCTGCGAAATGAAATAAAGGAGAAGGTTACCTTAGAATTAAAAGCTAACAATCTTGATTCCGCCATTATAGCCGAAATTCTGAACACTTTGCGAGAGACAAAAACTGAAGAAGAAATGGTACTCTTGAGAAAAGCCATAGAGATTTCTGCTGTGGGACAAAATGAAGTGATGAAAGCAATGCATCCCAATATGTCAGAAACAGAAATTCAGGGCGTGCATGAGTACGTTTATAAAAAATATGGTGCAGAATATGAAGGTTACCCGTCTATCGTGGGGGGTGGTAATAATGGTTGTATTCTTCATTATATCGAAAACAACAAAACTAAAGTTGGTAATGACTTAGTTCTAATGGATTTAGGAGCCGAATATCACGGGTATACTGCAGATGTGACTAGAACCATCCCTGCGAATGGAAAGTTTACGCTTGAGCAAAAACAGATATACGATATTGTCTATAACGCCCAAGAAGCTGGGATTAAGGCGAGTATTGTGGGTGCTCCGTTTCAAGCACCTGGCAAAGCGGCTAGTGAAATAGTTACTGCCGGATTGATGGAATTAGGTATTATTACAAAACCTGAAGAAGCACGCACTTATTTTCCTCATGGCACTTCGCATTATCTCGGTCTTGATGTACATGACAAAGGAACTTATGGTGCTTTTAAACCAAACACGGTAATCACAGTCGAACCAGGAATTTATATTCCTGAAGGCAGCGATTGCGATAAAAAATGGTGGGGAATAGCTGTGCGAATCGAAGACGATATTTTGATCACAGAAAATGGGCCAGTTAATTTATCTGATATGGCTCCACGTACTACGGAAGCTATTGAAGCAATGATGACAGCACCGAGCCCATTAGATGATTTTGTACTGCCGACCTTAGATTAATCCTGAAGTAAGAAAGTCTTCAAATCTTCGTAGGAAGAAATTTGAATAGAATTCTTTTTCTTGTCCATTATTTTCTTGATTTGGGAAGGAAGTTCTAATTTTTTTGAGATTGTTTCTTCAACCACATCTAAAAACTTAACTGGATGAGCTGTTTCTAAGAAGATTCCATAGGTGTCTGGATGTTCTTTTTGATACTTTTTTAATCCTAAATATCCAACAGCGCCGTGTGGGTCAGCTATATAATCCGAACAATCATAAATTTGCTTCATAGCCTTTTTGGTCTCCACATCTGAAAACGTGTAAGACGAAAAATACTTTGAGAGTTTCTCTTTGTCATCTTGAAACAAATGACGTATTCGAATGAAATTACTGGGGTCTCCCACATCCATCGCATTTGAAATTGTAGCGGTGGACGGTTTCGGATTATAATTACCAGTTTTCATAAACTCAGGCACCGTGTCGTTCACATTGGTCGCAGCGATGAAATGCTTAACTGGCATGCCAAGTCTTTGTGCAACCAATCCGGCACAGATGTTTCCAAAATTCCCAGAAGGAACAGAAAAAACAATTTCTTTTCCTTGTGATTTTGCTTGCTTGTAAGCAAACAAGAAATAAAATAATTGTGGTAGCCAACGTGCTACGTTAATCGAATTTGCTGAGGTTAACTGCATGCTGCTAAGAAGCGCTTCATCTAAGAATGCCGTCTTTACCATTTTCTGACAATCATCAAAGGTGCCATCAACTTCAAGTGCTGTTATATTTTGTTCGAGTGTAGTTAATTGTCGTTCTTGAATATCACTAACCTTTCCGCTGGGATAAAGGATAACTACTTTCACACCGGTAACACCTAAGAAACCATTGGCGACCGCTCCGCCGGTATCCCCAGAAGTCGCAACGAGAACGGTTACCTCACTTTCATGACCTTCTGAAAAATGCCCAAGACAATTTGCCATAAAGCGAGCGCCTACATCTTTGAAAGCCATAGTAGGGCCATGAAAAAGTTCAAGCGTTGCCACATTTTTTTCAATCTCAACCACTGGAAAATCGAAGTCCAACACGTTGGCAAGAATATCTCTTAATTTTTCACTTGGAATTTCATCATTTACAAATTGATGTATAGCATTGAAAGCA
>CALHCJ010000249.1 GCA_937936275.1 uncultured Flavobacteriaceae bacterium
CTATAGTTTTAGAAACAGAAAAGAGGGCAAAGCCCTCTTTTCATCTTGAAATTCGTGTCCCTCCGAATTTCACCTATTCAACCAAATTAAACTCCATATAGCGAAAGTGCGCTATTAGTGTTTATAACCAAAGTTCAAATATAAGAAAATTCTTACTTTTTTAAAACCAGATGTTGTGAAAGTCTAAAAACTTGTAGTGAAACGCCCAGTCTTTGTTGTCAATGGCATAAATGGATTCATGGTTCGATCGTTGACTAGTACCATATTTCATAAAATGAACATAAAGAAAAGTTTAAATCGGCGTATTATACTATTTTAGCAAGCTCACAGATATTTCATTTATGTTTCGTAATACTTCTAATTTTCTTTACTGTACTGTAGTGGTTTTTGCCTTTATCTTGTTTCAATCATGTAAAAGTGAGTCTAAGTCTGATGCTGAGCATGCCTATACCAATGATTTGGTTTATGAAACGAGTCCTTATTTATTGCAACATTCTCACAACCCTGTTAATTGGCGCGCTTGGAGCCCAGAGGTATTGGCGGAAGCTAAAACAAAAAATAAGTTGTTGTTGATTAGTATTGGTTACTCATCCTGTCATTGGTGTCATGTTATGGAGAAAGAGACTTTTGAAGACCTCGAAGTTGCCGAACTCATGAATCAAAATTTTATTAATATAAAGGTAGATCGTGAAGAACGACCTGATGTAGATCAAGTGTATCAAACAGCAATACAACTGATTGGTCAGGGTGGGGGATGGCCTTTAAATGTAATTGCCTTACCTAACGGAAAACCCCTGTATTTAGGTACATACTTACCCAAAAAACAATGGACGGAGGTACTGTCAAAAGTGAATCAGATGTATACCGATGACCCTGTGAAAGCCAATGAATATTCAGACCAGTTAGCTCTAGGGATACAAGAAACCAACGTGCTTCAGCCTTCTTCTGAATTTGAAAAATTAACCCCTGAAGCGTTAAAATCTGGCGTAGAAAAATGGAAGCAAAATTGGGATTTAGAATTAGGTGGCAATCAAGGTCGTGAAAAATTTATGGTTCCAGGCGGACTCAATTTTCTTCTAGACTACGCTGTTCTCAATGACGATAAAGCCACCTTAAATCACGTAAAGAATACTTTAGATAAAATGGCTAACGGCGGTTTATTTGACCACTTAGGAGGGGGTTTTTATCGCTACAGTACCGATTCGAAATGGAAAGTGCCACATTTTGAGAAAATGTTATACGACAACGCTCAGGCCTTGAGTCTCTATTCCAAAGCCTATACTATCTTTAGAGAACCCCTATATAAAGAGGTTGTATCTGCATCAGCCGCTTTTTTAGATCGTGAAATGAATAATGGTTCAGGAGGATATTATGCCACCCTAAATGCAGATAGCGAAGGAGAAGAGGGAAAGTTTTATGTATGGGAACAAGCGGAATTAGAAAAAGTTTTAGGTGAAGATTTTCGCTTATTCAGTAACTATTATAATATTGAGGAAGGAGCAGCTTGGGAAGAAGGAAAATATATCTTACATACTTCTGAACTTGATGAAGACTTTTTGAAAAAGAATAATCTTACTCCAGAGGAACTTGCAATTAAGAAGAATGATTGGAAATCTAAGTTATTAATGACCCGAGATGCTCGAGTACGCCCCACAACAGATGACAAAATAATTACCTCATGGAATGCGCTTTTGATTAGTGGTTTTGTGGATGCATATATCGCTTTCAAAGAACCGTTTTTTCTTGAAAGAGCTATTTCCATTTTTAATTTTATACGATCCAATAGTTATTCAAAAGGTGACCTATTGCATTCGTATAAAAAAGATAGTAAACGCAAGGAAGGTTTCTTGGAAGACTATGCTTTTCTAATTGATGCCTCCCTTAAGTTATATGAGGTTACCTTAAATGATAGTTATTTGAAAATTGCAAAAGAATTGACACAAATTGTACAGCAAGATTTTTCAGATGAAGCATCTGGAATGTATGCTTTTAGCAAAGAGAAAAATTTGATTTCTAAGATTATCAAAACCAATGATGGTGATATTCCATCACCAAATTCAATTATGGCTCAAAACCTATTTCGAATAGGCCATATTGATTATAACGTTGATTATTTGAATCAATCGAAAACAATGTTAACGACGGTCTTACCCTACGTTACTGAATATACCGACGGTTATGCAGAGTGGGCTAGGCTATTACAGCACACCACTCAGCCATTTTTTGAGATTGCAATTGTTGGTAAAGATGCAGAACAGCTCGTAGCAGAGATGCAGGCAAATCATCTCCCAAACACTTTAATAGTGGGAAGCACTAAAGAAAGTGAAGCTCCGTTGTTTAAAGATCGTTACTTTGATGATGAAACCTTCATATATGTCTGTCAAAATAGCACTTGTAAACTCCCAGTAAAATCTGTTAGCGAGGCCTTGAACCAAATGAAAAACTTTTAGTGTACTCAATCCCACTAATTAAGTGTTTATAAAGACTAATAAGAAAGGTTCTTTTTGATTAAATCAGTTTCAATACCCCAAGCTACATGCGCCTAGGGAATACTTATCGTCTTGCTCAAGTTGATAAATTGTAATTTTTTTCTAAGCTTTAGTATTGCATCCCTTTTTCTCTTTATATTCACAAAAAGCACGATGACTGCAATTTTAGATTGAATGGCGACTTATTTTGGTAGGGTAGTACAGAAGGATGAAACAATATTATCCAACCTTGTTCCGATTCTGATAATCTGACTTGGAATTCTGCTGGCCCCCTTACAGCTTAATATCGAAAGTCACTATGATAGACCAACACCTGGAAAAAGTATTGTGTAATAGTATCCGTAAATTGAATAGATGTTTTTAAAAAAAATAGTATCATCCTTTCTTCTATTGGTGGTGTTCTTTTTATCCTGTAAAGAAGCCGCTAAAAATAGTTCTGCTCATAGTAAACCAGGTAAACCGAACATCATTTATATTCTGGCAGATGATTTAGGGTATGGAGAAGTTGGAGCCTACGGTCAAGAAAAAATTGAAACTCCGAATATTGATGCTCTTGCCAAATCGGGCATGCTTTTTACACAGCATTATACGAGCGCTCCTGTTTGTGCCCCTGCACGCCACATGCTGCTCACGGGTAAACATGCAGGACATGCCTATATACGAAGTAATAACGAGTGGAAAGATCGAGGCGATGTATGGAATTACATGGCTATGGCCAAAGATTCCACACTTGAAGGTCAGGGACCTATGCCAGCGAATACAACTACTATGGCTGATTATTTAAAGGAGGTAGGATACGCCACTGGTATGGTTGGGAAATGGGGATTGGGAGCACCTCATACAGCATCAGTTCCTAATGATATGGGTTTTGATTTTTTTTATGGATATAACTGTCAACGTCAAGCACATACCTACTATCCGTTGCACCTCTACAAAAATAGAAATCGAGTATATCTAGCGAACGATACCATTGCACCACATACTCCTTTTCCAATGGGTAAAGATTCACGTGACGTCCGAAGTTATGCAGATTTTACGTCAAAAGACTATAGCCCTGATTTAATGTTCGAAGAACTTACTGGTTTTGTAGATGCGCACAAAAGTGAGCCCTTCTTTTTGTATTGGGCATCTCCAATTCCGCATGTTGCGTTGCAAGCACCAAAACGTTGGGTGGATTATTACATTAATAAGTTTGGAGATGAAGAGCCATATCTGGCTAACGTTCCCAGAGGTGGTTATTTTCCACACAAAAATCCGCATGCAGCATACGCGGCTATGGTTTCTTATTTGGATGAGAATATTGGTAAATTGGTAGAACAATTAAAAGAAGAAGGTATTTATAATAATACCTTAATTGTGTTTACTTCAGATAATGGACCCAGTTATGCAGGCGGTGCAGATCCAGTTTTCTTTGAAAGTGCAAAACCTTTTAAA
>CALHCJ010000250.1 GCA_937936275.1 uncultured Flavobacteriaceae bacterium
TATAGTAACTGTTACAGCACTTTTATCAAGCGTATTTTCAGGGGTGATGGTATTTAATATGTACCAAAAAACGATGGGAAGCGCCTTTGCCGTGAATACCGACGGTTCCGTTATTCCCCTGAAGCTGGTATCCCAAAAAGAAAACCTTCAGGTCGAGGCATTGTCTCATTTGCAACTGTTCCATGAATACTTCTATGGAATCGATGACAGTAACTATGAAAGCAATTTGGAGAAAGCCCTTTGGCTTGGAAACAGCACGGTCGACAATGTTTATCGGCAGAAAAAGGCAGATGGGGTCTACAACCGGATATTGCAATATTCCCTGGTCCAAAAAGTATTGAGTGTCGAATCACAAGTGGATTTAAGGGCCGAACCCTATCGCTTTAAAACCATAACCGTTTTTGAAATCAACAGAGGGTCCGTCATTGACCGCTATGAAATGGTTTCGACAGGCGGACTCATAACGGTTGACCGAAACTATCCCAAGAATACACATGGATTACTCATTACCGATTATTTCGAGAATTCCTTGAAGAAGGTAAAAGAGCAGGAGTGAATTGAACTAAAAAAGTAAGCTATGAAAATGGACAAAAAGAAAATAGTATTTGCAGCGGTAATCGGAGTGGTCATCTTATTCATCATCGGTTATTCGGTTTTTGTTTTGGGTGCGGATGATGAAAATGCCAACGAACTCCAACAGACTTTGGTGCCCGAACTAGAAGATGGGGAGGATATGTACTCCTCCAAAAAGGTAGCAGTGGATGCCATAAAAGATGAAAGGGAACGGATTGCCCCCAGTATTTATGACGAACGTTTCTTGGATGAATCGGGAATATACGATGAAGACCTTTTGGACAAAAAGAAACAGCGTATCGTGGATAGTATTTACCGAATCGGTCGTATAGATTACTCTCAAGATTCTACAGCTTCTGGAACCAGAAAACCATTACGTAAAAAGCGGAGAAAGAAAAACGAGGTAATCGATACAAAAGACACTATTTCGCCATTGAAGGCGATGGGTCTGGAGCATCAATTGTTCTTTGCGGTCAGTCCCCAAGTCTTGGCAGATGGCACTGGCGAATCTTTGGAAGTGGAAATCGATGGGGAACAGACCATAAGGGTAAATGACCGGCTACAATTGCGGGTAACTCAGAACACGACCCTTCAAGGTTTGGAAATCAAAAAAAATACACTGCTCTACGGAATTGTCAAGTTCCGGCCCAATCGGGTCATTTTAAATGTTGAGAATATCGAGGGAATTCCGTTGAAGCTCAAAGCTTATGATAATGCTGATGGATTGGAAGGCATCTACATTCGAAATAGTTTCCGTGGCGATGTCTTCAACGAGGTCTTGGGCGATGCGATTTCTGAATTCAATATTCCTGGAGTTCCTGATGTTTCAGGGGCTGTCAATACTGGGGTAAGTGGAGTGAAAAAAGTATTCCAACGCAATAACCGTAACGTCAAGGTTACGGTCAACAATAATTACAAACTCATTTTAAAACCGAAGCTATGAGACATACATTCTTGATTTTTCTTTTGGCGACTTTGGGTGATTTTTTATTTGCCCAAGAGCCCCGACAATTGGATACCATTTATGCCAATGAAAAAATGAACCTGGCTCTATTCTTTCCGACGAACATCCGTCAGGGAATCGTCGGAGCAACTAACTATGTCTTCAGTTACAATCGGGAGCGCGCTCAACCCTTGGGACTGTTGAAAGCTACCAAAGGAAAACAGAGCAATCTTCTAGTAGTTACCACAGATGGTAAGGTATATTCATACATCATCAAGTATGCCGATTCATTAAAGGAGCTGAACCGTTTTGTTTCCTTTTCAGAAAGTATCGGGCACGAACATCAAAGGGAGTCTCTTGTAATTCGTGATACCGTACAACTGGATTCCAATATGGTCGTACACAAACAATACCCAAAAGCGTTTTTGGAAAAATCATCAAAAGCAATGCTCGAACAACCGGAACGAAAGAATATTTTCAAGCGAAAAGAAGGTGTTTCATTGGCCATCAAGAATATGGTCTATTTCGAGGATTTGGTCTTTATTCAGTTCGAGATCAAGAACGAATCGGGTATTGATTTTGACATTGACTATCTGAAAGTAGCGATGGTCATAGGTAACGAGAAACGCAGAGCTTCATATCAATCCGTACCGCTTAAGCCTCAATATGTTTATAAAATGCCTGAAAAAACTAGGCATGCAGAGACTTCAAGGTTTGTTTATGTACTACCGAAATTTACTTTGGGCGATAATGAGAAACTGGAATTAAGGCTAAAGGAATTTAAAGGGAATCGGGAATTGATACTAAGAAGGAGGTTATAAATAGGTCTTTCGTAAAATTTCTATGAACAGTTTTTAAATTTTACGCAGATTACACTCTCCCTAAAAATCCTTCAAGCGATGTTCAAACGTTTCTGCTAAGTCTTCTAGTTTTTTTATTCCTCCCACACAACACTTAAAACAGTATTATATTTAGGTGTAACAACGGCAAACTCATAGAAATTATAGTCTTCGTCTTTTTCCCAATCATTTACCAAAAACCAAGTGGATTTCCATATTTGTTGTTTGGATTGTTCTTTTGGATAAATTCTATTCTTCTCAAAAAACTCCATCGCAACCGAATCATCCGGTACTGTTAGTTTAGTTCGATCTACTATAAAATGTGGAAATTCTTCGGGTCTTTTCCAATAAGAGACCTTTCCATTATAAGAATGGAATAAACAAATAGGGTGGTCTCCTAATTCAAGATATTTAAAGGCAACAGAAGTCAAACTGGTTTTAAAATAATGAGATAAATCCCTTAACAATTGTGGAGAAAATTTCTTTCCTTTTTGTTTCTGTATAAATAGTAGACTAGGCATTAGTAATTCGGATGCAAACTGGTTCGCCTCGCTCTCAACCTTACTATGCTGAGCTTGCTTTTCTTTATTGTCAAACCATGAGGTCGTTGCTTCATTGTCATTGTGGACATCAATTCCTTTATGCATAACAAGATGTCCGATTTCATGTGCTAAAGTGAAACTCTTTTTTCCTTCAAATTCAATGCAGCTATTTATCTCAATTAGGGTGTTTTTTTGACCAAAAATTATGCGTCCATCTGAATTCAATAATGGTTTATATATCACTGTTGCTCCCAAACCATTTGCAAATAAGTTCAATGGATAATGCAATAAATTATCAAAGCCAGTATCGAGCAATAAGTCTCTGGCACACGCAGCCCCTTTGGTATATTTAATTAGTTTCGTCATCCAACTCATCCATTAAATCAACCAGGTTTTTTCCTTTGATTATTTCCTTTATTTCATCTTCACTCAACTTCTCAAGGTTTCTAAATTGAACTGAAAGTTCTTTTTCTTCAATTAGTTTTTTAAGCGTTGCAATTGGTTTATCAATATTTTTTTCTATTGCATTTTGAAACTTTCCAATAATCAATTCCATAAGGTTTTCAGATTTTTCTTTAGCTTCAATAGCTTTATAATTGAATTTCAATCTCTTTGAAAACTGAGATATCTTTTTATCCAATATATCAATATCACAACCATCCTCCTTCAAAGAATCTTTGATAATACCAATATCAACGTTCAAATAAAACTCAATGATACTATTGTCAATTTTATTTTTTAAGTTGCTCATGACCTTTCCTCATTAATTTTTTTTCGCCTTCTTTTCAGCCTTTTCAAGGCGTTATAAACAGAAGCAATTTCGACTCCAATTAAGTCTGAAATTTCCGCTGGGTTATCAATACCGTCACACCAACATTCAAAAATCCATATCTCTGTTTCCGAAGCTCCTGAATCTTCCAAGAGTTTCAGAAAGGTTTTCTTTTGCGTTTCGATGTCTATGTTAGCACCAAGATCTTCCATAGTTCCATTTTCAGTAGGAAAATCAGGAATATCAATTAAGTACGATTCGTCTACGCCATCCTCCTTTTTATCTGGATTTCTTCTTTTTAACTTCTTAAGGTGGGCCCATATTTCATTCTGCAATGCCTTAAACATGAAGTATTCAAAACTAATCTTTTTGTGAGGCCAATTTTTGATTCCCGTCAAGGCCTTTTCAAAAACGGAGAAAACGAAATCTTCAGGTTCTAAACCATTGTAAACAGAGTTTTTTCTTCCTAATCTATTTACGGTATAGCCTGTCATCCTGTATATCAAGTTTTCGATATCACAGGAAGCTATAGCCTTGTTTATTTCCGAATTTGAATTCGACATAAAGTACTTTCTATTTGGTATATGCTCGCTTAAAGAAGATTTTTTCCATGTTGGTGGCAAAAAAACGAAAGTTATGGGCATATACCTATGAATACAAGTTTATTTATAAAAAAAATATTAAAAATGGCAAAGAATAAACCTACAGGTGATAATGCTAGAAAAGGAGCAGTGAAAAATCGCTCCCAGGTTCTAAACCCAAAGACAGACCTATTCGTAAAACGAGATTCCGACACCGGAAGATTTATGGATGTAAAAACTTCTGGGGGGAAGTTCAAAGGTGTTAGAAAAGAAAAATAATATGGAAAAAGAAAGACTTGAGTATACGGTCAACAGGCTAGACCATTACTTCGATAGTGTAAATAACAAGACCGCCGTGTACATAGCCATCAATACCTTTTTAACTGGTGGTGTCATTACCTTAATAACACAGGTAAAGGAAGTTTTGACTCAGCATTTTTGGTTACAGTTCGTTATTGGCTCGATTCTGGTTCTCGGAATATTAAGCTTAATTCTTTTAGCATGGGCCAGTATTCCATATTTCTCCCCAAACACTAAGTTCGATTCGCTGTACTACTTCGCATCGATAAGTGATAAGAAGTTCCATGCGTTTTCTGAAAATTCCGAAGAACAAAACAAAAAGGGAGATTTAAAAGACCTTCGAAGCCAGGTACATCTGATGTCGATCGGTCTTACCAAAAAATTTCGAAAACTGACTTGGGTTGGTGTTTTACTGATTGCGCAATTCGTTCTTCTAGCCCCATTAACCTATTTATTAATTTCAAAATTATTGTAAAAATGGATGTATTTGACTCTTATAAAAATGTAATTCAGAAAGCGGTAGAAAATGACCCTTTACGAAAGCATAGATCTTACTATGGCCTCGGCCAACCCTATGTAGAAACTAATCAAGATTATTTAGTAAAGTTGCGAAACGAACTCCCAGGCATGGAACTCAATGAGAGCATGAAGACTTTTTCAAAAGGAATGGGCGGGGTATCGACTCTAACTTATCCAAGTCTTGGTAACCACCCGGATTTTTCTTATTTGAGGGGAACGGGCGATTCTGAAGAC
>CALHCJ010000251.1 GCA_937936275.1 uncultured Flavobacteriaceae bacterium
AGTTTACGAAGTGAATTAGTATATCAATTTTGGTATTCGAGTACGCTATCAAATGACCCCTCCGCCTATCGGCACCTCCCCTTGAAAAAATGGGAGGACCCACTAACAACAAACCGTATTGATAACTGCTACTGCCACTGCCAACAGCTACTGCCTACTGCAACTGCTACTGCTACTGCTTACCGCAACTGCCACTGCAACCGCTACTGCCTACTGCAACTGAACACTGAAAACCGCCTACCGATACCGCCAGCTGGTCAAATCAGCTCCTTTAGGGGCACTTTCTGCGATGCGTTTCATGATCTTTGGTACGTACATACTGTTATACCGCAATCGGCTGATTGCATTCGGTTGATCGGGGTCTCCGTTCCAGCAATGCTCTGCACGGTCTCCGTATAACACTTCCCCATCATAATAGGGGTTTGTGGTTCCTTCCAAAAAGTCCTCCATTAAATAGACGGCATTATTGAGGTAATAGTTGTCCATGTCCCCACAATAAATATTTATTTTTCCTTTTAGGTTGTTCCCGAGCTTCTCCCAATCCCGTTCTAAAATGTGTTTTAAGTCATAGTTCTCTTTCCAATATTCGGCGACTTTATGATCGATGTCTCCCGTCATTTTATCCCAAATACGCACTGGGTAGCCATCTTCGCCCTGTGGAGAATAGGTAGCTTCCCAAATATCCCATTGTTGGCCCGAACGCGATTTATCACCCAAGACCAATTCTAGGTGATTGCCCGTGCGCAAGGTCGATTGAATATGACCCAAATAATCTCTATGCGACGGCACTTCTAATTTCTTGTGTTGTCCGTCATAGTAATAGGCATTTTCATCTTCATAAATATTCGTCAAACAATACGCTCTAAAATCAATCGGATCAGGACAAGCAGCAAAACAACCATTGTATTCTTCAGGATACTTGACTTGTACCGCCAAGGCTTCCCAACCACCGGTAGAACCTCCATATAAAAAGCGCGACCAGCCCTCACCGATACCGCGGAATTGTTTTTCGATTTCAGGAATTAACTCATAGGTAATCGCATCACCATACGGACCTTGATTTGCCGAATTTACCGCATAGGAATCATCATAATACGGCGTAGGATGTTGTATTTGAATAATCAACATTCGCGGAAAATCGGGTTCATTCCAACGTTGATAAAAATCATAGGCTTCTTGTTGCTGAATGATATTATAGCCGTCTAGACTGAAGCGATCAGAATATTCTGGTTTCAAATTTGGATCTGGCGGTGTGGTACGAAAGCCACCGAAATCAGAAGGGTAATGTCCGTGAAAAACCATCAAGGGATACTTTGCTTCTGGGTGCTCCTCAAAACCTTTGGGAAGCAATACATGTGCTCCTAAATAAATATCTCTTCCCCAGAACTCCGAAAGCTTTTCAGATTTTACTTTGATATGTTTGATCCATTCGGTGTCTTTGGGTTCTTCAATAGGAGGAATTACTTGATCCATCACCACATCGACATTCTCAATACCCTTTTCCGTTACCGTAATTTGAAAAGGTTTACTATAGATATTTCCTGGAGATTTGTTCCATTGTTGTCCCTCGCCATTATCCATAGGGAGCTTCACCGTATGCCCCGTAGACAAATTGAAGGTTTCATACACATGTAATAGGGCTTGTACTTGATATTTTCCTGGAGGCACCTCAGCAAGACTCGGATATGGGTGACCAAAAACTTCATTCGTAAAGGTCTCTGATGTTCCGGGAGCCATACCATCGACATTCATCCCAAAAATCAACTGGGTAGAAGGACTATCATTTATTTGAAAACGAGGTTCTTTCGCATCGTTGGAAGAAAGCATGAGTAGCAAACGTCCATCTTTCGCATCAGGACTTACCCCTTCAGTAAACGAAACTTGAATATTTGTGGACGGTTTTGTTTGTTCTGCGGTCTGACATCCGATTGCAAAAACAAGCAACGCAGCATATAGTAGCATTTGGTTTTTCATGGTCTGATTATTTACCACAAAAGGTACTCATTTTCAAAGGATCATCAAATTCGACGGATGCACTATGCAAGCCAATGTCCTGACAAACAATCAATAATACCTTCAAATTTTACGTTTGAAAAAGGTAAACCAGGTGATCACACCTACTAAACGCTTTGGTTATGAAAAAAATCGCATTTGTAGTATTGACCTTTTTAGCTATCGTTGTCATGAGTAGTTGCGACTATGATGATAGTAACGATATTGACGTATTGAACCCAAACGATACGACACAAACCTCAACCGTACTCACGGATTAAAGGTCCATAAAAAAAGCTTCGCAAAACGAAGCTTTTTTTATGTTTGATTCTTAGGCTTTACTTCTATGTCTTTCTCTTGCCAATAAAGTGTTCTTTAACAACATAGCAATCGTCATCGGCCCCACTCCACCAGGTACGGGAGTGATATAAGAGGCTTTCTTGCTTACATTTTCAAAATCTACATCACCGGTAATATAATAGCCTTTTTCTTTGGATTCATCAGGTACTCGGGTAATTCCCACATCAATCACCACAGCATCATCTTTCACCATCTCAGCCTTTAGAAACTTGGGCACTCCTAATGCTGAAATAACAATATCTGCTTGCGAAATAATCTGAGTGATATTCTTGGTATGACTATGGGTGAGTGTCACCGTAGAATTACCTGGCCAACCTTTTCTTCCCATTAAAATACTCATTGGGCGACCCACAATATGACTACGACCAATAACCACCGTATGTTTTCCTTTGGTATCGACTTTGTAGCGCTCTAACAACTCCAATATTCCGAAGGGTGTGGCTGGTATAAACGTACTCATATCCAAAGCCATCTTTCCGAAATTC
>CALHCJ010000252.1 GCA_937936275.1 uncultured Flavobacteriaceae bacterium
AGAACTGCGCAAAGTATCTGTAAGGCTTCGTTTTTTGCACCTTGTGGTGTGATTTCACCTGAGAGTCGGTGTCCACCTTCAATTTTAAATGTGCCCATGTAAGCTAGAAAATATTAGTATCGCTTCTTACCGCGATTGTTATTGTTTCTATGGTTTTTCTTGCTCGAAGTGTGTCGAGGTGTTTTGGCAACTCTATTTTTCAAGAATTGTCCGCTATCTGTGAGCACCGTAGTTTCCTCATTTAAATTGATTTGACCATCAGATAGTTCTACTAGATGTTTAAAAATAGCTTTATCATCAACTACATCTTTATTCCAATTCAAATAACACTTTTTCATATGATTGGCAATCGCATACTCTAAACCATCACGCATATCTCCCTTTTCCCATTTTACGGCTACATCAACCATTCGCTTGATGTTATTACCATAAAAACGATATTTAGGATGGTTTTGAGGATATTCTAATGGCTCGGGCCGTTGCTTCAAAACCTCTTTCGAAGTAATTGGAAATGGAGAATCAACATCTAATTTAAAATCAGACATAATAAACAGTTGGTCCCAAAGCTTGTGCTGAAAATCAGGTACATCACGCAAGTGCGGTTGTAAATTGCCCATCACATCAATGATCGATTTTGCAATTTTGTTTCGCTCTTCGCGATCTTTGATAGATACTGCATGATCTACCATTTTTTGGAAATGACGTCCATATTCTGGAATAATCAAATGCGGACGTTCCGTATTATATTCTATGTTTTCTACTAAATTCAAATTGAAATTTTTTATTTGTTGAAAGGGAAGTACTTGACTAACGTTGGCAAATTAACAAAATTATACTACAAATACTACTTTACGTGATAATCGAGATTTAAATGTGCGAGCAGTTTGCTTGTTTTTTGTTTTCTTCTGATAGAGATCGCCTAGACGGCCTCATAAATTGAGGGTTATAATGATATAACGCCCTCAATAGCACCAACCGCCTTATATTTCTCGATGACTGCATCAGGATTTTCTAAATGAACCGTCACCGAGATACTCGTATAAGTACCTTTTTTCGATTGTTTAGATTCTATTACAGCACCTGTATTGTCAAAAATATCCTGTATTTCTCTGATTTTATCGTCATCGGTAGGTACAATAAACTTATACAAATAGTTAGAAGGCCATTTGGTAGTATCTGCCAATTGACTTTTTAACCGTGAATAAAACTCATCAGATTTTTGGGTATCCATTCGCTTATTTTTAAGCAAAGATAGGAGTTCATTTACTATTTTCTATTCTTACTTCTTTCTGTATTTTTGCCTAACGAATATTTTCTCCGCAGATTTGAAAAAAATAGTAATTACTGGTGGACCGAGTACTGGAAAAACCTCTGTCATTGAACAACTTGAATTAAAAGGCCTAAGTTGTCTTCATGAAGTTATTCGTGACATGACTGCAGAGCAACAGGAAAGCAATCAAGACGTTATTTTCAAGTCAAACCCAATTGTTTCTGTGGAAGATCCTATGGCATTTAATCAAAGTATTTTAGATGCCCGAATTGCACAATACGAATCTGCCTTGAATAAAAAGGAGAATCTTTTATTCTTTGATCGCGGAATTCCCGATGTGTTGGCTTATATGGATTGTTTCAGACAGAAATATCCACAGGCTTTTATTGATGCTTGCACGCAACACCCTTATGATGTAATATTCTTAATGCCCCCATGGAAAGAAATTTACCTTTTAGATCAAGAGCGTTTTGAGAGTTATGCAGAAGCCCAATTAGTAGATACCTGTTTGCGTAACACCTATACGCAATTGGGCTATGAGGTGATCACAGTGCCGAAAGACTCGGTTCAAAATCGGGTTGATTTTATATTGAATGCTGTCAAAAACCTAGTTTAATGAATTCTCCCATAGCAATTTTGGAGAAGTATTGGGGATTTTCTTCTTTTAGAGGTTCTCAAGAAAAAATTATAAGTGCAGTTCTCGAACAACGCGATGTACTTGCACTAATGCCAACCGGTGGGGGAAAATCAATATGTTATCAAATTCCTGCATTGGTAAGAGACGGTATTTGCATTGTCGTTTCCCCTTTAATTGCATTAATTCATAACCAAGTAGATACCTTGAAAAATAAGGGAATCAAGGCCATTGCTCTAACTGGAGGAATACCTTTTGACGAAGTCATCGATTTACTAGACAATTGCATGTTTGGTAATTACAAGTTTTTATACCTCTCTCCAGAACGCTTGCAACAAGAAATGGTAAAAGAGCGCATTCAGAAAATGAATGTGAACTTAATAGCTATTGACGAAGCGCATTGTATTTCGCACTGGGGACACGATTTTCGACCTGCGTATTTGGAATGCGAAAGTTTACGAGGATTACTACCAGAAACACCTGTAATAGCATTAACAGCGACTGCCACCAAACAGGTAGCTAGTGATATTATTGAGAATTTAAAATTTATAAATCCTCTTGTTGTAAAAGATTCTTTTTCAAGAAAGAATATTGCTTTTAAGATTTATAGAGAAGAAGATAAACGATATCGTCTAAAACAGTTGTGTTCCAACATTACCAAAAGTGCAATTGTATATGTTCGAACCCGAAGACTATCACAGGAAGTAGCTCAATTCTTAAACGCTAATGGAATTAAGGCAGCATACTTTCATGGAGGAATATCTAAAAAAGAAAAAAAGACCAAATTGAATGCGTGGTTAACAAACGAGGTTCAAGTGATGGTAGCCACCAATGCTTTCGGAATGGGCATTGATAAACCAGATGTTTGTCTAGTTGCGCACTATCAAATTCCTGATTGTTTAGAAAACTACTATCAAGAAGCTGGTAGGGCTGGTAGAGACGGAAAACGAGCAGTGGCAGCCTTATTGACAAATACAACGGATGAACATCTAGTACGACAACAATTTTTAAGTGTTTTACCTGACACAGGTTTTCTAAAAAAAGCCTACAACAAACTAAATAATTATTTCCAAATTGCTTATGGTGAAGGTGTCCATCAAACATTTCAATTCAACTTTAATACATTTTGTTCTTCTTACGGCTTGAATCCATTACTAACTTATAATACCCTACAGATTCTTGACCAAAACTCTGTAATTGCTTTAAGCGAGTCGTTCTCAAACAAATCTACCGTTCAGTTTATAAGTTCTAAAGAGCAGTTATTCGATTATTTTGAAAAGAACCAAAACATCGTCTCCATTGCACAGACCATTTTAAGAACTTATGGTGGCATTTTTGATTTTGAGACAAAAATTAATGTTCAGCTAATCTCAAAAAAACTAAGTGTTTCTGAAAAACAAGTCACTACCGTTTTAGAACAGCTTAATAAAGATGGTATTATCGACTATGTAGCACATCACAATGATTTAGAAATCACATTTTTAGTTCCGAGAGAAGATGATATCACTATCAACGTATTTGCAAAAAAAGTAAAAGAAAGACAGCAGATAAAGGCTGATAACTTAGAACAAATGCTTCGTTATATCAATAAATATGAATGTCGAAGTAAGCAATTACTTTTATATTTTGGTGAAGCAGCTAACGAAGATTGCGGAATTTGCGATGTTTGTATTCAGAATGAAGATCGTACGCATCTAGATTTCCCTCAAATTTCAAGGGCTATCTTACAGCGTTTGGAAAAGCATCCGAAAACATCAAGACAAATTATAGAACAATTACCATACTCGAAAAGTTCAATACTACAAATCATTCAGAACTTACTGGAAGACGGTCTTATTAGAATTAATACTAAAAACGAATACGAAATTGAGTAAAAGAGAAAAGTTAAAAATTGTTTTCATGGGTACGCCTGATTTTGCAGTCGCGACATTGGCTACTCTCGTAGAACATAAATATGATATAGTGGGGGTTATCACAGCGCCTGATCGACCCGCAGGGCGTGGAAGAAAGTTACAACAATCGGCAGTGAAACAGTACGCGGTAGCCCATCACCTAAATATAATGCAACCGACCAACTTGAAAAGTGAAGCTTTTATAGGTGAATTAGAAGCTCTAAAAGCAAATCTTCAAATCGTTGTAGCATTTAGAATGTTGCCTAAAGTGATTTGGAGCATGCCTTTATACGGAACTTTCAATCTTCATGCCTCACTTCTACCGCAATACCGTGGCGCTGCACCAATCAACTGGGCAATTATGAACGGAGAAACGGAAACAGGAGTAACCACTTTCTTTATTGATGATAAAATTGATACTGGAGAAATCATCCTTCAAGAAAAAGCAAAAATACGGCCAGAAGAAACTGCGGGAGAATTACATGATAAATTAATGAATTTAGGACGTTCTCTGGTTCTTAAAACCGTCAAGCTTATCGAAGAAGGGTCGGTAGAAACCACCAAACAAGAATCGTCAAGTGAAATTAAGTCTGCCTATAAGATTCATAAAGAAACCTGCAAAGTAGATTGGAACTCATCTTTAAATGAAGTCTTTAATCACATTCGAGGGCTTAGTCCCTATCCAGCTTCTTGGACTACATTGGTGAATGGAGAAGAGAGCATTTTTCTCAAAATATATGCTGTTAAAAAAGAAGAAGATCAAACTCATAACTTGAAACCAGGTACTATAATATTTACTAAGAAAGAATTAAAGGTAGCAGTACGAGGTGGTTATATTGAGTTGTTGGAAATTCAGCTTCCTGGAAAACGAAAAATGAAAACTAGCGAGGTATTAAATGGTTTAAATCTATTGAAATCAGCTTATGTCTCGTAAAGTGCGATAGCCATTGGGCTGACGGAAACGTGAAAAATACCCTACTTTATCAACAAACGCCTTGACTTATCAACAAAAACGGGGATTTCCCCCCATTTTACTTGCGTTCAACGCAAATCCGTATAAATTTGTGATAGGAATAAAATTATTTTAACAACAATTAATTTAATCACATTATGAACAAAACAGAATTAATCGATGCAATGGCAGCTGATGCTGGCATCACAAAAGCAGCGGCTAAAAAATCTTTAGAGTCTTTCTTAGGTAATGTTGAAGGATCTTTGAAAAAAGGTGGACGTGTATCTTTGGTAGGTTTCGGATCTTGGTCTGTATCTAGAAGAAATGCAAGAGAAGGTAGAAACCCATCAACTGGAAAAACTATTCAAATTGCAGCTAAAAATGTTGTTAAGTTTAAAGCGGGAGCTGATTTAGGCAAAGCAGTAAACTAGTTCATACGAACACAATACTCAAAAAGCATCTATCGGTTGATAGATGCTTTTTTTGTTTTTATCATTTTTTGGTGTTTAGCGGATTTATCTTACATTAGAGTACCCTAGCACTAAATACAATGGTCGGATTAAAGCCAAAAAAAGGAAAACTATTAATCGCTGAGCCTACATTAACGGGCGATGTCTCTTTTAATAGATCAGTTGTTCTTCTGGCAGAACATAATGAAGAAGGTTCTGTTGGTTTTATTCTAAATAAACCTTTAGAGTACACTATAAATGATTTGGTTACGGAAATTGAGATTCCTCTTCAAGTATACAATGGTGGCCCTGTAGAACAAGATAACTTGTACTTTATTCATAAAGTGCCGCACTTGATCGATAATAGCATTGAAATTTCCCATGGTATTTATTGGGGAGGTGATTTTGACAAAATTATAGATCTTGTTAACCAAAAAATGATATCAGAAGACGACATTCGTTTCTTTCTAGGATATTCTGGTTGGGCATCTTTGCAATTGGACGAAGAACTTTCTTCAAAATCTTGGATTATTGTGAAAAATAAGTATGAAAGTGATATTATCAAAAAATCTTCGGATGCTTTCTGGAAAGAAAAAATGATGGAACTTGGAGGAGATTATTTACTGTGGTCAAATGCGCCAGAAAACCCTAGTTTGAATTGATTGATTTCTGATGATATTTGTTCAGCCCAGTCTGACTAGAGCATTCAATTTACCGACCAGATCTTTGGCAACATCATTCTTAAATTCTTTTTTTCGATATTTTGTAATGGATTGAATTCCAATGATACTATTGGTGATAAATAGTTCATCAGCTTTTTGCAAATCAAAAGGAGATATAGAAGCTTCGACAAGCGTATACCCCTCAACTTTTTCTAGAATGCCCATTAATTTTTTACGAATAATTCCATTTAAACATCCTGATTTTAAAGGAGGGGTTGTAACCGTATTTCCTTTTACCAAAAAGATGTTTCCGTTGAGAACTTCTACTACTTGCTTATCTGCATTAAGCAGTATACAATTCTCATAGTCGTTCTCTTTGGCAAAAATACTTCCAACAACATTAATGATTTTATTGTTCGTTTTCAGCGTTGACATCAGATCGGCATTTACATAAAAATCTTTAAATAATTCTACTTGGTAATGATGCTCTTTTAAAAGGTAAAACGGAGAATCTATTTTATTTGATTCTATACCATAAGATATTTCATTGGTCTCTGGCGTGTAAAGTCCCCCATTGTTTCGAAATACTGTAAATCGAATGCGCACCGAAGACGCAGTCATTGAGTTAGATGAAATAGTTTTTAAAATTTCTTTCTCCAGAAACTCCATAGTAAACGTCATGGGTATTTCCATGCGTAATATCCGCATAGAAGCCATTAAGCGCAGATAATGATCCTCCCAAAAAATGATGGTATTATTAATGACCCGAAATGTTTCAAACAAGGAATCACCATAGCGTAGTCCTCTATTTTGGAAGTTCAGATATTTTGAATTTTCTGATAGAAGTTCTCCATTAAAATTTATCATTTTTTGCATAAAAAAAGCCTTGAAAATCAAGGCTCAAAGATAGTATTAAAAGTACGTTAGAGCATTACGTGGACCCCAGAACTTGTTTAAGACTCGATACTTGATTTGCCCATAACATTTTAGCTTCATCAACTTCATCTTCTTCCGCAAAATCAGTGATAAATAATGAGACGTCAGACGTAATCTCATCTACAATGATTTTCATTTCAAAAAAGGAATCATCCTCTTCATCTTCCCATGCGAATTTTACGAATTCATCACTCTTGCGTTTTATCAGTTTTGCATCTTCCTCAGCTCCATCCCAAATGAATGTAAACTTCTCTCCACGAGAATTCACATTATCTGCGAACCACTCCGAAAGTCCCGATGGTGTTGCTAAATATTGGTATAGCATATGAGGGGATGATTGTATGACAAACTCTATTTGATATTTTACTTTTTCACTCATTCTAGTTAATGTATATACCGGCAATATATATATTTATAGATGATTAAAAAATAAATAGTGTGAGAATATTTTTACCGAAGGAAAGTTGATGAAGCGATAATTAAATTTTATATTTGCAGCCGCTTAAAAGCACATGGCGAGGTAGCTCAGTTGGTTAGAGCGTCGGATTCATAACCCGGAGGTCGGGGGATCGTGCCCCCCTCTCGCTACGGTAACACTTAGTCTAAAAAACGGTTTAGTTCATTCTAAACCGTTTTTTATTGCTCTATTTTTTTAAAGATTGTACACAAAACTTATTCCGCAAACGATTTTGAAGCCTGTTGGCTATACATCACTTATTATTTTAAATAGGTGTATTTAAATCGACTTATCTTATGAAACAAAGATCTTTTCACCAATTGATTCATTTTGATGTAGTGGTAAATAATTCCGCTAGGAATAAGATATGCCAAGAAGTATTTTTTTCTAGAATATAAATACGGTTTTATTCTCAATAAGGCTGGAAACAATTCGTCAGGACTTAGTATGAATGTTTTAATTAATTTGAATTTATCTTTGGAGTACTTTTCGGGAGACATTTTTAAGCCATTTGAGAAATTACCAACGTTTGTATAAAATCCTTTTGAGATTTTCATGGCACTAGCAATTTTTCTTTTCGACGCAAAAAGCCCCGCCTTTAATGCGTAACTAGTCATTTCTTTTTGTGCAATAAGATCATCGTAACACACAGCATCAAATTCTTTCAAAAGTTCTTTGAATCTGTCGTACATGAATTCTTGGATTTCGCAAATATGATCGTCATAGGCCTTTTTCTCAACTTCATGATGAAATTCATTGGTAACCTCTCCAGACCGATTATATGATAATGTTGAACCATGGCCTGCGGAAAGTAATTGCTCATTCAATTCAGTATTTCCTCTCAATATATTATCATAGTATGTAGCGTATGGGAAAACAGAAAAATTTAAACCCCAACGAGCTTTTTCTTTTTTAATAGAATAAATTTCAGTTAAGCCTAAATAATAACCGTGTACTTGTACTTTACCATCGAAATAGTCAAAAAGACACTCTTGCATTGAGCCCCCCCAACCAATATCGGCTAGATGCATACCTTCTTTCACAAAGTCAACACCGAACGAATCGAGATATGAATTGAACGCATTTTGTTGTGCAAACCTATTTTTATCATAAGCATCCTTAAAAGTTTGATTTGCTTTTAATTGTTCGTAAACCTCTGAATCTAAAAAGTCAGTAATAACCTGATTTTTTATTTGATTCAAATCTAGTTCTTCAACGATTTCAGAAATCAATGTTTCAGTAAATGTGAAGTTGCGCAAAAAATTATTGAGTGATAAATCGGGATACTTCCTTCTAAGAAAAGTAAAATTTTCTTCTTCTATATCTTTAAGTGAAACCAACATCGAGGCTTGTCGAGATGTTTTAAAATAATGGGTTTTTATATTGTCTTTAACTAGTAGCGTAAAGTGTTTCTGATAATAATCAAATAATTTTTTTAGAAATAATCCTTCTCTCGACAAGAAAAGAATATTTTTTATCCTCCCTTTTTTTAAATAATGATACAAGCGTTCAATATATACCGTGTAAAACAATATGTAATCGCTATTTGCTGGGGCCGTTGCACTATTACAATCACGATATAATTTTTTCACCACTCTACGATAGTCCTTGCGGTCAGAGCCTAAAAGATATTTTTTCTTTGTTTTAGATTCTTTGGTATTAGGTATATGAATAGTTTCTAAATCATATAACTTAGCATTTTCTATATCACTTCTATAATTATCACCAATCATTACCACACTAGACCCCTTAATATCTAATTTTTCAAGAATACATGGATAAAAGTCTCCTGAGTATTTACTTTTATTACAATCAGCGGAAACAAAGACATCATCAAAAAGATGGTTAATTTGATGGTGTTTCAATAAGTCCTTTAGAATTCTAGAAGATGTATAGAAATCTGAAACGCAATATATTTTATAGTTTTTAAGCCTTAATGTTTTTAAAAGGGTAATAGCATTTTGATTCAAATATTGCACATTGAGTTCGGCTCGACTTTCAGCTAATTCAAAATACGTAGTGAACTCTTCTTGTGAAACATTTGTTAGTTTCCGAGTAGAAGTAAGGCGGTCATATACTTCATCAATTAATGCATTGTAATCAACTAAAAAGTTATGATTGCCATGTTCTTTAGACAGATATTGTGACGCATCTTGACGTATGAAATAAAGTTCATCTACTTTTAAAGTTAATCCTAATTCTCGAATCATTAATTTAGCCCAGATACGAATTACTTGACTCGGATGTACCGTGCGATGAACTAGAGTGTCAAAAAAATCAATAAATACAGTTTCAAGTTTCGGGTTGTTTTCAATTTTCCTTAAATTTTCCATTTCATTTTCAACTAAAAACTGCTGGGGAGGCAGCGCATTTAAGGGGGAAGACGTCTCAAAGTATAAATTTTAAAGTAATGCAAAAATAGAAATCGATATATAGCATAGAAGTACGACAACTGTAATAAAATACAGAGTTGACGTGCGTAAATTCTTCAAAATAGAAGAAAATAGTTTTTGATGCTTGGTTGAAATTCAAACTAAATTAGTTGCATCGGCTTTGAAGTGTTAAAAGTATTTATCTTTAGTTCTAATAATATGTTTACGAGAATGAAATTAAATGGTTTTTTAGTGCTATTAGCATTGGTTTCTGCAAGTAGTCTAGCACAAGATTTAGGCCATGGCAGCCATCAACCTTATTCATCTTACTGGTTTGTTGAAGACCTTTTAGCTTGGTCTGCTGAAACCGATAAAGATGCAAAGTATAATATGAGCCAGATACCCTTAGCCGATCGTTTTCTTAAACATGATAAAAAAAAATTAGAAAATGAACCGGGTATTGTATCATTAATAGCTCCACATACGACCTCTAATTATCCATCTCAAGGTTTTCAATCTGTAAAGCAATATTCGTTCCCTTATTGGCAGTATATTGATTATTTCGTGCAATGGGGAGGTGCGGCCAACGAAGGCATCATTGTGCCTCCAAACGCAACTTGGACAGATGTTGCTCATAAAAATGGAGTGAAATCGATTGGAACAGTATTTTTTCCTCCAAATGTATATGGTGGAAAAGAAATGTGGGTTTATGAGTTTTTAAAGCAAAACAAAGACGGTAGCTTTCCCGTGGCAGACAAGTTGATAGAGGTCGCAAACACATATCATTTTGATGGTTGGTTCATCAATCAAGAAACTTATAACTTGAAAAGTGATGCCGCTGAACGAATGATTGCTTTTATTCAATATTATCGTAAAAACTCAAAATTAAAACTGGTTTGGTATGATGCAATGATTGAAGACGGACGGGTAATTTGGCAAGATGAACTGAACAATCACAATCAAGTATTTTTTCAAAATGATAACCTCAAGATGTCAGATTTATTCTTCATTAACTTTCGATACGCTGCAACGAATTTAGAAGATTCAAAACTTTTGGCAAATGCTTTAGGTAGAAGTGAGTGGGAGTTATATGCTGGGATTGATGTACAAAGCAAAAGTTATAAAACACTGGTACAGTGGGATATTCTTTTTGATTCTTTACAACCCAAAAATACATCGATAGGTCTATATTGGCCAAATTCTACTTTCGATATCTCTACTACCAAAGAGCCTGAAGAAGTCTATGCGAACGAGCAAAAATTTTGGACCGGAGGGACCAAAATAGAAACACGCTTTGGAGAAAGCACTTGGAAGGGCTTTGCCAATTACTTTGTACCACGTAGTGTAATTAACAAATTACCGTTTAAAACAAACTTCAACTACGGTCTGGGGCGGTTTTATAATGAAAAAGGGAAATCGGTTTCAAATGAAGAATGGCATAATTTAAGTATTCAAGACATTTTACCTACATGGCAAGGAAATACCGACAGTACAAAAGTGAAAACAACCTTTAGTTTTAAAGAAAGTTATGAAGGTGGAAGTTCTTTTATGGTGGAAAGTTTTAACGATACTAAGGTACCCATATACAAAACCAACATTGCTTTAAATAAAAAGGTGAACGTATCAGTGGTTACCAAAACTGACGCAACTATTCAGCTAAGATTTTATGGAAGCTTATCAGATGGAACAGATTTCAATTTTCCCGTAAATGCATCTAAAGATTGGAAAAAAACTTCTTTTAAAATTTCTAAAAAGAAAAATGTTTCTATTATTGAATTAGGAATACAAACCATAGGAAATGGTGAGGCATATATAGGAGAAATAAGCTTATATAAAAAAAAAGAAAAGCTGTTACCACCTGCTGAGTTCACTACTGAAGTATTTCCAAAAGATAACCATGCAGAAATCTTTATTCATTTTGACGATACGGCGAAAGCTACCTTTTATAATATTTACGCCATCACCGATACCACTAAACATTGGTTAGGAAAAACACCATCCAAAGATTATTACATACCCAATGTGCCTATTTCTAAAAATGATTTTATTCAAATTTTAGTTGAACCAATAGCAGCAGATGGAACTAAAGGAGAATCTTCCTTTAAAAAAATACAAGTGAAAAGATAACGGACATGTAAGATTGAATTAAGTATATTTCGATTTTAGCATTTCTGCCGCTTTGGTATATCCTCCCTCTGTTCCGTCTACAAAGTGAGCATGTTTGTTTTTTCGATCTTCTACATAACAACTCATGATAGACGAATGTGTGACATGTAAACCGTAAACTAGTTTTTCATTTTTTTCTAAATCATCTAGATACGAGATTAATGTTTTTAGTTGAGTATTCGTTCCAACAATAATGGTGTTTATTAAACCATCAATCATAACTGTTTCCGATAATTCTTTTGTCATACGCAAATACTTGCGACCTTCTTTAGAGTATTTAAAATATACCTTACCGATATACGTTTCAAACATCTTTTTCAAAATGTAACGATAACTATAGCGACCAATAGAAGCGTGCATCTCTCCTTTAATCTTTGCATAAGTGGTATCTAGTTTTAGCTTTGGGGTAGTAATAGGTTGTCTTTCTTCTAAGTTTCCAAAAATCTTAGTAAGTTCTACAAAAATCTTGTGATAAATAGATCGTTGTTTTACTTCATCATGACAATGCACCAATAAACATATTACAGAACGATCGGTAGTTGGAGGAGGTATTTTATCCCATCTGCATTCCATTCCCTTTAAATCTGGAACCACGGGAACAGGAGGTTCTATACGCTCCGCTGGAAAGGTTTTTTTTATAAGGTCTTCAGCGAGTTTCATCCCTGAACCTAAGACTACAGGAATCTCTAAAAAATGATTTAATTTAATTCTAGCAAGATCTAAATGACAGCCTTCGTTATACACATCACTGATAGACATATAGCCAACCACTAAATCTAAATTCCATTGTAATTTGACATGTTCTTTTTGAAGACTTAATACCTCCATTAACTGATCTTTATAGGTTTGAGGAATTAAAAATGTAGCACCATCGCCTCCAAAAAAATAAGGAATTCTATCTTTTTCCGTTTTTTTTAAACTATTTAATACGGCCACAATACAGCCGGTTGCGGCAAGATTGACTTCATTATGTTGGTTATTTATGATTGCAGTTGTAGAGTCTTTAATATCTGCTACCAAAATATACCAGTCTTTCGGCACAGGAATGAAAGAAGTACGATCTGAATACAAAACTTCTAAGCTTACCCGATGCAAGGGCAAGTTCTTATAAAAGCTAGCATTCGACGTTCTTTCAGGTTTCATTCTAATTGTTATCGAATTCGATTTGAGCTAGAAAATCATCTTCAGAAATAATCTGAACATTTAAAGATTCTGCTTTAGTACGTTTGCTAGGCCCCATTTTGTCACCAGCAATTAAATATGTTGTTTTAGAGGATACAGAAGAACCTACTTTTCCTCCATTATCTTCAATTAGCTTTTTCAGCTCGGTTCTACTTACTCTTTCGAAAACTCCGGATACCACAAAAATTTGTCCTTTCAGTTTTTCCGTCTGATTCTCAAGTTTTTCTGGAGATAATTCAAACTGTACTCCGTAGCTTTTTAGTCGAGATATAATTGTCCTATTATTTTCATTACTAAAAAACTCTACTACGCTTTGTGCAATTCGTTCTCCAATTTCGTCAACGGCAGTAAGCTCTTCTTGCGAAGCGCTCATCAAAGCATCTATATTTTTGTAAGCTTTGGCTAATTTTTTAGCTACTGTTTCACCTACAAACCTAATACCTAAAGCAAACATCACTCTTTCAAACGGAATCTTAACCGATGCCGCTACCCCATTCACTAGATTCTCAGCGGATTTCTCTGCCATACGTTCTAATGGCATTACCTGCTCTTTATTCAACTCATATAAATCAGCATAATTGGTAATCAAACCTTCCTGAAAAAGCAGGGTCACTGTTTCACTACCCATGCCTTCAATATCCATCGCTTTTCTTGAAATGAAGTGCTGAATTCTTCCCGTGATTTGTACTGGACATCCATAGTAGTTGGTGCAATAGTGCTTTGCATCTCCTTCGGTTCGTTCAAGTTTAGTATGACATTCAGGACATTCCTCAATATATTTAGTAGGAGAAGAATTTACAGGGCGTTTGCTGAAGTCAACCCCTATTATTTTCGGAATTATTTCTCCACCTTTCTCTACAAAAACCGTATCTCCTTCACGAATATCAAACTTAGCGATTTGATCTGCGTTGTGTAGCGAAGCTCTTTTTACAGTAGTACCTGCTAATAACACGGGCTCTAAATTAGCAACGGGAGTAATCGCTCCTGTTCGGCCTACTTGATAAGTAATTTCATTTAAAACGGTAGACACTTGCTCCGCCTTGAATTTATAGGCCATTGCCCAACGCGGTGATTTTGAAGTATGCCCCAATTCATCCTGTTGTTGTAAGCTATTTACTTTAATAACTACACCATCAGTTTCATAGGGTAGATCGTGGCGATGAACATCCCAATATTGGACAAACGCCATTACTTCATCTGTTGTTTTACAAAGTTTGGCAACTGTAGGAACTTTAAAACCCCATTCTCGAGCTTTTTCTAACATTTGCCATTGTGTTTGTATTCCAATATTTTGACCCACAATTCCGTATAACAAGCAGTCTAAGGGTCTTTGAGCCACGGCTGCACTATCTTGTAATTTCAAACTACCTGATGCGGTATTTCTAGGATTCATATAGGGCTCTTCTCCATTAGCTACACGTTCTGCATTCATCTTTGCAAATCCCTCGAAAGGCAAAACAATCTCGCCTCGAATATCAAATTTGGAAGGATAATCACCTTTTAACTGCAGCGGAACTGAATTGATAGTTTTAATATTCGTAGTTACATTATCTCCTTGAAAGCCATCACCCCGAGTAACCGCCTTTATTAACTTTCCATCTTCGTAGGTCAAGCTAATAGAAGCTCCGTCATATTTTAGTTCACAAGTGAATTCAACGTCAACATCTCCTAAACCTCTTTGAATTCGTTTCTCCCAATCTTCTATATCTTCCTTGGAATATGAATTATCTAACGAGTACATACGTTGTTCATGGGCAATAGTTTCAAAATTCTTTGTGACCATACCACCTACTCTCAGGGTCGGAGAAGTAGGGTCATGAAATTCAGGATGTTTTGTTTCTAAATCTTGCAATTGCTTTAACTTCATGTCGAAGTCATAATCAGATATCATTGGCTTATCTAGAACATAATAATTATAATTATGTTCTCGAAGTTCTGTTCTTAGGGTTTTTATTTGTTGTTCAGCACTCATATACCACTCTTGTAATTTTTAAACTTGCTTTTCACTGATCCATTTTGGCACAGGCAGTGGTTTGTAATTTTCCATTTGAAGTAACAATCCGTCTACCGTATCATCGACTAAGATCATATTGTAATTTTCTTTTTTGACAAAACCTTGATCTACCATTTTGCTTAACATCAGCATCAGCTCTGTATAAAAACCATTTGTATTTAGAATACCTATTGGATATTGATGTAGGCCCAATTGTGCCCAAGTTAGCATTTCGAAGAACTCTTCTAAGGTACCGTAACCACCTGGAAGCATTATAATTCCATCGGAAAGTTCATGCATTTTCAGTTTGCGTTCATGCATGTTTTGCGTTATGATTAACTCCGTCAAATTCATATGAAATACTTCACGAATTTTTAAAAAATCAGGAATTACTCCAACTACCTTTCCCTTAGCATTTAAGGCACCATCGGCAACAGCACCCATTACCCCTATTTTAGCACCTCCGTAAATTAAGGTTATTTCTTGCTCTGCTAAAGTCTTACCTAATACATATCCCTGCTTGACAAAATCTGAATTCGTTCCTTTACTACTTCCACAGAAAACTACAATACTTTTCATAATTTATTAAAACCTATTATTCTTAATTTAAAGTACCTTTTAACATCCGTTCATTACCGTACATATCTGTTTTAAGTTCAATTTCAGAAAAATTATAATTTCTTAAAAGTTGTTTCGTCTCTTTTCCCAAATATTGATTGATTTCGAAATATAGTGTGCCTTTCTTCTTCAAGTGTTTTTCAGCCAAGGTTGTAATCTTTTTATAAAATCGAAGTGGATTATCATCAGAAACAAATAATGCTAAGCTCGGTTCGTAAGCTAACACATTTTTATGCATTTTACTTTTCTCTAATTCTCTAACATAAGGAGGGTTTGAAACGATAATATCGTATGTCGTATTTAAAGATTCTAAATCTAAAACGTCATCTTTTAAAAAGGTGATATCAACTTCATTTATACTAGCATTTGTTTTAGCAACAGCCAATGCGAGTTCAGACACGTCTAATGCATACACATCAGCGTCTTTAAGATGCTTTGCTAGAGAGATGGCGATGCAGCCGCTACCTGTACCAATATCCAAAATCTTCAAAGCATCATTTTGAATTTTAAATTTTGTATCTACCATCTCAATAATCCATCGCACCAATTCTTCCGTTTCTGGTCGTGGTATCAGCACATCTTTAGACACCATAAAGTCCATCTCCATAAAATGCGTAGTACCAGTAATATGCTGAATAGGTTCTAATAGTTTCAATCTGCTCAGAGCTGCAAACAAAGGTGTTTGGTCTTTCTTAGCAATCACTAAATTCGGTTCTGTAGCCAACACAAATCGTTTGAGATCGAGTTGATGCTCAATCAAAATATAAAAAAAACTATCAACTTCTTCTTTTGAATAAAACTGATCTAGTTCAGTATGAAAAATGTTTTTTATTTCCCTGAGAAGCATTGAAAACTATAGATTTTAAAGTCCTATTTTTGTGAGGTGAAGATACATGAAAAATACATGTTGCGCTGCATTGAAATAGCCCGAAATGGTTTGGGTTTGACCGCTCCTAATCCTTCCGTAGGAGCGGTCATTGTATATAATGATAAAATTATCGGAGAAGGCTTTACCAGCTCGTATGGAGGAAACCATGCTGAGGTTAATGCTATTCAATCAGTTACTGATAAATCCATTTTAAAAGAAGCTACGTTATATGTGACTTTAGAACCATGTTCTCATTTTGGTAAAACTCCACCTTGTGCAGATTTGATTAATACTCATGGAATAAAGAAAGTAGTTATCGGACTTTTAGATCCTCATGAAAAAGTGGCTGGTAAAGGTGTACAAAAATTAATTGATAGGGGGTGTAAGGTTTCCGTAGGTATTTTAGAAAATCAATGTCGAGAACACCACCGAAGATTCTTGACCTTTCATGAAAAAAAACGACCATATATCATCTTGAAATGGGCAGAAACCGCCGATGGATTTATTTCGCCTGCAAAAGAAAAGCGAGGTCAGAACAAAGAACCATATTGGATTACAAATACCTATTCAAGGCAATTAGTACATCAATGGAGAGCAGCGGAACAAGCGATATTAGTAGGTACAAATACAGTACTCGAGGACAATCCGAAATTGGATGTCAGAAATTGGACTGGAAAAAACCCACTTCGAATCATTCTTGACAAAGATTTAAAAATTAAAAATGAATTTTATGTTTTTGATGGTTCTACTCCTACCCTCGTTTTAACTTCGGAAATTGATCAGAAAAAATATAACGACAAGGTAGAGTATCAGGTTATTGATTTTGATAATCAAATTGCATCTCAAATCTGTGAACTTCTGTATTCAAAACACATAACAAGTCTTTTAATTGAAGGTGGCACACGAACACTTCAGACCTTTATAGATAACGATCTTTGGGATGAAGCTCGCGTATTTGTAGGTGCCACTTCTTTTAAAAAAGGGGTAAAAGCTCCTCAGCTTTCAGGAAGTTTAATCGCAACTCATAAAATAAAAACCGATACCTTAAGCACATATCGATATGATTAAAAACATCATTTTCGATTTCGGAGATATTTTTATCAATCTTGATAAAGAAATTATTTTCAGAGAAATTTTACGCTTTGGAGGTTCAGCAGAACTTAGCCCCGAATTGATAGCCCTTAATCACAAATATGAAACAGGATCAATTAGCTCAGAAACTTTTATAAAAGGACTTTCAGAAGTCTATCCGCAGGCATCGCAAGATGAAATTGTTAGAATTTGGAATGGAATGTTGTTAGATTTCCCGCAAGTACGTTTAGAATTTTTAGAAAATCTAGCTAAAGAAAATACCTATCGATTATTTCTTCTGAGTAATACCAATGCACTTCACATTAAAGCAGTAGAAGAAAAAATGGGCAATGAGCACTATAACCGCTTTAAAAATTCTTTTGAAAAATTCTATTTATCGCACGAAATTCATTTAAGAAAGCCAAATGCTAACATCTATGATTTTGTGCTAGAAGAAAACGGATTGAAAGCCAAGGAAACCCTCTTTATCGATGATACTAAAGAAAATACAGATGCCGCGGAAAAACTGGGTATTCAATGCTGGAATCTCATAGTGGGTAAAGAAGATATTATCGATTTAAAAGCTAAACTATAACATGCTTGACCTTGCGCTAAGTGTTCTCTTTTCAAGTTTGATCTTTGTGATATTTAAACTCTTTTCTATTTATAAAATAGAAACACTTTATGCAATTATCACCAATTATGTTGTAGCGTGTGTGGTTGGATTGTTTTTCTATCAAGGAGAAATAGACCTTACTGATATTTCTGAAAAGCCTTGGTTTTTGGGAACGATTGCTTTGGGCCTCTTATTTATTATTGTTTTTAATCTTATGGCGGCAACTTCCCAAAGACTCGGGGTTTCGGTAGCTTCGGTGGCGACCAAAATGTCTTTGGTTATTCCAGTTTTGGTAGGGGTAATGTTATATAAGGAAGAATTGGGGTTGGTAAAAATAATAGGAATTGTTTTGGCTCTTGCTGCGGTCTACTTTGCCTCGATAAAAGATAAGTCTAGAGTATTACGAAGCACTTCCCTCGTATTGCCGTTGTTGACCTTTATAGGTTCAGGTGCCATAGATGCATCTCTAGGCTACATGCAAAGGCAATATATTACACACAAGGAATTACCTTTGTTTTCAGCCACTGTTTTTGCTTCTGCTGCCATAATAGGCATTATTTTTATTCTTTTTAAATCCCGTCAAAAAGCTTTGAAAATTAACTTTCGAAATGTTTTAGGGGGAATTTGTTTGGGAATTCCGAACTACTTTTCGATTTTCTTTTTATTACAGGCGCTTCGGAATGAATCTCTAAACAGCGCATCAATTTTCACCATTAACAATGTGGCCATCGTAATGTTTTCAACCTTACTGGGTATTCTATTGTTCAGGGAAAAAATAAGTTTCAAAAACTGGGGAGGAATTGCACTTGCGATAGTCAGTATCATTTTAGTAGCTCTCTTTTAATGGAAGAATTTTCTGATATATATCGAACCATTTCAAAACCGTCTGAAGTAATTCTTTTTAAAGAAAAGAAGAGTAAATTTTATGGCTATGCATTTCCAATTAAATCTGAAGATGAGGTAAAAAATATTATCGAAACCATAAGAAAAAAACATCATACCGCAGGTCATGTTTGCTATGCTTGGCAATTGGGAACCGAGGAAACTCGGTATCGCGCAAATGATGATGGAGAACCAAATAACTCTGCAGGCTTGCCTATTTATGGGCAGATACAGGCTTTCGAGGTTACAAATGTCTTGGTAGCAGTAGCTAGAATTTTTGGAGGTACTAAACTAGGTATTGGTGGTCTTATCGCTGCTTATCGTAATGGTGCACGAATGGCACTAGAAGAGTCAAAAATCATTAAAAAAGTTTTAAAACGGCAGTTCAAGCTTTTTTTTGGATACGAAGACATGGATAAGGTTATGCGCATTATGAAGCAACGAGGGCTAGAGCTTATCTCGCAACAATTAGAATTGGATTGTCAATTTACCGTGGCCATCCGTAAAAGCGAAGCCCGTAAAATCACCAATTATTTTGAAGGCTTACATAAAGTGATCATTAAAGAAATATTAGACCCGAATAATTGAAGAACTACAGCACTAATTTTTGGCAATAGTGTCTAACAAATATTGTGGACATCGTATAGGCCTATTTCGTTTCATATCTATGAAAGCTAAAACTACAGTAGCAGTAGCCAAAAGTTCACGAGTTTCATTAAAAATTTCAAAGTCAAATTCTATTTTTACCGAAGGTTTCTTCTTTAAAGTCGTACGAACGGTTATCAAATCATCATATCGTATCGATTTCTTGTAATCGACATGTAAAGAAATTACCGGTAACATCACCCCCTCTTCTTCCATCGTTTTGTAAGAAATGCCCATCTCTCTTAACCATTCAACCCTTCCCATTTCTAAGTACTGTGCATAGTTGCCATGATATACAACACCCATTTGATCAGTTTCACTGTAACGTACTCGAAAAGAAATTTCGTTAAACTTCATGGCTATTTAATAAAAAAAAGATACATTTAAAGGTTACCCTTTTAGGGCTTGCGAACATGAGAAAAAAAAAGCGAAAATTCAATACCATTTGATTTTTTTATTAGGTTTTTTGTTCACATATTTGCTCCAAGAGAAAGTAATGATCTGCTCCGGTCAAATTTCTCTACCTACAAGACGAAACACTAACCAAAAAACAACAGAAGTTTAAGCATGGGTGTAACTGCTAATTCCGTATGGAACAATTGTTTGGCCTTTATCAAAGATAATATCCAACCGCAGGCATTCAAAACATGGTTTGAACCTATCAAACCAGTGAAACTTTCCGAGAATGCACTAAGTATTCAAGTACCTAGCAAATTTTTCTATGAGTGGTTAGAAGAACATTATGTGAAACTTTTAAAAGTTGCACTTACAAAAGAACTGGGCGAAACTGCAAAATTGGTTTACATCATTCGTATGGAAAATACATACGGTAACAAAGAGCCATTTACAGAAAAAATACCGAGTTCAAACCGAGGTAACTTAGTCCCACAAGAAATGGATGTTCCCATTAAATCAAAAAATCCTGAATTGCGCAATCCCTTCGTAATTCCTGGAATTCGAAATATTAAAATAGAATCTCAGCTAAATCCGAATTATAATTTTGATAATTTTCTTGAAGGAGATTCAAATCGTTTGGCTCGTTCCGCGGGTATGGCCGTAGCAAATAAACCTGGTGGAACTTCTTTCAATCCTCTATTAATTTTTGGAGGAGTAGGATTAGGGAAAACACATTTAGCCCATGCAATCGGTGTTGAAATTAAAGACAAATATCCTGAAAGAACGGTGCTTTACATTTCTGCAGAAAAATTTACCCAACAGTATATTGAATCTGTAAAGAAAAATACCCGAAATGATTTTATTCATTTCTACCAATTGATTGATGTTTTAATTATTGACGACGTACAATTCTTATCAGGTAAGTCAGGCACACAAGATGTTTTCTTTCATATTTTCAATCATTTACACCAAAACGGAAAACAAGTTATTTTAACTTCTGATAAGGCGCCAGTTGATATGCAAGATATTGAGCAGCGATTATTATCTCGGTTTAAATGGGGATTATCTGCTGAATTACAAAACCCTGATTACGAAACAAGAATATCCATATTAAAAAATAAGCTCTATCGCGATGGTGTTGAGATGCCTGATGATATTATTGAATATGTCGCGAAGCACATCAAAACAAATATTCGTGAGTTAGAAGGTGCTATTATTTCTTTAATAGCGCAATCTTCTTTCAATAAAAAAGAAGTAACCTTAGAATTGGCACAACAAGTAGTAGAGAAGTTTGTTAAGAATACAAAACGTGAAGTCTCTATTGATTATATCCAAAAAGTTGTTTCTGACTACTTTGAAATGGACGTTGCTACGCTTCAATCAAAAACCAGAAAGCGCCATATAGTACAAGCGCGTCAATTGGCCATGTTCTTTGCGAAGAAGTTTACTAAAGCCTCATTAGCGAGTATTGGCTCTCAAATAGGCAAAAGAGATCACGCTACGGTATTGCATGCTTGTAAGACTGTTGATAATCTTGCTGAAACCGATAAGCAGTTTCGCAAATATATAGAAGACCTCACTAAAAAATTCTCTTAAATTTAGATGGTTACAAAGGTTTTAATGGTTTGCCTCGGTAACATCTGTAGGTCACCATTGGCTGAAGGAATTCTTCAAAATAAAGTAAATCCCGATAATGTTTTTGTAGATTCAGCAGGCACCGGTGGATATCACATTGGTAATGAACCAGATCATAGAAGTATAAACGTAGCAACAAAGTACGGCATTGATATTTCCAAGCAACGTTGCAGGAAATTTAAAGTTGAAGATTTTGATGAGTTCGATATGATATATGTGATGGACAAAAGCAACTATAACGATGTGATTGCTTTATCTAGGAGCAATTCAGATAAAAATAAAGTTCAACTACTACTGAGTGAAAGTGATTTAGAAATTTTAGAAGTCCCCGACCCTTACTACGATGAACAAGATGGATTCGAATATGTTTATCACCTTATTGACAAAGCCTGTGAGGAAATTGCTATGAAATTCAATGCAATACAAGATTCATAAATGGGTGAAGAACAAATCAAAATCGGAAAACTATATTTAATTCCAACCACATTAGGAGATAATGAGCCTTTAGAAGTCTTACCTATTTCAATTAAACGTGCAATTGAAAATATTGACTATTATATTGTAGAAAACGAAAAGACTGCACGCAGATCAATAAAAAAAATTAGCTCAGGGAAATCACAGCCTAAATTAAAGATTGAGATTATAAACAAGTATACTGAAGCGCAAGAAATTCCTAGCTTCTTAGACCCCTGCTTGGCGGGTCATGATATTGGTATTCTTTCAGAAGCAGGTTGCCCAGGTATTGCTGACCCTGGTGCTGAGGTAGTGAAAATAGCCCATCAAAAAGGTATTCAAGTTATTCCGCTTGTTGGTCCCTCATCCATTTTCCTCGCGTTAATGGCCAGCGGTATGAATGGCCAAAATTTTGCATTTAATGGATATTTGCCGATTGATAGTTCAGATAGGAAAAAGTCTTTGAAACAGATGGAAAAAATATCTAAAGAACAACAGCAATCACAAATATTTATAGAAACACCATATCGAAACGACAAACTATTAGCAGAAATGTTAAAAACGCTTTCAGGGCAAACCCGGCTTTGTATTGCCTGTGACATCACATTGAGCAATGAATTTATCCTAACAAAGAGTATTACAGATTGGAAGAAATCTCCAGTAGACCTACACAAACGACCTACCATATTTATTGTACAGGCGTAAAAGTAAACCCTGACAAAACTTGCCAGGGTCTACCCATCTTCATATATACATAGTATTTTTAAATCTTAGGATTTCGTTCGGCTGAAATATTAGAAACATCATAACCTGAAAACTTACTAATATAGGCTGCGATATCTGTGCCGTAAGCATCTTTCACGTCATACTTGCCATACGATCTCAAATACTTCTTCACATTTCCAGCTCCTGCCAAATGAGCAGCCGCTAGCATTCCGGACTCTGTAACCTGAACTCCACCGATCCACCGCCCGTCGAATTTCTTAATATCTCTTCTTAAAATCCATTTATTTCGAGCAATATTAGTTTGAAAAACTTTTTCCTGCAATTCAGGACTATTCAAGAAGCTACTCGCATCGTGTACACCCATTAACTGTAACGTTCCAATACCAAACTGGTATTTACCTAAGTATCCTAAGGTATTTGTTATAAAATAATTTCCTTGTGACTCTTTAAAAGCTAAAGCCTCTTTAAAGCCAATATAGGAACTCCCTAAAAAAGGAGGAGCAACAATAGCTGTACTAAAAACAGTTTTGTTTTGGGGAAACAAAACTTCAGTAGGTTGTGTTACTTTAAGAGCCTCTGGCACTGCTACCCTAGAGGGCATAAATGCATAACTCACTAAAATAAAGGTAACGATTAGGGGACTCGTAAAACGCATCCACTTTCTCATACACTTGTTTTTTTAAGACTTACAGCAAATTTGGGGCTAGCTTAAATTTTACGGGACAAAGGTATTGTGGAATTTCATTTTGTTTTGACAAGGCTTTGTTAAAAGTCCTTAAATTTAGTTAAGATGTCTTAATTTTTGGACTATCTACCTATCTACTTATTTTTTGCGCATTGATCCATCGGATATATTGCACCTTATTTTGGTTATGTTGTGCTGCTGTTTTGGCAAATTTGTGGTAACCAAAATTTTCGACATTAGCCACCATATAAATATATTCATGCTTTTCAGCGTTGAGAACTGCATCAATAGCTGATATGTCGGGCATGGTAATAGGACCAGGAGGCACCCCTCTATATTTGTAAGTATTATACGGGGAGTCTAGTTCTAAATCTTTGTAAAGCACTCTTTTAATTACTAAATCAAAATTATTTTGATGCTTTTTGAGAGCATAAATCACTGTTGGGTCTGCTTGCAATAACATGCCTTTACGTATTCTGTTTAAATAAAGCCCAGCAACCCGTGGTCTCTCATCAATTTTTGCAGTCTCTTTATGAACAATAGCCGCTAAAGAAACGACTTCGGCCGGATCAAGATTTAATGCTTTTGCCTTTTTTAACCGTTCATCATTCCAAAAGCGATTGTACTCTTTAAGCATACGATCTCTAAACTTTACAGCGGAAGTATTCCAAAAGAATTCATAGCTATTCGGAATATACATTGCTAGTTTTGTATCTGAATTAAATCCGTTTTCTTTTAAGAAAGTTTCGTCTTGAAATGCCTTTAACAACGCCAAACTATCAGGTTCTATTTGAGTAGAAATTCTTCCCGCTAGATTTTCCAGCCTTTCCTGATTATTAAAAGCAACCTTAACTGGAGTATTTCCAGAACGAAGTCGATTGATGATATCATTATTACTCATTCCCTTGGTAATCATATACTTTCCTGCTTTTACATTAGCCGCGTAACCCTTTTGTTCTGCAGCACGTTGAAATGTACCCATATCTTCCAATAGAGGAGTCAATGATTCTTTTACATCTTGAAAGGTATCTGTAGAACGAATAAACACAGTTGCTTGATCATTATTAAACGTAGTATTCGGATTGAAAAAAGCGGCGTAGACCATATAAGCAAATATGCCTCCTACAATAAGACCAATGAGAACGATAGTGAGTAAAATCTTCTTAATATACATTATGAGAGTATTTTTTGAAATAAAACTTCGTTTTTATAAATTCCTTCGTTATAAAGCCAATCTTTTTTTACACCTACCATTTCAAACCCTAACTTTTCAAATAAACGAATGCTGACCAAGTTATCTTCTGAAACATTAGCGTAAAGCTGTCTTAAATCTAATGCTCTCATGGCATACTTACTCATTAAATTGATGGCTTCAGTGCCTATACCTTTATTTCTAGAGTCCTCTTTTGCAACTACGATCCCAACTCCCGCTCTATTATTTTTGGGGTCAAAATCAAACAAATCAATCAGGCCCACTACTTCTTTATTGGTTCTATTGCAAATACATAAGCGCAATTGTTTTACATCGTAAATATCGCGATGTGCATTATCTAAATACAACTGAAGTACTTGTTTTGAATATGGCGTAGAGGTACCGCTGACCTCCCAAAGCGCAGTGTCATTCTCCAAAGAATAGAGAAAGTCTAAATCCGTAGGCTCTAAAGCGCGTAAATAAATATGATCCCCTTGCAAATTTAACATTCAATTTCACCTTTAAATACCAATTTGGCAGCACCAACCAAATAAACCTTTTTATAACCGCCATCATTGTCGAAATGAACCTTTAAATCACCTCCTTCAGCATGTATTACCACTTCATTACTCTTAGTTTTTCCTGAATTATGCATTGCAATCGCTACAGCAGTTACCCCAGTACCACATGATAATGTCTCGTCTTCTACTCCCCTTTCATAGGTGCGTACAGAAAAAGAATTCGCTGATTGCTGTTCAACAAAATTAATATTACTACCTGTAGCGCCGTATAAACCATAGCGAAGTTTGGCTCCCTCTTTGTTAACATTAAGCGCTTTTAAATTTTCAACCTCTTGCACATGATGCGGAGAACCAGTATCTAAAAAAAATGAATTTGGCTTTTCAATAACTTCTAAAACATCGTTCATTTGAAGGCTAACTACTTCATCTTGAATAGTTGCTGTATGTGTACCGTCGACAGCATTGAAAGAAGCTTTGTTTGCTATTACACCTAAAAAATTGGCAAACGCTACGAGACATCTACCCCCATTACCGCACATGGTGCTTGGATTCCCATCTGAATTAAAATACACCATCTTGAAATCATGTTCTGGGTCATCCTCCAATAAAATAAGACCATCTGCACCTATACCGAACCTACGGTCACACAAATAAGCGATCAGTTTCACATCTTGCTTTGGAAAAAATAAATCTCGGTTATCAACCATCACAAAATCATTACCTGTACCTTGATATTTGTAAAACTCTAGTCTCATAGTTTGAAATTCAACCGTAAAGATAGGACATTTCTTAAGGAATTTTTAGCAGTTAAAAAGTAGTTAAAAGCTACTCGACAAAACGTTAAAATATCTAATTTTGAGATGTAATTTTAATATTATTTGATACTATGAAAAGAATTGGAAGCCTATTGCTACTTTCTATTTGCGCAGGAGCAATAACACTTGGCGCTTACAAATTATTTTTTGAAAACCAAAAATTTGCCATTGTCGATAGCACTGAACCGGGAACTGTTTTCAACACTAGTTTAACACCAACCTCGGCAAAGGGTTCTGGTATTAATGAGATAGATTTTACTGTAGCAGCAGAAAATACCGTAAACGCCGTGGTTCATATTAAAAATGTAACAAAAGGTAGAACAGCAAATAGTCCTTGGGATTTCTTTTACGGCTCAGGTAATGGTGGTAGTCAGAGAGCCCAAGTAGGATCAGGTTCAGGGGTGATCATTTCTTCAGATGGTTACATTGTCACAAACAACCATGTCATTGCAAAATCTGATCAATTACAGGTTACTTTAAATAACAATAAAACATACGATGCCGAATTGATTGGATCAGACTCTAATACAGATATCGCTTTATTAAAGATAGATGCGGAAGACAAATTACCTTATTTAGCCTTTGGTGATTCTGATAATACCAAGATTGGGGAATGGGTTCTAGCCGTTGGTAACCCATTTAATCTTACCTCTACGGTTACTGCGGGAATTGTAAGTGCAAAAGCTAGAAATTTAGGTCGAAATCAATCTTTTATACAAACAGATGCAGCTGTAAATCCTGGCAATAGCGGTGGAGCTTTAGTAAACACCAATGGAGATTTAGTTGGTATCAATACTGCTATTACTTCACAAACAGGATCTTATGTTGGTTACTCTTTTGCAGTTCCAAGTAACATTGCTAGAAAAATTGTACAAGATATCATGGAATATGGGTCTATTCAGAAAGGCATTTTAGGTATCAATACCATAAATGCGAATAGTCCTTATGCCATAAAAGAAGGCCTTAATGAAATTCAAGGTGTGTATGTATCTGGTGTTGAAGAGGGCTTGGGAGCCGCGGAGGCTGAACTACGAGAAGGAGATATCATTAAGAAAGTAGATAAAATTGTAATACGCAAGTTTCCTGATTTAACGGGATATCTTTCTACCAAGCGCCCTGAAGATGTAGTAGAAGTTACTATTGAAAGAGATGGTGATCAATTTATAGTTCCCGTAACTTTGAAAGAAAGACAAACTTTAATTGTGCCTGTAATGGGATTAGAGGTCAAAAACCTTTCTAAAGAAGACATGAAGAAGTTTGATACCAAAAAAGGGGTTAAAATTGTTGGGGTTCCTGAAACATATCGAGGGTACGGATTAGAAGGTAAGGTTCTACTGTCGGTAGACGATGAAGAGATTGGAAATATTCAAGACGCTAGAGATCTTTTCGGGCAGATTTCTAGATATGGTAAGACTAGTATAACGATGATTGATGAAAAAGGAGAGCGCGAACGACTCATTTTTCAATAAAATATATGACATTCTTAAAAAATACCCCGGTTGGGGTATTTTTTTTGCGAATTATTGAAGAATACCTATTTAAAAAATATATTTTTGCAAAATATTAAATAACAAAACCTCCTATGCCTAGTTCAAAACCTTATGAAAAAGAGCTTGCTTTTCAGGCCGATAGACGAAAAGCTACCACGGAATTCATTAAAATTACTAGTGATTTATGGTATGATAAGTCTATCGAAATTGTATTGTTCAAAAATCAGATTATTGATAAAACGGTAAGCGATATTATTCATCTACATGAATATGCGGGAGAGTTTGTACAAAAGCCTATTTCTATTTTTGATTCAGTCGAAATTTTGAGAGCAATTAATGATATTAAACTGCCTCCATCGAAGTTAGATATTGGTAAACTGACTTACGAATATCATTCTGATGATAATAATTTTAATAATGCAAAAGCGTTCGTACTTACAAAATTAAAGAATGCTAATAAAACGGAAGACATTAAACCAAAAGACGTGGTACTATACGGTTTTGGTAGAATCGGACGTTTACTTGCACGCGAATTGATGTCTAAAACTGGTAAAGGAAATCAGTTGCGCTTGCGAGCAATTGTAACCAGAGGTGAAAGTAATATTGAGATACTAGAAAAAAGAGCTAATCTACTACGCACTGATTCTGTTCACGGGAAATTTATGGGTACCGTCGATATAAATGCTAGCAAAAGTGCCCTAATTATAAACGGAACTACTGTGCATGTAATCAATGCAGCTCAACCAGAAGATGTTGACTATACCAAATATGGAATTTCAGATGCTCTTATTATTGATAATACTGGTGCATTTAGAGATAAGGTCGCGTTGAGTAGACATTTGAAATCTAAAGGTGCTTCACGTGTATTGCTTACTGCACCAGGTAAGGAAGTCCCCAATATTGTTCATGGTGTCAACCAGAATGATCATAATCCTGATAAAACTAAAATATTTTCGGCAGCATCCTGTACTACAAATGCCATCACACCCATCCTAAAAGTTGTAGATGATTCTCTAGGGATCAAAAAAGGACATCTGGAAACCATTCACGCATATACAAATGACCAAAATTTGGTGGATAATATGCACGGAAAGTACAGAAGAGGTAGAGCTGCAGCTTTGAATATGGTCATTACAGAAACAGGTGCAGGTCAAGCCGTTGCAAAAGCATTACCAGCATTAAAAGGTAAATTGACTTCTAATGCGATACGCGTTCCTGTACCCAATGGTTCGCTTGCCATTTTGAATCTTGAAATAGAAAATAAAACTTCTCTTGCAGGAATTAATACCATACTAAAGAAATATGCATTGGAGGGAGATTTAGTAGAACAAATCAAATATTCTTTAAGCAAAGAAATGGTATCGTCAGATATTGTAGGGACCTCTGCTCCTTCCATTTATGATAGTAAAGCAACTATTGTAACAAAAGACGGCAAAAATATTATCTTGTATATATGGTATGATAATGAATATGGCTATTCTCATCAAGTTATTCGTTTGGCGAAATATATTGCAAAAGTGAGAAGGTTTACATATTACTAATGGAAAACTGTACTTATCGAACATCCAAATTGCGATGGCATTACGTATCTTTAATAACGTATTTAACAATTTTTTTTCTTAATTGAGATTATTGAATTACTTTAGTTCCCTCTAAATCATTTTTAACCTCAAGACCAAAATAAATGAAAGGTTTTAGAACACTTTTGGTAATTTTATGCTCATTTTTCATAAGCACGATTTCAGCTCAAAATGAATCTGAATTGTCGCTAGACAAAGGTTCCATCAACAATCAATTCGAATTTATTTACAAAAAATCAGGAAACTATCGCGCCGATGGAAAAAAATATGAAGTCGTACGCACGATTTCTTTAGATAAGTTACGACAGAACGTTTTAGATAGCCTGAAAGGTTTCAATAGTAGAGCAGCAGCATTGAAAAATACGATTGCAACGCACGAATCTACGATTGAATCTTTAAATAAAAAGCTAGACGAAACTACTAATAATCTTGTAGGCGTTACTGAAGAAAAAGATAGTATGTCTTTTCTAGGGATTTTGGTTTCTAAAGTAACCTACAATACCATACTGTGGTCAATAATAGCTGGTTTACTTGGCTTGATGCTTTTCTTCATGTATAAGTTTAGAAGAAGTAATATTCTTACTCAAGAAGCTAAAACCTCACTTTCAGAAGTCGAAGAAGAATACGAAGATCATAGACGGCGAGCACTTGAAAGGGAGCAAAAAATTAGTAGGCAACTGCAAGATGAGATTAATAAGTATAAAAAATCAAAATAATAAAAAGCTCCTCACGGAGCTTTTTTTAGCTGTATAAGTTATGCAAATACTAAAAGCAAAGGCGC
>CALHCJ010000253.1 GCA_937936275.1 uncultured Flavobacteriaceae bacterium
TAAAAGAGAAAATAGTAATCGTAACAGGGGCAGGAAGTGGCATAGGTGCAGCGACCGCTAAGCTTTTTGGAACCCACGACGCAAAAGTAGTGGTTTCAGATATCAACCTAGAAAACGCTCAAAAGATAGCAGGCGATATTAGTGCTGAGGGTGGTACAGCTTCTGCGATCAAAACTGACGTGACTAAATTTGAAGAAGTAGAGGCGTTAATAAATCGGGTGGTAGAAGTTCATGGCCAGTTAGACGTTATGGTGAATAATGCTGGAATTGGTGGTAAGCACCAATTAAAAACCGCAGATCACACCCATGAAGATTGGCATAATGTCATTGCCGTAAATCAGACGGGTGTTTTTTATTGCATGAAAGTTGCCTTAAAACAAATGCTAGCTCAGGGTCATGGCAGCATGGTGAATGTTGCTTCTTTGGCGGGTTTAAAGGCATCAGGAAACAACTTATCGTATAGTGCCAGTAAGTTTGCAGTAGTCGGCATGACAAAATCGGCGGCATTAGAATACGGGCGAAAGAATATTCGAATTAATGCAGTATGTCCCGGATTTACCCATTCTGCACTTTTAGAGCAGCTGTTAGCTGCGAGTCCTGATATGGAAGATAAGTTAAAGCGCTTTATACCCATGGGACGCTTTGGCGAAGCTGATGAAATTGCAGAAGCGATTTGCTGGTTGGCTTCCGAAAATTCTAAATTCATAACGGGTCAAACAATAACTTTAGATGGAGGAACCTCCTTATAATTATGGAATATAAAACAATACAACTTACTATAAAAGGCGGTTACGCTATAGTTCAAATGAATCGTGGTAAAGTCAATGCGATTAATCGTGAAATGGTTAAGGAGTTACGAGCTGTTTTTCTTGCTTTAGAAGAGCATAATGATGTTCAAGGTGTTATTTTAACAGGACAACCTCATTATTTTTCTGCAGGCTTAGATTTGATTGAATTATATCAATACGACAAAGAACAAATTTCAGAATTTTTTGGTGCTTTTGGTAATTTGTATTTACAACTTGTTCAATTTAAAAAACCTTTCATTTCTGCAATTACAGGACACTCGCCTGCGGGTGGAACGGTCCTAGCCGTAACTAGCGATAATCGCTATATGGCAGAAGGAGATAAGTATGTTATCGGCTTAAATGAGGTCGCTGTAAATATTCAAATAAGCCAAAACCTAACTGAAATATATGCTTTTTGGATGGGCGACGGATTGTCAAATAGATACATTTTAGAGGGTAAATTACTGAGCGGAAAAGAAGCATTAATGGCAGGATTAGTTGATGAACTATTGCCCTTAGAAAATGTATTAGATCGAGCCGAAAAGAAAATGCAACACTATTTAAAAGCGGATCAAGAAATTTTAGTAAACACCAAAGCGAAGCTCAGAAAACACCTTTGGGATAAGCTAGACTTAGAATCTGGTAACTCCTTAAAAGAGGCTTCTGAACTTTGGTGGAAACCTGAAATACGTGCTAAAATGAAGGCGTATGTAGAGAGCTTTTCAAGTAAGAAAAAGTAGAAAATGACGAAAAAAATAAAAACACCACAGATGAATAAGCAATTATTATTTATGAAGCGACCTAAAGGTGAAGCAGATGCTTCTACTTGGTCATTAGAAACAAATGAGATACCTGAAATAGGAGAAGGAGAAATATTGGTTAAACAACATTATGTTTCTTTAGACCCAGCGATGCGCGGGTGGATGAATGAAGGGAAATCATATATAGCTCCTATGGAAATTGGTTCCGTAATGCGAGCCGGATCTGTAGGTGAAGTTGTGGCTTCAAATAACGCCAAATTTGAAGTAGGGCAGTATGTAGCAGGCACGGGCGGGGTTCAGCAATATGCTGTCACTGACGGAAAAGGCTTTTATCAAGTAGATCCGAAAATTGCCCCTTTACCAATGTATATAGGTACGTTGGGTATGCCCGGTATGACAGCATATTTTGGAATTACCGAAGTAGGTAAAGTCAAAGAAGGGGAAACGGTCTTAGTATCTGGGGCCGCCGGAGCGGTGGGAAGCATTGTGGGACAAGTTGCGAAGATCAAAGGATGCAAGGTGATAGGCATCGCGGGAGGTCCAGAAAAATGTAAGTATGTAGTTGATAAACTGGGCTTTGATGCTTGCATCGATTATAAAAATGAAAATATAGCAACCCGGTTTAAGGAGGAATGTCCTAAGGGTATCGATATTTATTTTGATAATGTAGGTGGTGAAATCCTAGATATAGCATTAACACGCCTACGGATGCACGCACGGATTGTGATTTGTGGAGCTATTTCTCAGTATAACAACAAAACCAAGGTAAAGGGACCAAGTAATTATTTGTCCTTATTAGTGAATAGAGCAAGTATGACAGGCATGGTTGTTTTCGACTACGCCTCAAGATATGCGGAAGGCGCTAAGATATTAGGCGGATGGATGGCTCAAGGGAAACTAAAGAGTCGTGAAGATATATATGAAGGTATAGAGAACTTCCCTGAAACCTACAACCGACTTTTCTCAGGAGAGAAAATGGGTAAACTTGTATTGAAAGTAATTGAAGATGAATAAGTACATGTACAACATACGAAGTTGAAAAAGACTAAAGGGTTGAGGGTCGTGAATTAGGATAGAAAGAGGTGGTCTTCCACTTTAGTGTGAAAAGCCTGAGGGCTTAGAAAGCTCCGATGACACGGCGAATAATAAATCATGTATTCAATAGATCTCCGCCTCCGCAGCAATGAAAAATAAAGAGCTTATTTATGAAAGCAATACGATGTAAAAAATATGGTCTGCCATCTTCTTTGGTTTTAGAAGATATTGAGAATTTGAAACCGGGTGCTAAAGAAGTTTTAGTCGAAGTAAAAGCTTGCGGACTTAATTTTCCGGACACACTCATTATTCAAGGGCTATATCAAATAAAACCAGAACTACCTTTTACTCCTGGAAGTGACGTTGCCGGAATCGTAAAAGAAATTGGGACGGAAGTCAAACATTTGAACGTCGGTGATGCCGTTTTTGGATTTGTGGCACATGGTGCCTTAGCCGAGGAGGTAATTGTTCCTTCGAATGCTTGTTTTCCAAAACCACCTCAAATGGATTTTCCTATTGCAGCTTCATTCATGATGGCTTATGGAACTTCCTTTCATGCGCTGAAGGATAGAGGCCATTTGGCCGAGGGGGAAACTTTATTGGTATTAGGGGCATCTGGAGGAGTTGGCTTAGCAGCAGTCGAATTAGGAAAATTAATGGGAGCTAAAGTAATAGCTGCTGCATCAACGGATGAAAAGTTAGCTCTTTGCAAAGAATACGGTGCTGATATGGTCATCAATTATTCCAAGCAAGATTTGAAAGCAACGATTAAAGAAATGACCCAAGGCAAAGGGGTTGACGTTATTTATGATCCCGTCGGTGGAAATTATACGGAAGCGGCGCTGCGAGGTATAGCTAGAAATGGAAGGTATTTGGTGGTCGGTTTTGCAGCAGGTGATATTCCGAAAATACCTTTAAACCTTCCCTTATTAAAAGAAGCTTCTATCGTTGGTGTTTTTTGGGGAGCATTTGCTATGAAGAATTCTAAAGCGAACATGCAAAACACTATGTCACTAATGCAATGGTATTCTAAAGGAAAACTGAAACCGCATATTCACGCGATTTATAATTTGAAAGAGACTTCTGCGGCATTAGAGGAAATGATGAATAGAAAGGTTAAAGGCAAATTAGTAGTGCGTACTTAAGAGAAATACAATGGCAAAATTAGTAGTTGATGATTTTAAGGGGTTTCGAGAGTTAGTAGGTAAACAGCTACCCGTTGGCGATTGGTTGACAGTTACACAAGATATGATCAATGACTTTGCAAAAGCAACAGGAGACTTTCAATGGATACACGTTGATGTTGAAAAAGCTACCAAACACTCTCCTTTTAAAAAACCAGTAGCTCATGGGTTTATGTCCGTATCGATGCTTTCAAAAATGTTGGAAGAAACGATTCAAGTGAAATCAGTTCAAATGGGGGTCAATTATGGTTTAAATAAAGTTCGATTTCCCAGTCCGGTTGTAGTGAATAGTAAACTTCGTCTTGTGGGGCATATTGCTAACATTGAAGATTACGGTGAAACAAGTTTGAAAATCACATGGAACTGTACTGTGGAAATCGAAGGTTCAGAAAAGCCTGCTTGTTTTGCTGAGTTTATCAGTTTAATGTTTGAGTAAAGCTAAAGCTACTTAGTTTCCTTTAAGAAACCACTTCATTTTTGTACATTAATCCAACAAAAACTACGCAGTAATGACTAGACTCTTCGACGTGCTTTACCATCAATTAGAAAACCTTCCACTTGAAAAATCTTTAAATGGGCGAGATGCTACAGGTAAATGGAAAAGTTACAGTTCTCAAGAGGTAGTCAATCTTGCCGAAAAAGCGGCTTCTGGTCTTATAAGTTTGGGTTTGCAGCCCGGAGACAAGGTAGCAATGGTGGTATATAAAAATAGACCAGAATGGTTGATATTGGATTTTGCCATTCAAATGGCGGGATTAATTAGTATTCCATTGTATCCGACAATTAGTGTTGGAGAATATGAATATATTTTGAACGAAGCTGAGGTCAAAGCTGCATTTTGTGGTAGTGGTGATTTATATAAAAAATTAAGCTCGACGCAGAAAAATGTTGCAACGCTTGAACACATTTATACTCTTGATCGACAAGAAGGAATTCTTTTCTGGGAAGATATATTTGACGATAAAAACATTGAGAGACTAACTGAAATAAAGGCGAAGATAAAAGGAGAAGATTTAGCAACAATTATTTATACTTCAGGAACCACAGGAAACCCAAAAGGAGTGATGTTGCTGCACGCTAATATTATGCATATTGTTACCGAGACTTCTGACCTTTTAGAAATTAACAAAGGAGAGAATGCTTTAAGTTTTCTTCCCTTGTGCCATATTTATGAACGTACAGTCTCGTTTTCTTATTATTTTAAGGGGGTTTCGGTGTATTTTTCTGGCACTGATAATTTAAGTGGTCCTGATGGTGATCTAGCGGCCGTTAAACCCGTTTTGTTTACCACGGTGCCGAGATTACTTGAAAAGGTTTATGAAGCCATTTATAACAAAGGTTTGGCTTTGGAAGGTATGAAACGAAAATTATTCTTTTGGGCACTCGAACTCACTGATGATTACGAAATTGATCAGAAACTCTCGTTTGGCCAACGTATAAAATGGAAAATAGCAGACAAACTGATTTTTAGCAAATGGCGTGAAGCCTTAGGAGGCAATATTCGAATGATCATTACCGGCGCCGCTCCATGTCCGGTAAAAGTACTTCGTGTTTTTTGCGCTGCAGGAATTAGCGTTAGGGAGGCTTATGGGTTGACGGAAACATCACCCACTCTTACTGGAAATACGCTGAAACCTAATGGCACAATGTTAGGTACTGTTGGCTATGCAATTAAAGGAGTAGAATTGTTTATTGATCGTTCTGAGGGAGATTATAAAACAGATGAAGGAGAGATATTAGCCTACGGACCGAACGTAATGAAAGGCTATTATAAAAAGCCAGATGTCAATAAAAAAGTATTTAAAGTGATTGATGGTAAAAAGTGGTTTTGTACGGGTGACATCGGAAAACTGATCAAGGGACCAGGAGGTAGAGAGTTCCTTAAAATCACAGATCGAAAAAAAGAGTTACTAAAAACCTCAGGAGGTAAATATGTTGCTCCGGCTCCCATAGAAAATAGAATACGTGAAGAGTTTTTAGTGGAACAGATGATGGTCATTGGTGATAAACAAAAGTTCGTTTCTGCATTGATCGTACCGGCAGAAGAAGCACTGAAAAGCTATTGTGCAAAAAAAGAAATTCCGTGGACCACCTTGGGTGAGATTGTGCAACATAAAAAAGTACTGAAAAGATATCAGAAAATTATAGATAAATACAATCCTGAATTCAGTCATATTGAACAAGTAAAAAAGTTTCGATTGATTGCTAGTCCATGGTTGCCCATTCATGAAGACGATTCAGATGCCGAATTAACACCTACACTCAAACTGAAACGACGGGTTATTCGCGAGAAGTTTAAAGCGGAGATAGACAGTATTTATACGGAAGCCTAGTTGAATGTAACTTGTATCTATTGAACAATATGAAATAAAAAAATCCATCATTATAATGATGGATTTTTACTTTAGTGACCTCGACAGGGTCATAACTTGTGACTTATTCGTTTGATATTCAAAAAGTTAGAATTGTGTTTATTTAATTACTCACCTAATAACTCGCTCGATGATTGTTCAATATTAAAAAAACACAATTGAATTTAAAAGTAGTCAAAAAAATATCTTTATTTTAATTCAAATGATAAAAGAGGTAAAATATAATCATAGCCTCAACTTTTTTAGGAAACTGCAAAAAGCTACAACCAAAAGAGTTTAAATATTGTTCGGTATAACGTCTCATTAATAGAAATGAATGGTTAATTGTTATTTCTACGAATTTCGAATGGATTTTCAAACTCATGATAACTCCTTCAACCGGTGATCTTATTTTCTATTGCTATCGAGGGCTTAATATTTTGTAGAATTTAATATTTTTTCTTTATTACTAATTTTACGAAAGTGAGTTGTAATAACAAAGTATTCTCAATTTTGAAGTTTCGTTATCATTTCCGTAAGAGCCCTACCATTGTGATAAGGACATTTCCATGGACCTAATTTGTTCTCTGTAGAGTAGGGTAAGCCTTCCGCATTAACTCTAAAAAACCACTCTCCGTTTTCGTGATCGATGATGTTTTTTTCGGTAAAATTCCAAATCTCTAGACATACGTTAAAATAGGACTGATCATTCGTGATTTCCCAGACATAAATTAAACCCACCATAGCCTCGGCTTGCGGCCACCAATGTTTGTCATAATCTGTTCGTGAGGTTTCGCCGTCTTTAGCATTTATAACCCCAAAATCCTTGTCTAATCCTTCATTTATGAATGTCTTGGCTACTATTTTCATTAGTTTTTCACATCGTTCTGACAACGTGCTGTCTGAGAGAACTTCAGTTGCCTTTAACAATAACCAAGCTGCTTCGATGTCATGCCCATATGAGATTTCCGGGGAGAGCTTTTTCCATTCCTTGGTAAAGAACAGGTTCAAATGGTTATCGTAAGAAAAAAACCTGTCTAGGAAAAGTTCCGTTAAAACCATTAGAGACCTTTCCACCATTTGATCTCCTGTAACTTCCAAGAGCGTAGTGTAGGCTTCAAGAATATGTAAATGGGTATTCGTTGTCTTTGGCGCATTTAAATCTTTGTTGCTCAAACGCATGTCCTCTATGGGTCCCCAGGTTTCATCAAATGCTTCTAAATATCCTCCGAATCCAGTATCGATAGCTTTGGTCTCTAACAACTGATAAAGTTCATTTGCCCATAAAAGTGCTTTAGGATTTTTAGAATACTTATAGTATTCCGAAAGGGCATAGATACAAAAAGCTTGTGCATAGACTTGTTTTCTTTTATCTGTAGGTTTTCCTAAATAATTTACTTCCCAGTAAACACCTCCGTGTTTTTTATCCCTAAAATTTTGTAAGATATAGTCAAAAGCCCTTTGACATTCTGAGTCATACCTACTGTCATTATAAAAATTATTGGCCATAGAAAAAGTCCATAATATTCGCGTATTAAGAATAATGCTTTTAGGACTCTTTTCAACCACTTTGTTATTATGATCGATACGACCATGAAAACCTCCAAATTCTTCATCGATAGCATTATTTTGCCAGTAATCGAGTATGTTTTCTAACTCTAAGTCTAATTTTTCTGAAAATTCTATTTGACTATCCATGTTCATCTTAATAGAAACCTTTATTTGTATTTATCAATTTCAAAATATTCTCAACTGAACCTCTTGATATAATACCGTCCTCAGGGGTATTTTTACAATAATCCACCAACAATTCAATATTGCTTGTAGCAAGGTGCATTCTGGTATCTGAAGAGGCATAATAAATAAAGACCTCGCCATTTGAATCAGCAATCCATCCATTTGAAAAGAGCACGTTACCTACATCCCCGATAATTTCCTCGTCATCCGGTGCCATTAAATAACCCCCCGGTTGATAAATTATTTTAGTGATGTCTTTAAGATCAGTCATAAACACATATAGAACATATCTGAGGCCAGCCGCCGTGTTTCGCACCCCATGGGCCAAATGCAACCACCCTTCTTCGGTTTTTAAGGGCGAAGGCCCTTGGCCGTTCTTTAATTCGTAGATTGTATGGTACTTTTTAGGGTTTATAATGACTTCATTTTCAACAATTGGATTTTCCATTTTATCGACAAAGCCCAAACCTATTCCTCCTCCAGCACCAGTTTCTATAAAGCCATCTTGTGGTCTTGTATAAATTGCGTATTTACCATCAACAAATTCTGAGTGCAGGGTTACATTTCTTTGTTGTTTGGAGTTGGATATCAAGTCTGGAAGTCGTTCCCAGTTATGTAAATCTTTTGAGCGGATGATTCCTGCATTGGCGACCGCTGAGGAAGTATCGGTTTGTGGTGCTCTCGGATCTTTTCTTTCTGTACAAAAAACACCATATACATAGCCATCTTGATGTAAGGTGAGGCGCATATCATAAACGTTCACGTCTGGATTTTCATTTTGGGGTAGCACCAATGGCTTGTCCCAAAACTGAAAATTATCAATACCGTTTTCACTTTCGGCAAAGGCAAAAAAGGATTTTCTATCCATTCCTTCGACCCTTACCACTAGAACATACTTACCATTCCATTTAATTGCACCTGCGTTGAACGCCGCATTAACTCCTATTCTTTCTAAAAGATTAGGGTTGGTTTCAGGGTTCAGGTCATAACGCCAATGCAAAGGAATATGTGCTGCGGTCAGTATCGGATATCTATATTTTGAATAAATTCCAGAAACCTGGGGTGTTTGAATGTTCTTTCGTTCCAGTAAATTATTATGGTTTTCAAATAATTTCTGGAGAGAAGAATGGGTTATTTGGGCATCTCTTGTACTCATAAAACTGTTCGATTATAGTTTAGTTATTTTTTCTTCTGCTTGTTAGTTCTTCGTTTATTTTGACCATAAATTTGTCATCAAGTTTATAGAATAGCAAAAACATCGCAGACAAAAACGCACCGATAGCTGGCAAGAAACTCATCATCATTCTAATACCTGTCTTGGCTTCTTCAGTCTGCACCCCATTAGCTTCAAAACCATAGAGCGCTAGTATCCAGCCGGTCAATGCCCCACCTAAGGTCCACCCCATTTTTTGCGACATCGAGGACGATGAAAAGATTAGACCGGTCGCGCGACGACCGTTCTTCCATTCAGAAAAATCCGCTATATCGGCATACATAGACCATAGCAGGGGAAAAACAATACCCGCACAGGTACTGATTAAGAATTGGAATAGAAAGATGAGCTTCAAATGTTCTTCTTCAAAAAAGAAGAAAACACAACTAAGAATTGTCGCTAGAAACATGGCAAACAAAAAAGTTCGCTTTTTTCCTAATTTATCCGAGGCAGGTTTGGCCAATATGACCCCAAATAGACTTGCACCTTGGCCTAGAACCAAATAGAGGGTACTAAATGTTATTGGAATATCCAACCATGGCATTTGAAATGCGTCTTGAGTTTCAAAATAATACTTGAAGTAATATATTGTCGAACCATCGCGTATGGAATTGAATATTAAAGTGGATATTCCGGCACCCAATAATATAAACCAAGGACGGTTGGCCACCAGGTTTTTCAAATCCGATTTCAAATCCGATTTTTGTTCCTTTGGAGGTTGAATTCTTTCTTTGGTAAAATAAAAGGTGCCATAAAAAAGTATCGCCGCTAAAATGGCATAAAGAATCATCGTGCTTTGCCATCCTTTTTGCGGATCGATCACACCGGCATTCTCACTAAAATAATCGACCAGAGGTTCAGCGGTGGCAAGCACCAATATGCTGCCAGCAAATGCAAAAATAAATCGAAATGATGCCAATGAGGTACGCTCTTTTAGATTGGAGGTCATAACACCGAGAAGGGAAGAGTAGGGTACATTGACCGCCGTATAAGCGATCATCATTAGGCAGTATGTCGCGTACGCATAAACGATTTTTGATGTTATCGTCAGATTCGGTGTTGTAAATGTAAGTACGCCAAAAATTGCAAAGGGTATGGCTAGCCACAATAGATAGGGTCTAAACTTGCCCCATTTAGTATTTGTCCTGTCCGCTAGAATTCCCATTATGGGATCATTGAGGCCATCAAAAATACGGGTCACTAAAAACATGGTACCGACGACGGCTGCCGAAATCCCAAATACATCAGTGTAGAAAAACAGTAGGTATACGCCGAACATTTTCCAAAACATCGAAGAGGCAAAATCCCCAAGACCATACCCTATTTTTTCCTTTAACTCGAGTTTTCCCATTTCGTTTGATTTAATTGGCCTTCAATACGCTCGTTGACTATCGTATCTTTTTGATTTCCTTTAAGAAAAGTACATGAGGCAGTTCTTTGAATTTTTTAAAATCGATACTGCTTTTTTGCCCTATAAACGGCACATAATAATGATCTCGCCGAGCATTCCGCCAAAATAAAGCCCAAGACAGACCTTTATCCGAAATATTTTTGTCCAAAACTTGGGTCCACCAATCTTCTACGGAAACCATATTCAGCCCCCCTTCAGTAAGCGCGTGAGGCATATTTTTTTGTTTTGCTATGTTTGCTAGTAAAGACAGGTTACGATTTAATATGGAAATGTATTCGTCGGTTGTTCCATGTTGGTAAAGATCCATTCCCAGAATGTCTACATATTCATCTCCGGGATAAAACCTAAGGTACTCCTCTTCGCTTTGCACAGCATCCGTAGAGTAACAATATAAAAGGTTGTGAACATTATATTTTGTTGTAAATAGTTCAAAAGTTTCTCTCCATAGGAGTTTGAATTCCTTCGGAGTGCAACTGCCTTGTCCCCACCAAAACCAAGAGCCGTTCATTTCATGATAGGGTCTGAAAACTACTGGAATGCTCGCACCGGTTTTGGTTTTTAGTCCTTTTAGAAATTCAGCAACCTTTAAAAGCCAAGCTCTGTATTTGGGATGCAATGCTCCACCAACTAAAATCTGAGAGACTGCAGGCGATGGATCCCATGCGGTTTTTTTGGTAACAGGATTGTCCGGGTGCCAACTTATAGAGATTATGCCACCGTCTTTGTGCGCTTTTTGGATGAGCTCGGTCATAAGTCCGAAATTTACAGAATCCAAGTTTTGGTCATGCCCAAGTTCAATATGCCCAAGTTCAAAGCCGTAAACGGCCGGGAAATCGCCTGAAACATCATTGACATCGCTTTTGTAAATATTTCCATCGTTCTGCCAATCTAAACCGTAAGCTGTAGCATCTTGATGACCGAAGGCGTATCCTTGCTTTTTTACCTCATTGATTTTAGACATTAAGTATTTAGCGGAGTAATCGGCTGATTCATCTGCTAAAGAAATTTTTTCGGAAGATTTCATTAAGGCGCTTTTACATGATAAATTCATAATAATCAATGATACTAAAAATCCATATTTAAGAAGATGTATGGTTTTTATTTTATTTTTCAAAAGCCGATTATCAAAATAATTTATCATTTTTGCCTAAATAAATTTAATTTCTGTTAGAAATAGTTGAAAAAACATTCAGATATTGACGATTCCTTATGATTCAAAAGTAAGGTGGTTGACAATACAATATTGATACTATTCTTTCAAAAACCAATATGATTATGGTTCAATCGTATCAAAAACCCCATCATGAAATTATGCAGATGACTGCGCATGATAGTTTTTTGGTTTTCGACAGGATTAAAGAAGTTTTTGATTTTCCAATGCATTATCACCCAGAAATAGAATTAAATTATATTTCTGGCGGCAAGGGAGTAAGACGGGTCGTTGGTGACAATCTTGAGGAAATAGATGACAAAGAGTTGGTACTTGTAGGGCCCAATCTACACCATTGTTGGGAGCAGCATAATGCTGTTAAAAAGCAGATGCGTGAAATTACCATTCAGTTTTCCAATAATTTGTTTGAAACCAGTTTTTTGAGTAGGGCGATTCTAAGGCCAATAAAGGATATGTTCTTTAGAGCCAATCATGGCATTGCATTCTCCTGTGAGGCATGCTTACAAGTAGAACCTAGAATTTTGGGTCTGTCAAAAATGGATGGAATCGATTATTTTTTAGAGATTTTCTCTATTCTTTATGATCTGTCAATTTCCCGAAATCAACGAATATTATCTACCTCCACAGTGGAACCGGATAAATTTGAACACAATCAAAAACTAAATATACTATCGGATTATGTTCGGAAAAATTACGACTCGAAAATATCTATATCGGATGTTTGCGAGCTTTTAAATATGAGCAATGGTACGTTTAATAGATTTATAAAAAAAAACACAGGAAGAACTTTTGTGGATTATCTCAATGATCTGAGAATTGGTTTCGCCACTAGATTACTTATAGAGAAAGACAGGAGTATTTCTGAAATAGCCTATTTGTGCGGTTTCAGCAATATCGCAAATTTTAATCGAAGGTTTAAAAAAAATAAGGGTTGTACTCCAACTGAATACAAGAGAGAATTTTTGGGGATTAAGAGAATTTTATAAGTAAGATGGAAAACAAACGAATACTTTGAATTAAAAAAAAAAGTCGCTACACAGAACTTCAGTCAATTAGTCAAGTGAAAAAGTAATCTAGTTTCATTCATCGTCTCTTTTAGTAGTTTCTTTAATTTACCTTTTATGGGACACGCAGTGTTTACATAAACCATGATATAAGTTAGGACAGAAATATATCGGTAATTACTTTTTTCAATAAAATTTACAACCCAAATCTTACCATAACTTGTCCGCACCGGAACTTGTTTTGATTTTATGGTATCCAGAAGGGTAGCGCTAAATAGAAGAGAAACGATTTTTGACATTACTTGAAACAAAAAATCCACTCTTTTGAGAGTGGACTTTCTGCTTTAAGTGACCTCGACAGGATTCAAACCTGTAACTGGCATAGCAGTATTTACAGAGGATATTCCAAATTCTATTTTTACGTTGACGTTTTGTGAACCAGAAGTAATGATAATTACCTCGATTTGACATTCGTATGATTAAAGATAACTATTAATTTTAACTGATGCTATTTATAATTGTTCACTTCACCTGCTGTACAAAAACAGTAGCTCCAAGATTGTACTTATTGGTTCTATAGTTTTTTTTCTTCTGAAAATCGATATGAACTATTTCTCCGAAACTGCCTTTTTGCTCAATGATATGGATTACTTTTAATATATCCGTATAGTTTCCATTGAGGTTAAAGCTATAGGTATACAGACTATTTTCTCCTATCTCGTATAGGTGAGGCTGGTTGAAGTCCATCACCTTAATGTCGTTTTTGCTTGCTTCTTGGTTAATGGTGCGCAGTAAATTGTTCTGAATTGAGGTGTCAACTAAATCCATTTTACCAAGTATGGAGTCGTAATGAGCATCTTTTTGGCTAAGTAGAGCCAATTTGTTGGGAATATCCTTGAACCGCTCCACTTGCGCATCGAGGCGTTTCGATTCGTTGCGTAACAAAACGGTTTTGTTAATGGCCAAATAGTAGCTTGCAAAGAGCAGAACCACTATGCCGAGGAACAATAACTTATTGCGATTATCAATTTTCATGAAACCTTATTTCTATTAAAAAATTCGAAGTGCTTTTTCCTGCATAGTCATAATCCAAAGTCTCCACGGAATTTATCCATTCTTCTTTTTCAAGTTCCTCCACCCAGAATGAGAAATCGTTCACATCTTTTGAAATACCAGATACCAAAAGCGTTCCTTCTTCAAGTAGAATAGGTTTGTTTTCGCGAACAGGTTTGGCCAAAGGCTGGTATTTGATATCACCTAATAATATGGAGGTCGGAATACGTTGGGCAAACAAATCCAAATAATAAGTCGCTTTTGAATTTGAGGATTTACTAAGTGTTTCAACACGTTCCTGTTTTCTTTTTACAGAGGCACCCAAGAAGGTCAGCTCGTCCTTTTTCGAACTCGTTGCTTCCATAGCGGCATTCAATTGTCCGACTTCTTCATGATAGGAGTTGTAGGCAAAGAAGTTTCCTAATAGCAGCGCGATGAAAAATATAAGAGCGAATTTTAAAACTTGATTAAATATCCTAAAGTTCCTAAACTCCCATTTTAGGCTTTCTGTGATGTCACTAAAATTCGTATTTCTTGCACTTTTATTCAAATTAACAAGAATTTGAGAAAAAGGTAATAGATAGGAACTTGATAATTCCAAACCATTGATTGTGTAAAGTTGTTTGCTCTCTACTTCCATGGGAGTTAAATTTTCAATGGTCTTGTTTATTAGGTTTATTTCATGGTTAGAAACTATCATAGTTTCCTCTTCCAAATAGGGTACAACATTGGCCAAAGCTGAAATTCCCAAAGAGAAGGAAGAGATTTTGACTTTTAATTCTTGCAATCGTCTAAGAATGGAATCAACAGATTCTTTTCTTGATAAAGTTACAAAAGGGGAGTTCTCTTGCTGAATAACTTCATAGTAAAAATTATTCAAATCAATATTCGGAAATGCTTGATTGACAATCATCTCAACATTCGCGCTGTTGTTAAAGTCTACTTTTTTCGTTAGGATATCATAGGTGTTGATACATAACAATATTGGATGTTTCTTTTGAATGGATGAAGGAAGCTCATCCAAGGAGGTCAATTCTTTTTTGTTAGTAATCAACAACTCGCCTTTACTTTTTTTAAGTTCCAAAAGGAAATAGGCTTCGCCTTTTTCAGATTCGGAAATCTCCAGACCTGAATAAATAAATCCTTCTTTCAGATATGTGCTTAGTTTTCTTAACATCAGTAAATAACAGTAGGTTTAATTAGGATGGTCAATTTTTGTTTAGAATTTTCACGCTTTCTTTTGCTAAACAACCATTTAATCACTGGTACTCTTGCCAACAAGGGGACACCATTTCCCGAATCATTTTTTACTTTTTCTTCTAACCCGCCTAGGATAGCTAGGTCTTGGTTTTGCATACGTATAATAGAACTAAACTCTCGAGAGGTCAATCCTGGCGGGGCATCATCTTCGATACGTTCGCCATTAAAATCCGATTGAATTACATTGATGTCCAAGGTCACTTGTCCATCCCCAGATACTAAGGGTTTTATGCTGATGGCAAGCTCCGCATCAATGGGCTGGTAGTTTCGGACCTCAGAGGTCGTTGGAATCTGCGAGCCAAAAAAGTTCTGATTAGTCACTACATAATAGGTAGTCTCCCCGATAGATAGGTTGGCTCGATGTCCGTTTAAGGTGGATAACTTTGGTGAAGAACGAATCTTCAGATTGCCGTTTTCCTCCATAGCCTTGATATTGGCAAAAAACTCTGG
>CALHCJ010000254.1 GCA_937936275.1 uncultured Flavobacteriaceae bacterium
TCCCGTAACAAACAATCCCATAATGTCACAGACAAAGTATATTTTCGTTACGGGCGGAGTAACATCTTCCCTTGGTAAAGGAATCATCGCCGCATCTCTCGCAAAGCTCTTACAGGCAAGAGGTTATAAAACCACAATTCAGAAATTAGATCCTTATATCAATGTTGATCCGGGTACTTTAAATCCCTATGAACATGGAGAATGTTATGTGACAGATGATGGTGCTGAAACAGATTTAGATTTAGGACATTACGAACGTTTTTTGAATGTTAAAACGTCTCAAGCAAACAATGTTACAACAGGTCGTATCTACCAAAGTGTCATCGAAAAAGAGCGTCGAGGTGAATTTTTGGGCAAGACGGTACAGGTCGTTCCGCATATTACAAATGAGATTAAAGAACGTGTTCAGCTTTTAGGTAATAGTGGCGAGTATGATATTGTAATTACCGAAATAGGGGGCACTGTAGGTGATATTGAGTCCTTACCATATATAGAAGCCGTTCGTCAATTACTTTGGGAATTAGGAGATAACAATGGTATTGTTATTCATTTAACTTTAGTTCCTTTTCTCTCGGCGGCAGGAGAATTGAAAACTAAACCAACACAACATTCTGTAAAAACTTTAATGGAAAGCGGAATTAAGGCCGATATTTTGGTCTGTAGAACAGAGCACCAAATTTCAGATGAGATCAAAGAAAAGCTTGCTTTGTTCTGCAATGTTAAACGAGAGGCGGTTATACAGTCTATTGATGCTTCCACTATTTATGATGTTCCTGTTTTAATGCAAGAGGAAGGATTGGATACCGTTGCTCTTCAAAAATTGGCATTAGCAGACGACAAAGCACCTGATCTTACGCAATGGAATCAATTTTTAAAACAACATAAGAATCCTAAGAATAAGGTTGTCATTGGTTTAATAGGAAAGTATGTAGAACTCCAAGATTCTTACAAATCAATATTAGAATCGTTTATACATGCTGGGGCCACCAACGAAGTGGAGGTTAGTGTTCGTTCTATACATTCAGAACATATTGATGCAAATAATATTGGTATAACCTTGAATGGTTTGGATGGTATTTTAGTAGCTCCAGGTTTTGGAGAACGAGGTATTGAAGGAAAGATAAAAGCAGTTCAATATGCACGTGAAAATAAGATACCGTTCTTAGGAATTTGTTTGGGAATGCAAATGGCAGTCATTGAGTATTCTAGAAATGTTTTAGGATTGTCAGATGCGAATTCTACAGAAATGAATGAAAAAACGTCTGAGCCTGTTATTAATTTGATGGAAGAACAAAAGACGATTACAAATAAAGGAGGTACGATGCGTTTAGGGGCTTGGGACTGTGAGTTAATATCAGGAAGCCTTGCTGCAGAAACCTATGATAAAGCTTCCGATATTTCTGAAAGACACCGCCATCGCTACGAATTTAATAATGATTACAAAGAGCAACTAGAGAACGCAGGTCTCAAAGCTACTGGTATTAACAAAGAGACAGGCTTAGTGGAAATTGTTGAAATACCAGACCATCCTTGGTTTATTGGCGTACAATATCATCCTGAATATAAGAGTACCGTGGCCAACCCACATCCATTGTTTGTTGGATTTGTGAAAGCTGCTTTGCGTTACAAAAAAGAACAAACTAGTGCCACTTTGACATAAACCGTACAAATGGGCATATATTTGCTTGTTTTCAATGAATTAAAGGATAAAATCAAACAACTACCCAATCACCATATTTAAATGGAAGAAAAGAAATTAGATTTAAACTCTATCATAGGTTTCGTACTTATTTTTGCCATACTCATTTTCATGTTTTGGCAAAATAGGCCAACCCCAGAAGAAATAGAAGCAGAAAAAGCGAAGCAAGAGCAGGTAGAGGCAAAACAAAAAGAAACAGAGAATAAGGTTCAAGAAAGTACTGTCGCACAAGATGTGCCCATGAACCTTCAAGATTCAACCACGGTTGCCAATTATAAAAGCAAGATTGGAGCGTTTGGGTTTACTTCTCCTTCAGATGCAACCACCAAGTTAGAAAACGATTTGGTGTACTTAGAAATTAGTAATAAAGGTGGGCAAATTGTTGAGGCTCGAATGAAGAAGTTTAAAGCCTATGATTCGGTTCCGATTTATTTGATAAAAGACGGGAATGCTCAATTTGGACTGAATTTCTCAACCACTGACAACAGAGTATTGAATACAAAAGACTTGTATTTTGAACCTTCACTATCTCAAAGTGGAGATAATCAAGTGCTTTCGATGAAGGCGAAAACAGGCTCAGATAAGTACCTAGAATTTCGTTATGAAATGAAACCAGACGATTATTTGGTAGATTTTACGATTCGATCACAGGGACTGAACGGAGTGTTTAATTCAAGTCAACCTGTTAATCTAGAATGGAAATTAAAAGGAATACGGCATAACAAGAGTATTACTTACGAAAATAGATACACGCGCTTGACCTATAATCATGAAGATGGAGATATTGATAAGCTTTCAGAAAGTAGTGATGATGAAGAGACCGGTACCGATGTAAAATGGCTATCGTATCGTCAACATTTCTTTAGTTCAATTTTAGCGAATAAAAATAATTTCGATACCGCTGAGTTGTCTTCGGTAAATTTGGTAGAAGATGAAAGTAAAACAGCAGGGTTTACAAAAGAGTATGCTTCAGTCATTCCGCTGAAAATTGAAGGAGGTGAGCTCACTCAAAATATGCATTGGTACTATGGACCAACAGATGCTGCTGTGCTGTCACAATATGATGATTTGGGTCTTGAAGATAATATTCCTTTTGGGTGGGGTATTTTCGGTTGGATTAACCGGTATATATTCACACCTTTTTACACCTTCTTAGCAAGTACGTTTAGCTCCTTCTTGAGCCCAGGTTGGGCGTATGGTATTGCAGTAGTGGTGATGACAATTTTGGTTCGATTGGCGATGTCTCCCGTAACATACAAGTCTTATTTGTCTCAAGCAAAAATGAAGGTTTTAAAGCCTGAGATTACGGAGTTGGGAGAAAAGTATAAAGATAACGCCATGAAGAAGCAACAAGAAACTATGAAGTTGTATGGTAAAGCAGGTGTTAGTCCTATGAGTGGTTGTGTGCCTGCATTCATTCAAATGCCAATTTTTTATGCATTGTTCATGTTTTTTCCAACGTCTTTTGCGTTACGACAGAAATCTTTTTTATGGGCTGATGATTTATCTTCTTTTGATGCGATATATCAATTTCCTGAAGGATTTTCTATTCCTTTTTACGGAGATCACGTAAGTCTGTTTCCCATTCTTGCTTCCATTGCCATTTTCTTTTATATGATGATGACAACAGGCCAGAATATGCCGACTCAACCTGGTATGCCGAATATGAAATTCATCATGTATTTGATGCCTTTCATGATGTTGTTTTTCTTTAACAATTATGCAAGTGGTCTGAGTTTGTATTATTTCGTTTCGAACTTAATTACAATAGGTATCATGTTGGTGATTAAAAACTTTATTCTTGATAATGATAAGATACATGCACAGATTCAGGAGAATAAAAAGAAGCCTAAGAAGGAAAATAAATTCCAAAAGAAAATGCGCGAAATGATGGAGCAAGCTGAAGCTCAGAAAAAATCAAAATAGTATCAGGTGTAATTTTATTCTATTGAGAACACCGATAAATTAAAAAAGCCTCGACATCTGTCGGGGCTTTTAGCATTAAGTAGGTTAAGCTTGGTAAGATTTGGGATTGTAAAGATGCATCATAAGTTCACTTAAAAAAAAAGTTAGTTGTCAAGTCTTCTTTTTTGTATGCTAATCCATGTTTAAATGATGTTTGCTTTTTTGGTGGCTATATATTTTAGGGTAATTAAGAAATCTGATCCTTGTGGTTTTGATTAATGAAAATGGGTTTTAGATTTGATTTTCGGTAGATTAAGTTTTACAATTAAGAGAAATAAAAAGTATTAAATGCTAGATTTTCTAATCCTTAGAAAGTAGCACTTTTGGTAAAGGATGAATAAAAAAAGACCGCTTTAAGCGGTCTTTTTAGTTCTATTATTGCATGGGTGTCTTTTTAGTTATCCGTATTCGGTAATAACACTTTGTCAATGGCATGAATAACGCCATTGATTGCTTGAACGTTTGCTACGGCAATGTTGATGCCATCATTTCCGGAACCATCTGTAATGCTAACTGCACCATCAGCTACAGCAAATGTCAAGGTATCGCCTTCTAATGTTGCTGGTGAGACCAAGCCATCACTTAAATCGCCTGAAACGATATTTGCTTCCGCAATTACATGATGATTTAAAACGTCTGTCAATGCATCACCCGAAGGTACTTCTGCTAAAGCTTCAAATGCACTGTTTAGGGGAGCAAATACAGTAAAAGGAGCTGGAGAAGTTCCATTCGGAGTACTTAGAGTCGCAACGAAGTCTGGCTGACCTTCAGCAGTTAAAGCACCTACCAAGGAGGAGAAGTTTGCGCTATCAGCTGTAGCAAAGGTAACCACAGTGGGTAAATCGATAACTTGATCAACAGCATGGATAACACCATTTGTAGCAACTATATCAGCGATGGCTACCGCGCTTGTTCCGTTGAACGTTACACCATCATCGGTATTAACATAAAGACTTAAGAAATCACCATCTGCATTGGCAGCTAAAGTGTTTGCATAAGAGTTCGATAAATCTTCCGCAACTAAAGCAGCCCCACCAATCACATGATTTGATAAAACGTTATTTATGTCATTATCACTTGGGTTTTCAAAAGCCATAAAAGCAGCGTTCACTGGTGCCAAAACGGTGTACTTCGCTTCTGCATTTGATAATAGGTCAGTAAAAGTGGTATTATCATCTGCAGTTAAGGCGCCAACCAAATCAGATAACGCTGGATTATTAACTGCGTGATCAACAATGTTTGGTAATCCAATAACCTGATCCACAATATGCACTACACCATTTGATGCTTCCACATCTGCTGTGGTAACTGTTGATCCGTTTATTTTTACGCCGCCTGAGGTGTCAACATATAGACTTAGGTTTCTTCCATCAACTCCGGCGGTTGAAGATGAAGTAATATATGTTGTCGATAAATCTGTAGATAAGCTTTTTCCAGCAACGACGTGATTTAAAAGTACCTGAGTTAAAACGTCCACAGGTACATCTTCTAAAGTTGCAAATCCGTTATCACTTAAAAAAGTAGCAAAGGCATCATCTGTCGGCGCAAACACGGTGAAAGGTCCATCACCTTGAACGGTGGCAACCAATTCAGCCCGTGTAAGGGCAGCAACGAGACTCGATAAATTCTCATTACCAATCGCTAATGCTGCAATATCGTCCATTTCCTCTACAGGAGTTTCCATTTCGGGCACACCATCACCTTCACTAATATCAGGTCCACTAAGGTCGTCATCATCACTACAGGAAAAAATGAAAGCACTCATTACAAGTAGGACAGCAAATTGTTTGAATTTTAAATAACTCTTCATAGTAGTTGTTTTTAAGTTTTTTGTTTAATATTTATTTTATTATTTAAAACAGCCTAAAAAGAAAAAAACCTTGTTAAGCATTTTCTTTTGGGAGATACAAAATAGATGAAGCGTTGCTTTTGTTTATTCTTTTTTATAAAAAGTTTAACAAAACATAGTAATGTCAATTATGAACGGATTGCTTGTAAGACGATGCACATTTCAACGACATAGTTCTGTAATTTGTATTTTTGCAATTCAACTGTTGAAGAAATGAAAAAAGTGGTTGTCGGACTATCTGGCGGTGTAGATTCAAGTGTCGCAGCATATTTGCTCAAAGAACAGGGCTATGATGTGATAGGCCTTTTTATGAAAAATTGGCATGATGATTCTGTAACCATTTCTACCGAATGCCCTTGGCTTGAAGATTCTAATGACGCCTTAATCGTAGCTGAAAAATTAGGAATTCCTTTTCAAACGGTTGATTTGAGCGTTGAGTATAAAGAGCGTATTGTTGATTATATGTTCAGGGAATATGAGCTGGGGCGCACACCAAATCCTGATGTACTATGTAACCGAGAGATCAAGTTTGATGTATTTTTAAAAATAGCCTTACAACTTGGTGCTGATTATGTTGCAACAGGTCACTATTGCAGAAAAGGAATCTTGAAAAACCAAGACGGTTCAGAAACTTATCAATTGTTATCGGGAGCTGATGGAAATAAAGATCAAAGTTATTTTCTTTGTCAGCTTTCTCAAGATCAACTGGCTAAAACACTTTTCCCAATTGGTGAATTGCAAAAACCTGAGGTTCGTGAAATCGCCGCAGCAAATAGTTTAATTACAGCCGATAAAAAAGATTCTCAGGGACTTTGTTTTATCGGTAAGGTACGTTTGCCTGAATTTTTACAACAAAAATTAAAACCAAAAAAAGGGGTAATTGTTGAGGTGCCTGCAGAAATAGCACAATTAAATCGTTCTCGAGAAACTTTTGAAACCAAGGAAGCGGAATTGGCTTTTACTTCTGAGAAACCTATTTATAATCTTACAGATGGTAAAATCGTAGGAGAGCATCAAGGAGCTCACTATTTCACAAAAGGACAACGGAAAGGTTTAGATGTCGGAGGAACTAAAGAACCGTTATTCGTGATTGAGACTGATGTTGAAGAAAATATAATATACACAGGTCAAGGTAAAAATCACCCGGGTTTGTATCGAAGAACTTTGTTTGTTACCGATGCGGAGTTGCATTGGGTACGTCCTGATTTGGCACTTGCTGTTGATCAAACTATGGAGGTAATGGCTCGAATACGCTACCGACAAGCACTTGAGAAGGCAACTTTATATAAAGTAGATGGTGGACTTTACGTGGATTTTGAAAACAAACAATCTGCAATTACAGAGGGTCAATTTGTGGCTTGGTATGTACATGATGAACTTATAGGTTCAGGAGTGATTTCTTAGTCACGCAATAGCTAATAAATGCAAAATAGAATCATAGATCTTTTCGGTATTCAATATCCAATTGTTCAAGGAGGTATGATTTGGGCAAGTGGTTGGCGTTTAGCATCCGCGGTTTCTAATGCCGGTGGATTAGGAATTATTGGGGCCGGTAGCATGTATCCTGAAGTTCTTCGCAAACACATTCAAAAATGTCAACAAGCTACAGAAAAGCCGTTTGCTGTAAATATTCCTATGCTATATCCTGATCTTGAAAAATTGATGAATATCATTGTGGAAATGGGCGTAAAGATTGTCTTTACATCTGCAGGAAATCCTAAGACATGGACCTCTTTTTTTAAAGAAAAAGGAATTATTGTCGTGCACGTTGTCAGTAGTGTAAAATTTGCTTTAAAGGCACAAGATGCTGGAGTAGATGCGATAGTAGCGGAAGGTTTTGAAGCTGGAGGACATAATGGGCGTGATGAGACTACGACCTTAACATTGATTCCAAGTGTGAAAGAAAAAGTAACAATACCTATCATTGCGGCTGGTGGAATTGCAACAGGTAGCGCCATGTTAGCAACAATGATTCTTGGTGCCGATGGCGTTCAGATGGGTAGTCGATTCGTGGCAAGTGATGAAGCTTCTTCTCACGAGGTATTCAAGCAAAAAGTAGTTGATGCTGGTGAAGGAGATACGCATTTAACCTTAAAAGAATTAGCTCCCGTACGACTGATTAAGAACAAATTTTATCAAGATATTCAAGAAGCGTATGCTAATGGTGCGTCTAAACAAGATTTAAAAGAACTACTAGGCAGAGCTAGAGCCAAACGTGGAATGTTCGAAGGTGATATGGAAGAGGGAGAACTTGAAATAGGTCAAGTGGCCGCCTTAATTCATGACATTAAGCCCGCCGCTCAAATTGTCGAGGATGTTATGGATGAGTTTAAGGAGGCACTACAGAAAACTAGTCTTTTGAAATCAAGCATCTAATGCCTTTTCAGCGGTTTCTAGTTCATCATTATGTACATACACCTCTGCTTGACCTAACATAGAAGATGCAAAGCCTGCCAAACGCGCGGATTCTGCTTCGTCTTTTACAACAGCAACGATATTGACATCTTTTAAACGACTTACGATGCTTTGTGCCTCGGCTGTGTTTCCAATAAATATTCTCGTATAATTCGAATCCATAACTTTCTATAATTGTTTTGAACTAAGTCGTAAAACTTCTATTTATTTTACAACATGGCAGCCATTTCTTGAAGGTGTTTATTGAAATCTTTAAGGGTGTTAGCAAGTTTTGAAATTTGTTCTTGTGCCTCTTTCCAATTCTTTTCTTCTACCGCTTCGCGCACACCTGGTAGGGTTTTAACTCCGTATCCTGTGTAAAAACCTGGCGCATAGATTTGATGTTTATACCACGATCTTCTAGGAAGTCCTTCTTCGGAAGTAAGCACATGTTCTGCTAACATCAATCTTTGATTTAAGCTATTTCGTTTTTCTTTTGAAAGCTTCGAAATGTCCATTTTTGAAAAAGATTCAATTGTTGATTTCAAGGTGACAAGTTGATTTTGTATCGGAGTAAAATCGATATAAGGAACCATTTCTTTCTTAACCGGTTTTAAAAAAGGTTTTTTTGGATCCGCAGCTAATTCAAACATATTTTTATCTACCATAGTGTTATGCTTTTCTACTGCGGTTCGCATATTGTTCGTAGTTTTTATAATCTCATCCAAATAGCCAGATACGGTTTTATGCCACTGGTTAAATTCAAAGGGAAGCATGTCAGCATTTGCTAAGCGCAGAGTGATTCTTCCTGCCGTATTCGCTAAAGCTACTCCGTATGCAAACTCAGGGTCTTTAAATCTTTTGTAATGCGGATACGTATCGTAAATCGTATGGTATTCTCCTCCACCATTTTCACCACCAAAGCCTAAGTTCAAGGCGGCAATACCAGCGTGTTGAATAAAAGGTGTGTAGTCAGAACCAGAACCAAGCGCATACAATTTAAAATCTTCAGTACCTCCGTTTATCATATCAACTGCAATTCTTCTTTCTTTAATGGATACGCCGCGTTGTGGATCTTTGACAACACCAGCTACTTCTCCCACCATAGCTTGCAGGCTGTGCGAACCCCCGGCACCTAAAAACCCTCTGCCATTTCCATCTGTATTGATGTATGCTACAACTTTTTGTTGTAATTCTGTTTTATGATCTTCCACCCATTCTGTTGAACCTATGAGACCCGGTTCCTCAGCATCCCATGCACAATACACTAGGGTCCGTTTGGGCTTCTTTCCTTTTTTAGCAAGCTCACCTACGGCGCGTGCTTCTTCCATGAGCGCCACCATCCCACTAATAGGATCATTGGCACCATGCACCCAGGCATCGTGATGATTTCCGCGCATCACCCATTGATC
>CALHCJ010000255.1 GCA_937936275.1 uncultured Flavobacteriaceae bacterium
TCATCCGTTTGCAGAGAAAATTCGAATGAAAAATACGAAAATGGGCATTACGCTAAATCATTTACTTCGGATGCAAAGCGGACTCGAATGGAATGAGGACTATGCCACTATTTCAGACGTTACCGAAATGTTATTTATGGATGCTGATATGACAGCCAAACAAGGCGAAAAACAATTGATTGCGGCGCCTACTGAAGTTTGGAATTATTCTTCTGGAACTTCAAACTATTTATCAGGAGTACTTCGGAAACAGTTCAAAACGCACCAAGAATATTTAGACTTTCCGTATACGGAGTTGATTGATAAAATAGGAATGAACTCGATGTTAGTAGAAACTGATATGTCGGGAAATTATGTAGGTTCTTCCTATGGATGGGCAAATACTCGCGATTGGGCAAAATTCGGAATACTTCACTTGAATAAGGGCAATTGGAACGGCGAACAAATTTTTAGTTCTGATTGGATTGATTATATCAGCAAACCTACTGTAAATTCTAATGGTACCTACGGTGCCCATTGGTGGTTGAATGCTAAGGGAAAATATCCCGGTGTACCAAAAGACTTATATTCGGCTAACGGATTTCAAGGTCAACGTGTATTTGTCATTCCCTCAAAAGACTTGGTGATTGTCAGAACGGGACTCGCTGAAGCGCCCGATTTTGATGAAAGCAAGTTTTTAAAAGAAGTGGTGGCGGCTTTTGAGTAAGTTGCATTGGTTCATTATTACTCTCTAAGAAATTACGATTACCTCTACCTTTTAAATCTGAGATAGGCTACAAATTATCGGTAAAAGAAAGGGTCCAGAAAGCGTTCATTTGAAGGGTATTTCCTGCCAAATATCATTTTTTACAACGTTCACAACAAAAAACCATCACTTGACAACAATAATTTAGAATTACGGCAGAATGCCCCTAAGTTTACTATGTAATAAAAAACGAATTAAATTTTTTCATTTTCATATAGTGTTCTCGTAAAAGAGCTCAATCGTAAAGATTGAGCTCTTTTTAGTTCAAAGCGATTTTATTTTGTTTCTATTTCCTAAGCAATCTTTTCAGTTAATGATCATTGAAACAGTGATTATGTATAGTTTTAGCTTGTACCTCCGTATAAGATGAGCTGGTAACTGCCCACTGCTACTTAATTCAGGGTATCCATTTATTCTTACCAAAATCAGGTTTACGCTTTTCCAAAAAGGCATTTCGACCCTCTTTGGCTTCATCAGTACCGTAGGCTAAACGGGTAGCTTCTCCTGCAAATACTTGTTGCCCAACCATACCGTCATCGGTAAGGTTCATGGCAAACTTTAGCATTTTTATAGAGGTGGGTGATTTCTCTAAGACCTCTTGTGCCCACTGATACGCGGTGGCTTCCAATTCTTCATGCGGAACAACGGCATTGACCATACCCATTTCATAGGCTTCTTGTGCAGAATAGTTACGCCCTAAAAAGAAAATTTCCCGTGCTTTTTTCTGCCCTACCATTTTCGCTAGGTATGCCGAGCCGTACCCAGCATCAAAACTGGTCACATCAGCATCGGTTTGTTTAAAAATTGCATGTTCTTTACTCGCTAGAGTCATATCACAAACGACATGTAGGCTATGACCACCACCAACGGCCCAACCAGGTACCACGGCAATCACTACTTTGGGCATAAAACGAATTTGCCTTTGAACTTCTAATATATTCAAACGATGCATGCCATCTTCACCCACATAGCCTTGGTCTCCTCGTGCTTTTTGATCTCCACCACTGCAGAATGAATACACACCATCTTTGGTAGACGGACCTTCAGCTGAAAGTAGTACAACCCCTATTGAAGTATCTTCTTGTGCATCATAAAAAGCTTTATACAATTCGCTGGTTGTTTTGGGGCGAAAGGCATTACGAACGTTCGGACGATTAAAAGCAATACGGGCGACACCATCACTTTTTGTATAGGTGATATCTTCAAATTCGATCGCCGTTTTCCAATTGGGAGTTTTCATTTTTAAATTACATTTAGAAATATAAAGATACTAGTTATTTGGAAAGTCATAAAGGCTTTCTGGCTCATACGTATATACATCATTTTATAAAAATTGAGATCATCAGCACTTGTATCATAATCAAGTAAAAAACAACTTACTTGCATATTTCTTTTTGAAGAGAATTCATTAGTAAGAAGAAAGAGAGTGTCATTTTTAAATTTCCTAAAAAGCAATGGCTGCAATACCCTTATAATTCCGAATAATTACTATTTTAGTCGATTAGGTCATTATCTACGAACTATTGTTTAGTTAAATAAAATGGACACTACGCCCCATAAAGGTATTAAGGGATTACTTCAAAATTGGAAAAGTGATTTAATCGCAGCGGTTAGTGTCTCGCTCATTGCTTTACCGCTTTCGCTGGGTATTGCCTTGGCAGCAGGAGCCCCTGCAATGTCTGGTATTCTTTCTGCAATCGTTGGTGGTGTGGTAACCACGCTGTATCGTGGTGGTCATATTTCGGTCAACGGACCTGCGAAAGGAGTTATTGCGGTTATTCTTTTAGGTATTACCTTGATGGATGATGGTTCAGGGCAGGCCTTTAATTATGTGTTAGCCGCAGTAGTAGTTTCTGGTGCTATTCAAGTCTTATTAGGCGTATTAAAATTAGGGCGATTGGCCGATATCTTTCACTCTTCGGTGATTCACGGTCTTTTGGCAGCCATAGGAATTATCATTTTTGCTAAGCAGATTCATGTAGCTATGGGTACGCATTCTGATAGCCCGAGTATTATTCAAAACCTTATTGATGCTGTTTTATATCTACCACAAGCCAATCCTTTTGTGGTCATTATAGCTTTGGCGGGCCTGCTTTTATTATTGTTTCATTCTAAGATCACAAATCGGTTTTTTCATGTTTTACCGGCTCCTATGTGGGTTATTGCGCTATCTATTCCCTTTGTTTATTTTTTCAATTTTTTTGATCAACATACGCTGTCATTCTTTGGTAAGGCCTATGAGGTGGGTCCCAGTTTATTGCTTGACATTCCTGACAATATTATGGATTCTATAATGCATCCTAATTTTAGTAAAATTGATACCATTGAATTCTGGACCACCGTATTATCCATTTTAATCATTACAAGTATTGAATCATTGGCTATTGCAAAAGCCATCGACAAAATTGATCCTTATAAAAGAAAGACCAATTTAAATAAAGATTTGATAGGTATAGGCATGAGTACCATGGTTGCTGGTGCAATTGGGGGCCTACCGATCATTGCTGTGATTATTCGAAGTACGGTCAATATTCATAATGGGGCCAAGACCAAATGGTCAAATATGTACCAAGGTCTTTTGTTGTTACTTTTTATTGTGGTATTGAGCCCAGTAATGCGACAAGTACCACTCTGCGCTTTTGCCATTTTACTAGTTTATACAGGATTCAAATTGGCTTCGCCTGCCGTCTTTAAACAAGTATACAATCAAGGAACAGAGCAATTAATATTTTTTGTTGCTACCATGATTTTGACTCTGTATACGAATCTATTAATAGGATTATTGGGAGGATTGGTTTTGGCCATGGTTAGTCATATGCTATTGGCACGTGTATCTATTTCTCAATTCTTTAAAATGATCTATAAATCGGGTTCGAATTTGGTGATGCATTCAGATGGTAGTTACGATTTAAATATCAAAGGAGTTGCGAATTTTTTGGGCATATTAAAAGTAGATAAATTGGTAGCACAAATTCCTTCCGGAGCAAATGTCAACATTGATTTGTCAGAAACTAAATTGGTAGGTATCACCTACATGGATTATCTCGTAGATTACTTAAAAACACAAAATGATACTGGAGGTAAAGTCCATATAAGAGGTTTGGATTCTCATGTTTCATCATCAACCTACAATAGATCTTTAAAGATTTGCCTGAACAATTCTGCTGCAAAATTATCACCTCGACAAATTCGATTACAAAATTTAGCGAATGAAAGAGAGTATCAATACGCGAGTGAAGTCAATTGGAATACGAGCTATCTAAAGGATTTCCATTTTTTTGAAGTGAGACCTATCGAGCGTAAATATAATTGTCTCAAAGGAACTTTTGAAGATATAGACGTATCCTGGGAAATTGCTGATGTAACCTTTAATGAAGGGCAGGCTTTTACAGCGGAGACTTTTAATACCACGTTAATGGTCTTAAGATTGAATAAGCAAATACCAGTCTTCACTATGGAAAAAGAAGGTATGTTGGAAAAGCTATTTGATCGGGTGATGGCTTTTTCCGGCTATAAGGATATCGATTTTGAGATGTATCCTGATTTTTCTAAAAAATTCTTGCTTATGGGAAATGAAGAATCTGAAATTCGATCATTTTTCACCCCAGAAATTATTGAATTTTTTGAAAATCAGCAGATTTATCATTTGGAGAGTAACGGTGAGGCTCTAGTCATTTTTGATAAAATTAAACTGGCACGAACAGATGAAACCATCGCATTCATAGATTATGGTGCGGCCTTGGCTAGGCTCTTAAATGGACAGACGAACTCGTAGTTAGCATCTAAATGAAAACAATATTAGCGATGCCTCTACCCAAACGAAGCAATCTAATCATCTGTTTTTTTCTTCGATCCATTTTGCCATGAATTTAGAACTGGACATCGTTTGATGGTGCAATAGGACACCCACAAAGTTTTGTTCGCGATGTTTATGGAGATTAGAAAGTAGTGTATTGACTTTCTTTGCAAAAACTTCATGTAAGTTTTCAATGTTGTAAATCTGATTTATAATAGACCTGCCGTTCTGTTGTGCTTGTACCCAAGCTACCTTATGAGTGTAAAGATTAATGCTGTCCTTAGCAAACTGTTCTGATGTGTTGGCAATACTACCACTCCAGTCTAAATCGCCATACATGCCCTCCACACCTATTGTAGTGGTAACACTTGGAGTGCCTGATTGCATGGCATCAATAAGTTTTCCTTTGATTCCCGCTCCAAAGCGTAAGGGTGCCAGATTGATTCTTGCATTATGAAAAACTACCGCTTTATTTTCTACCCAACCCTGCACAAAAAAACCAGTACTAGGCTTGTGCATCTGTTTGATATGTTCTGGGAGATAGGCGCCATAAATATGGAGATTTGCTTCAGGAAGGGCTTTGTGTATCAAAGGCCAAATCTCTTTTTTGAGCCAAACAATAGCATCTATATTAGGGGCATGTTTACCATTACCAATACAAATAAAATCTTTTCGATTTTCAAAAGGGGGCCACGCATCACTTTGTTCTTTTGTAATCTTGGGTAGCATGAAAGGCAAATGCAATAAAAGGCTTTGGTCTATTTTGAAAGTACTTAAAAGCAATTCCATTTCATAGCTTGAAATGATTAGGGATAGATCAGAGCGATAGATACTAGCTATTTCTCGTTTAGTTTTATCTTCTTGTAACCAACCTGCTCTAGTGAAAGGCCTACCTTTTTTAAAAGCCATTTCTCGCGCATGACGCAGCGAATGCAAATCTTCGGTATCTAAAATTCGCAAGGCATTTGGGGCAAACTCAGCAACACGCCAGCCAAACTGTTCTTCGGTAATAAAACGATCGAATAGCACGACGTCAGGCTGTAATTCTTGAACAAATGTATCAAAGCTTGAGTGATTCAATTGAATACACTCCCTTTTAATTCCTAGCGTATTTAAATCGAATGAAAGCTCTGATTTAGTTGCTGTGCTTGCCATGGTAATTATATAGCCTTGGTCTAAAAAAAACTGCAGCAATTGCAATATGCGCCCTCCAGCAGCAGTAGCTTGCGGTTCTGGCCAATGGAGTGCGATAACAAGTAATTTTTGTTGCTTCATTTAAACAGAAAACTAGTAAACGGTTCGCAAAGGCAGTTTGCAGTTTTGTTCGAGCCTTATACACTGAATGCTATAACCTACATTCTAGCAGCAAACATCTTCGAAATCTTAGAACGTAATTTTCGTTCATAATCTTCTTCGAGCCACTCCTTATAATTCTTGGTGTTATTCATGATACAGTAGGAATATTGACGTACGCGATACGAGATTTCTTCCTTCAACTGCTTTGCTAAAATTCGGGCGTCAAAAACATCCTCAGCATTTTCCATACAAATTTGAGCGTGCTGCTCGATACTTTTTTCTAAAACTAGTTTAGACTTACCACCTTTTGCAAATACCTTTTTATATTCCGCTTTAATATCAAATTCTATGTTATCAGACTTTGAGAATTGTTCTCTCAATTTAGCAGGCATTTCATAAACGAACTCGCGTTCTATATCTTCATCATTTTTGATGTTCTCTAAGAAAAAGTCTGGGAAATGGAAGATCTCTTGCCAGTCGATTGGAGCACTCCACATTCCAAAGCGAGCGACGTTATTTCCCATATCCACAACTGTAAACTCCTTCTTGTTTGGAAGTACACGTGACCCCCTACCAATCATTTGAAAATATAAGGTCAATGAACGTGTTGCACGATTTAATATAATGGTCTCAACGGTTGGTTCATCAAAACCCGTGGTCAAGATACTTACTGATGAAAGAATAGCATCTGGAGTATTCGAAAACCAGTCTAGGATCTCACGGCGTTCGCCAGCACTGTTCTTATTATCTAAATGTCGCACATTATAACCTGCCTTTTTAAAGGTTTCATAAACGTATCTAGAGGTATTGATTCCGTTATTGAAAATTAAGGTTTTAGTTCCCTTGGCAATCTCATTGTATGCTGCAAGTAGTTTGCCCAGCATGCTTTGATTTCCATAAAGTTCATCCGAGGACTTGACGGTATAGTCACCACTGATGCCAAGTTTCAAGTTTTGAAGACTAACGTCATAATTATAAACGTTTGCCTTTGCCAAAAACTTTTTCTTGATTAACGATTGAATGGACTCCCCAACTATCAACTTCGAATAGTTGTCTTTCATGGGCAGTTTAATATTAGAACTTAGCGGAGTTGCGGTAACCCCCAATATCATTGACTTTTCAAAATATTTAAACAATTTTCGAAACGAATTGTAGTGTGCTTCATCAATGATAACGAGTCCGATATTATTAATCTCTACCTTTTCTTCTTGCAGTCTATTATTGAGTGTTTCTACCATTGCAACAAAACAAGTAAACTCATCTTGATCGCGTAATTCTTTCACCTCGCTATTGATAATCTTATTGTGAACCCCAAAGCCTGTTAACATTTTGGAGGTTTGTGCGCTCAATTCAATACGGTGGGTCAGTACTACAACTTTTTTGCCAGTTTGTTCAATGTAACGGCGCGCAATTTCTGAAAAGACTACGGTCTTTCCTCCACCAGTAGGTAGTTGATATAAGATGTTTGAGCCCTCTTCAGACTCATCTAGCGTTTTGAAAATAGTATTCAAATCCTCTAGTTGATAATCGTATAGCGTTTTCTCTTTTGTATCTTTTTGTACTTCCAAGTAGGGTTATTTCTTTATTATTGACTAAAAGTTTTGGTGTAAGGGGAATTTTGCAAAACTAACAGATTTTTATCCCTGAACGAAATAATATCTTGGGAATCATCGTATTTGTTGATTTCTTTTGAATTCTGATTTGATCACTTTTCAATATCCTTTGCTAGCAGAGATTAGGTTGAACAAGGTTCTGTTTGCCTTCATATTGCGATAGTTATTCACAATTTGGGGTATTACAGATGCTGTATCAGAGACACTAGCACAATGTGGAGTCATGTGAATTTTCTCATGTTTCCAAAAAGGATGCTCTTTGGATAAAGGTTCCTGATGATAAACGTCTAAGGTGGCTCCTGATAAATGTCCTGTATCAATCATATCAATTAGATCAGTATCGACTAAATGTCCTCCGCGAGCTACATTGATGATAAATGCACCTTTAGGTAATTGTTTAAAAAGTTTTTCGTTTAAAATTCCGGTAGTCTCTTGCGTAAGCGGCAATAGGCAGACTAAAACTTCAGTAGCGGTTAAGAATTCATTCAGTTCTGCTTGTCCTGCAAGTGTAGTTACACCTTCGATGACCTTTTCAGAATTGGACCATCCTCGTGTTTGAAATCCGTATTGTATCAAATCTTTCGCCAACACAGTTCCTAAGGCTCCTAATCCCAGTATTCCGACGTTCACATCAGCTATACGATTGTAAGCATGTGGTTTCCAAAGTGCTTTGGTTTGATTGATTTTATAAGTGTAGAAGTTTTTCAAATGACTAAAAATAGCTCCGATTACATATTCTGACATGTCGCTAGCGAGCATTGTGTCAACCACCCTAGTAATGGGAAGATGCGAAGGTGCGGTTTCATCTTCAAAAATAAAGTCCACTCCTGCCCCACTCGATGCGATATACTTCAAATTTGGATATTTAGTTAAACTTCCTTTGGGATGTTTCCAAACCAAAGCGACTTCAATATCCGCTATCGGATGTTCTTCCAAATAGCTATACACTTTCAAGTCTGGAGCGGCCTTTTGCAAGGCTTTCTTCCAAATATCTATGTTATCGTCTTGTCGAATAATAACTATACCCATGTTCAATCTAATTTTCTAAGGTTCTAATCGATGATATCTAAGGCTCTAGAGAATTCTTCTTCAAACAACCACTGCTGTTCTTGTGTTTGACTGTATACTTTGATGATCCGAGTTTTGAATTCTGGAAGCAATCCGTTAGTAGAAACAAAATGAACAGCTTCCTTAAAACTGTTGGACATACTTTTGTAAAATGCATCCGGAACGTTTTTTTCTAGAGCATAGGATTGCGCTATTTCCATATTAAACAACATTACATCAGCAATTAATGCCGGTTCAACCCCCAGCTTATTAAAATGTTTTATGTATTTCTGAGCTACAGATCGCCGTGCTTTGGGTCGTCTTCGTTTCAAAGGAAAATATTCATTCGAAATCTTGGTTTTAGCTTCTTGTACTAACTTATCTTCCTTCGGATTAAAGACAAAATCATAGTATTCTTTCACCACAGGAAAACGTAAGTACAAATCAATCAATTGTTCTTCTAATTCTCCCTTTTTTAGCTCCTTTAAATATTTCTGTAATGCCCTTTTGCTCATCCTGTAGATTGTCTTTCAAAAATAGGACATGCATTTCAATAAACCATATGGACTGCAAACGAACAATTTTATAACCTGTTCTAAACCCTAATAAAATTTAGGATTCCCAATGTTTTGTAATAAATTTTGTATAAGATTATGACTATCTCTTTGGAAAAGAGGCTATAAAAATGTATTATGAGAAGATGTAGAACTTCGAAATCCAAAACAAATATATGAGGCAACTAAAAATCATCAAGCAAGTAACCAATAGAGAGTCCAAATCATTAGACAAATACTTGCAAGATATTAGTAAGATTGATTTAATAAACGCAGCCGAAGAGGTAGAATTAGCACAGCGCATTCGCACCGGTGATCAATGGGCTCTTGAAAAACTAACTACCGCTAACCTACGTTTTGTAGTATCCGTAGCAAAGCAATATCAAAATCAAGGATTAAAATTACCAGATTTAATTAATGAAGGAAACTTGGGGCTTGTTAAAGCTGCTAAAAGATTTGACGAAACAAGAGGGTTTAAATTTATTTCTTACGCCGTATGGTGGATTCGTCAGTCGATACTACAGGCATTAGCAGAACAATCAAGAGTGGTACGTTTACCACTTAACAAGATAGGTTCCATTAATAAAATAAAGAAGACTTTTTCATATTTAGAGCAAGCACACGAACGCCCGCCATCTGCAGAGGAAATAGCCAAAGAGTTAGAAATGACGGTAAGTGAAGTAAAGCAATCGATGAAAAACTCTGGACGACATGTCTCAATGGATGCGCCTTTACGAGAAGGAGAAGATTCGAACTTGTATGATGTATTGCGGTCAGGCGAATCACCACGACCAGATAAAGACTTAATGCAGCAGTCACTGAATACAGAAATTGTTCGTGCTTTAGAAACTTTATCGCCACGTGAAGCAGATGTCGTAAAATTATATTATGGCATTGGTGATCAACAGTCTATGACTTTGGCTGAAATTGGACAGACTTTTGATTTGACGAGAGAACGCGTGCGTCAGATTCGAGAAAAGGCAATTCGTAAATTACGTCACAATTCTAGAAGTAAATTGTTGAAGACATACTTGGGATAGTTTAAGTTCCTTTTGGATTTAAAAAAAGCACCTTGAAGTTTACTTCGAGGTGCTTTTTTTTGGGTATGCCAAAATGTTTAAGAATAATTCAATTTATTAATTTCAGAATCTGTCAAAATTTCATTCAAGGTTTCAATGAAATTCATGTAAGCTGCATTGTCGGAATTTTGATTTGCCATAACTACTAGGTTTTTTAAGAACACTGAACGACTACATATAGTCTAATTCGGTTAGTTCGTTTACACTTAAGATTTCGTTTAATTCTTGGAGGAAACTTAAATATTCCTCCCCGTAGGTGTCGTACAACATGGTAATGCTAGGTTTAGTTTATTACTTGATTTGGGTTCAATAATTATACTACTAACTTATCTATAACGTGAGATCGAAACAATTAATTGTGGTGTAGTTATTAAATTTTGTTGTGAAATCGATGAATGACTTAGTGAAGGTTTCTTGACTCATCTTTAGGGCATGTCATACGTCGGATTTATTGACAATATTCAAAAGAAAAATTAAAGAATATCATTGTTTTGACCGCTTAGAACCTTACTTGTGCCGTAATACCAGCAGATACGGCCCAATAGAAGTTATCTGAGTCGAAGAATAATTCTTGCCTTAAAACTCCCAGGTTAGCGCGATAGCTGTTTGAATTTACCCATCCTGTGAATTGGTACTCGAACTGCAGTTGTTGTGATTCTACATAGAGTAAAGTTTCTGCGATCAACTCATCACCAAAACGCAATTGTCTCAGTTCAGGTAGAAAGCCCATTCCGGCACGGAGTCCCAAATAGTTGTTTGCGTCCTTAAGATACTTACGTGCTAAAATCTCGCCAGAAGCGCCTAAGTCTCCGTTCGGATTTGGTGTGACGTATGGTCGTAAGGAAAAATAATAGTTGCCAGAATATAACCCAAAAGAACCAGTATAAATGATAGCATTCGCATCAGCGAAGTCTAAATAACGGAAACCTGCAGAGGCTTCATACTTTTTAGCGAAGTTGGCATACAACTCTCCTCCTACTCTATGGTCAGGAAATATTGGCGAACTAGAGTAGCCGTAATTAAGGTAACCATAAAAGGTTTTTGAAAATTTAGGATAAAAATCAACCTCGTATTGAATACCATGCGTTTGAAACCGGTTGGCATAATTGATTCTTGGTATTATAGAACCTGCTTTAGTTTCTCTTTTGTACTCAATACTTGTATAAATCATCGGGTCAAAAACCTTGTCGAAAACATCAAACGTGTTTGAAATAGTAACCTGATTATTTTTGGTTTTTTCTTCTTCCTTAACTTCTTTTTCTGGTAGTTCTACGCCATCCAGATCATCCTTGCCGTGTTGTTGGTTGATTTTCATGCTTGCATAAGCTTTCATGACCTTTAGATCGTCATCATCCTTTAAGAAGCTAAGCGCTTTGTTCGCTAAACCTAAAGCGACATAATATTCTTCTGCGTTTATTTCATTTTTGATGGCTGAGATCCAAGCTTTTCTATTGCCACGATCTTTAGAAGTTATTCTATTGTAATATTTGCGAGTCTCCTCGACACTTTCAGTTTTTGCGTAAACTTGACTAGTGATTTCTGACTTCAATTGTAAAAGATCTTCATCTCCGTCTAAAAAAGATAAAGCTTTGTTGGTTAGACCTAAAGCAATGTAAAACTCTTTTGCGTATATCTCATTTTTAATAGCGGCAGTCCATACCTCCTTATTTTTCCTTTCTTCGGAGGTTATTCTGTTAAAATGTTTCCGGGCTTCGTCGTATTTGCCATCCCAGCTTAAGGTTTTAGCCAGTAAGCTACGTACATCGGTATATTCAGGATATTCAGTTAAAATATGATTTAAAGTGTCACGAGCAACGGTTCTATGACCAGCAAAAGCTAAGTCTCGAGCCGTAAAAAATGAAGTGTCAGGATTACCCGAATAGGCCAAGTCTTGTCCGTTAACTGACCAACCCAGCACGAGCATCATGAATGAAAGTAAGATTTTTTGTAATCTCATTCGTTGCTTGTGGTAGTTATTAAGTTCTCTTTTGGTGGGTTTGGGTTTATACCTAACGTTGATTCTTTAGAAATATGATGTTTTGCCCGTGTTATTTTTTGCTTTACATTCTCAGTATTAATTCCGTTCCGTTCTATTGCATCTAATAAGGCGAGTGTCTTTTCATTGGTATTTGCCCAAAAGTAGGTGTCTAATAAAGCGGCATATGCATCTTCATACTTGGGATATTTCCGAATAGCTTCTTTTAAAACTTCTTCTGATTGGGTGTACTGCTTCTGCCAAGAGTAAATACGACCCATTAAAATTTCAGTATCCGCGTGTCTTGGGGTTTTATTGAGAATGTACTTACAAAGCAACAAAGCACGATCCCAGTCTTTATCAAAGGCCAAGTTTCTTGCGGTGTTGTATGCATTATCGAAATCAATTCCATTGAAAACACTTTCCACCCAAATTATTTCTGTTTTAGAAAAGTCCGTTTTAGTAGAGGCTAACAAAGACTCAGACTGGGGAATAATTTTGTCATTCTCAGTGATATATTTGTTTATAGATTTAAAATAGTTAAAACTGTTTTTTAGTTTTACTATCGAATCCTCATCTTCGGATAAGGACAAATTTATATCTTTATCGAGTTGATAATATTCGCTACTAGACACATAATGTTTTCCTTTAATAAAATCTTGTATATTATTGATATCCCGAAATAAAGGAATATTTTTTTCAATATTAAAGGTTCTGTTGGTTATCAGAGAATTTCCTAGCCAAGCAACTTGTTTAGGTATGTTTAATTCGTAGTTCACATCTAAGAGCGAAACAAGCGATGGGGCAATATCAGCATGTGATGCCAAAGTATTTATAGTTCCTGTAGATTTAAGTAAAGGACTATATATCATAAACGGAACACGATACCTTCCCAGCTCATCTACTTGTGGTAGGTCGGTTAAATTATGGGTTCCAGTAATTATAAAAATTGTATTCTGAAACTCTGGACGTTTTTCGTATGCTTGAATAAAATTATAAATGGCAGTATCGGCATACAACATACTTGCGAACACTTCTTCATTCTTTCTGATTAGTCGTTTTGCTTGGTTAGATAGTTCAAGTTTAGGGAGTAGTTGTTTTACTTTAGACTCTAATCGTTTCCTGCCTGGGACTAAAAACGGATTCTTGGTACTTAAGGTTAAAAAGACATTAAACTTAGGATCGGTCGACGCAAAGGATTGTGAATTCCATTTTTTAAAAAGCTGATCGTCTGCATATCCTAAAGAGATACCTGCTGCATCTTCTTCTTGAAGTTGGTAATCAGTTCCGAATGCATTTCTATCTAAGATAAAATCGACCCGTTCTTCATCCAGAAATTTATCAATATGATTTAAAGCACTATTGCCTCCATAGTTAAAAGATGTTGTATATCCATTCTTCTTAAGTATGCTGTAAAGGGTATGCCGATTCGTAAAATTTTTAATATTCGTAAATCCACTCTCCCCAAAAGGTAAAGAGCCAACAATCATCGGAAAAGATGCAAATCCCGTTCCACTATTGCTTACAAAGTTTTTCCAGTACAACGATTTTTTCCTTAGGGAATCTAGTTTGGGCGCAAAGCCTTTAAAACGGGATTTATCTCCAATAAAATCTGATCCTAAACCTTCAATTATTAAAACAACAATATCTGGTTTCTGTTCTTTTAAATTGAAATGTGAGACCAGCGAGTTATCTTTTTTATAGGGTTTCAATAAAGGATATTCAAGCTTACCATCATAAGTATTAAAATCGAATACGCTATGTACAATACTGCTGATTAAATATTGCGTTTTGTTTTCATTAACTGGTTTTTTATCCGAATTGAGTGTAGCAAGAAAGAGGCTAAATAGAATAATAGTAAACGGATACATTCTACTAATTACCGTATAAAATGAAGCCGCTACTTTATGCAGGTAATGAAAAATTAATGTAGTAAGTAAAAGCATCAATACAATAGGTAGTAAAAAGAATCGAATATTTTCAGAGTCTGATATTCCGTAAATGTCCACTCCTAAAATTTCATAGTTCTGCACGTAAAAGGCAATAAGAAAACCTTCAATACCCAAAAGAACGATTAGAGTAATTTTGATAATCTTTACCCCTGAACCAGCTTTCTGGTTTTCTAGGTAATTGAATAGAAAGGCTAAAAATAGTGCCGCTAGAGCTGTAAAACCTGTATGATGTAAGACTAGTAACCAGAAACTTTTATTGAAAACACTGTCTAATACGCCGCTAAAATAAAGGCGTAAATTTTGATAGATCGAGAGCACTACTAAACCACCAAAAAATGCTAGAACCAAGGGAATGAAATCCCTTAATGTTTTGCGTTGAGTACGCGTTGTTATGTCGTTATCCACCTGCATCTTAAGTTGCTTTTGCGAATCCCTTTCGAACTTGAGACCCCCAACCAGATTTAATCTTGAATAATTTTTTGTAATTACCTCGAATTGCAGACCAGACGACAATGGGGTGAAATACAATAGGTTCTACTATTGCGCAGAACATTAGCGTTAAAATATCTTTGGTTTTATTGTACTCGTTATAGGAATATACATCCCAAAGAATAGCATAAAATGAAAACATAATGGAATAGAGATAAACAGCTGCTGTAATCGCGATAAAGAAATCCCAATTCAGAATTCCTAAAAAATAAAATAGAATGATGGTAAAAAACCCAAAAAATTCTAATATTGGAGCCAACCACTCATAAAAGAACCAATACGGATAGCTCAACATGCCTAGCTTGCCAAATTTTGGATTAAAGAACATGTCTTTGTGTTTGAATAAGGTTTCAAGATTTCCCCGACTCCAACGATCTCGTTGATTTACAAGAATCTTAAGATCTTCTGGAACTTCCGTCCAACATAACGGATCTGGAATATACTCTACGGTATAGGGTATTTTACGCTCGTGCATGTAGCGTCTCATCTTAAAAACAATTTCCATATCTTCTCCAACCGTATTAGTATCGTAACCGCCTACGGCTAAGGCAATTTCACGATCGAAAAAACCGAACGCACCAGATATGATTAAAAGGCTATCTATGCGCCCCCAAGCCATTCGCCCTAAAATGAATGAGCGTGTATATTCTAATAATTGAAATCGAGCCAACCAGTTTTTAGGCAATCGAATTTCTTCTAACTTTCCACCATCAATAATGCAAGAATTTGCAACCCTAATCACTCCTCCTACGGCAATCACTTGTTTTTCAGATCGTTGGTAAAATGATTTCACCACATGCAATAGGGCATCAGGAAGTAATAAGCAATCCACATCAATGCATCCAACATATTTATTCGTTGATAATGCAATGCCTGTGTTTAAAGCATCTGACTTTCCGCCATTTTCTTTATCAATTACGGTAAGTTTTGAGAATGCTCGATGAGGAGATTTATAAATGCCACGAATGGTTTTATTCTTCCAATTCGGATCGATTTTTTGTTCTATTTTATAGAGATCATAAGCTTCAATCATTTTTTCGAGCGTATCATCTTTACTACCATCATTGACTACCATGACTTCGAAGTTGACGTAACGAAGGGACATTAACGAACGAATATTTTCTACAATAGTCATACCCTCGTTATATGCCGGAGCTATAATGGTAATACTCGGTGCTAAAGGAGATGCCATGACCTTTGAGAGGTCATTGAAACTATTCTTATTTCTGTAGTGAATGGAATTTCTAGTGGCGAAATACGCCATTGCTGTGAACATAGAGAATAGCACCACTGTAAACATGAAAAACACAATGTTTATATACTCTAACAGGGTGCTAAAAAGTCCGCTATCCATTAAATTTGTTAATTATTTTAGATGAAAAAGAACAAATTTGATTCATAATAGAATCTTGATTTGGTTTTTTAGGCTGGTTTTTAGAGTTTTCTTGAAGGTCGTCTGAAAATTCTAAATCAAAAGCAACATCGAACAACCCAGAGGAGGGCTGAGTGGTTTCAATTTCCAATTCCTCCATTAATGACGTGTACACTTGCGCATCCTTTACATTCTTGGAAACAGGTTTGAAAGTTTGTGATTTATTTTCTCTCATGGCATCTAGCTTTTCTTCACTAGACAGACCAAGGTTCGTTTTAAGTTCAATTAAAACTTGTTCCGATTTTTCCCTGATAAGCTTGTTTTCATCATCCAATAGATCCTCTAAAAATGAAATGTCTCCCACATCTCCAACAATAGCTACTTCATCAAGTAAGATGAGCTTCGATTCCGGATCACAAACTCGAAATAGATCTTCGAAGACATTAAATGGCTTAAGTTGAATATCTTTAGTAGACTTTATGATAGGGCTTACTTTCTCTTCTACTATCTTAAAGCGTTGAATGAGTTTTTCAATTCGAGCAGATACGGTCTTATATTTTACATTTACCAACATTTCGTTCAATAAAGGAATCTCGCGTTCATCTCCCATTTCATCAAGATCGTCTAGTAATTGCATTGTTGATTCTTCTGAATTATCTTCGATAAAATAAGGGGTATCAACGATTTGATCTGATATAATTGCGTTGGGAATCTTAAGCTTTGTAGAAGATATTACTTTTGATTCCTCGTTATTTGGTACGTCTTCTGATGGGTTCGGTTCTTTATTACGAACTTCTTCAACAATGGGAATAAACGTGATATCAATATCATTATCAGATGGGGTCAAAGAAGATTCTTTTGATGTATGGTTGTGGTCTTCATTATGCTCTTTGCTTTCTAGGTGAATAATGGAATTGATAATTTTTTTGAACCTTGCTTCATCTTGAGGTGTCATCTCTACATCTGTTTTTGTTTTTGTGGTATTCGTATTGAACTGTACGTTCATAGGTTCATCTTTCATTTCTTTTACTAGAACAGAAAGAAAAACAGGGTCTATTACTTCAAAATTTAAAATATCCTCAGGTTTAGAGTGTGGGACGGCTACTTCTTCATAAGTAGTTTTAAGAGCTAAAATTTCGGGAGTATTGTAACGTTCGAATGTGTTCATATTGAGGTTAGCGGCAAGATATTTATCACTAGAAGCAGATACCTCTTCAAATAGTACTGTTATAGATAATGCATCCGATCTCTGTGATTTTGAAGAATTGTTAACTGATTCTTCCGCCAAACTGTTATTTTCTACAACAATAGGTAGAAAAGCAATATCTTCTATGGTTAGTTGATGATGCGAATATGCTAATTCATCCTCTTTAAATTCATTTATTGGCTCAGAGTTGTCTTGCTCATGAGAGCGCTCTACTTCATATGATACCACTAATTCATTAACAACTGAAAGGTCGGTCTTGAAATCTTGATAAATTTTTTCTTCTACTCCAGTTGATTTTGACATTACAATAGGTAAGAAATCGAGGTTTACCGTTGAAACTGTTGCAGGCTCCTGCTTTTCCGTTCTTTCGATGTCAATTTCTACAAGTACTTCTTCATATTCAATCGCTATATCTTCCACCGTTTTTGGTATTTGTTGCTCTCTTTCCTCTTTTTGCATTTCTAAAGCCTCCTCAGGTTTGACACTTAATTTTGGGGCATCAAAAACGGTTACATCTGGCTCTACTTCAGGTTTCGATTTGAGTTTTTCCTGTTTGTTCGAGATGTCGGAATTACGATCTTCGGAAACGGTTTTTTCTTCAGTATCGCCTTCGCTTATATCATCTTGAACAGTTTCAATCTCCATGGGTAAATCATCAGGGATTATATTTCTTGAAGCATCCACTATGTCTTTTGTGGGCAGCATACGTTCGGGAGATATTGCATTGATAGCGCTTATCGCTTTACTTTTTACAGCAAAATTGGATACTTTTTTATCAATTAATTCAAGAAAAGCAATATCATCCTCAATCCCTAGATCTCCAATTGCATCTAAAATTGCAATCTTTAAGTCTGTAGAACTCTTCCAAAAAATCAATTTTAGAGTGTCCATAGCCTCCTGAACGTGAAACTCTTTGATACATGCAATAGCCTCCAATTTGATATTTGAGTTCTTATGTTTAAGTAATTCTACGAGTGAAGCATTCGCATTGTTTTGATGGTAAAACTTTATAAGTCGAAGTGCAAATAGTACAACGTGATTGTTTGATGATGTCAGCCAGGCACTAAAAGAGGGAGGGTTGTAATCTTTTTGGTTTCGAATTACATCTAACAATTTTAATTGCTGCCACTCTGATATCTTATATTTTGTACTATCGAGAAAGTAATTGATACCTTCATATTTAAGGGTAACTGTGGCAATTTCAGCTTGCTTTCGAATCGTTGATCTTTTGTCGTTAATGAATTTTGTTATGAAACCGTAGGCCTCAGACACTTGCATTTTGGTCAAATCTTGAATAGCTTTCGACACAACTTCCCATCGCCAACTTTTCAGTTTTTTGAACGCATCTTTGTGTAGGTCTAAGTCTTGATATAATCCGAAAAGACGTTTTTGAGTGTCTCCAGATAAATCTTTACGTAAATCTAGAAGTACATCAGATAGGACTTTTCTGTTGAATGAATTTTTAATAAGATCTCTAATCTCAACTTTTAAGTTCAGATAGTGTGTCTTGTCTTCTTTTGATGCATCATCTTCGTAAAACAAAAATTCACTGATCATAGGTGCAAGCTCATTTTTGCGTAGCTTGATCTTTTCTAATCGGGCTTTAAGCCTTTTTTTATGAATGAAAACAAGTGAAAAATATATTACAGATAAGCCTATGAATAGAAATGACAAGTCCCAAAGTAAATCTGTGTGGATTTTTGGGGCTGTAATCGCTAGTAGGTTATATGTAGATTTATAAAGTATCAATTCATGTTTTATTCAGTTCTCTTGCCACTCGAACCAATAGTTCAGAAGGACTAACCGGTTTTGGGATAAAATCGTTTGCGCCTAATTCAAAGGCATTCAGCACATTTTCTTCATTCCCTGCTGAGGAAATTATAATGATGGGTACCTGGGAGTTTAGTTCTTTTCGCACGTAAGCAATAAGTTCCATTCCAGAAAAGTAAGGCATCATGATATCGCTTACGATTATATCAGGTATTTGTTGAGCAAGATGTTCTTTTACTTCTCTACCATCACGGCTTATTTGTACGTCATAACCACCTTTGATCAGTCGAAAATTCAATAATGAAGCTAAGAGCTCATCGTCTTCGGCAAGTAAAAGTCTTTTCTTATTCATTTAGCTATTATTTTTTTAGTGCTTTAACCTGTTCCTCAATAGCGGCTTCAACTATTGGATATTCTTTAACGAAGCAATCAAATAAGAATTTCAAGTGTTTTCTATCTCCATTCGCTTTGCAAATACCATGCATTTGAACAACGATACGATGAAGACTTTCCGATTGCATCATTGCCAAACCTGATTTGATTTTATGGGCAGCACTCGCCATAATATCCATGTTTTCAGTTTCTAAATGCATTCGGATAACACCCATAAACTCTAAAGCATTTTGTTTGTATAGAATTATCAATTCTTCTAGCAAATCAATTTGTCCCATACAATCTTCTAGAATTACCGCGAGGTTGACCTTCGTTGCGTCGGGATAGACTTCGGCTTCAGGATTGATTACTTTAGACTCAAGTCTTAAGGTTGTTTTCATAGATTTATGATTTTTAATTAGTTTCGATTTTAATTCATCAGGGGCGTATGGCTTCAAAATGAAGTCATTTATTTTGTATTCCTTGCTCCTTTCTTGGTCTTGAATGGTAAAATCGGCTGTCAATACTACTATGGGGACTTGACTTATTTTCTTGTTTTTAAAATTTCGGATGCGCTTGGTGATTTCAAAACCGTCCATATTGGGCATCTTAAGGTCCATGAGAACCATATCGATGGTGTGTGTTTCTAAAATATGAAGGCCATAAAGACCATTATCTGTAACATGAGGTATACATTCCCATGATTTTAAGCGTTGTTCGATAAGCTTTTGATTCAAGGTATTATCTTCAAAAACCAAAACTTGCATGCCTTTCACTGATAATTCCTTAGTATCATTAGGTGCTGTTTTCTTTGTTATCAAAACATTTTCGGAGCTACCTTCGGCATATGGTAATAAAAATTTGAATGTAGTACCTGTATTAAGCTTACTAGAGACTGCAATATCTCCACCCTGATTTTCAATAATTTGTTTTACTATACTTAATCCTAGTCCAGTTCCACCGTATTTCACATAAGTGTCTTTCTCGGCCTGTTGGAAAGAATCAAAAATGTGTTTTAAATTTTCTTCGGATATGCCTATTCCAGTATCTACAATTTCAAATTCTAGAAAATGAATATTCGCTTTTTGTTTTTTTAATGAAATATTTAATTTTATACTTCCTTCCTCAACGAATTTTATCGCATTGTTAAGCAAGTTTAATAGTACTTGAGAAAGTTTTGACGGGTCACCTATGAGCGTAGTCGGTATATTGGTATCGATGCTAGCTTCTAGTGAAACAGAACTGTTTGTCATCAATGTGTTGCATAAATACATCACGTCATTCACTAAGCCATTAAGGTTAAAATCAACAAACTCAAATTTTTCCAGTCCCGCGGAAAGTTTGGAATAATCTAACAGTTCATTAATAATTTCTAAAAGAGAATAAGATGCTGTCTGAATCGCATTGACGCGCTCAAGTTGTAATTCGGTCAAGCTATCTTCCTTCAACAAATCACTAAACCCAATAATTCCGTTTAATGGGGTGCGTATTTCATGGCTTACTTCTGCGATGCGTAAGTTTGCGTCTTTAAGGTTATTGTCTTGTTTCTCTGTTTTCACCTGTTTATGATCTCCGTAGTCATTGTTATCAATTCTAATAGTATTGCTGGTAGGCTGAAATATCTTTTCTTCGAGATGTTGTCTGAAAGCATCAAAAGACTTCTTCAACAGTGAAGCTTCGGAGGCGCTAAGTTCTTCAAATGAAAAATCATTCAAAGAATACTCTAACGATGATAATTGAGAAAGTAGGTCTTTCGGTTTCAAATTTGGGGGAGTCTTTTTAAAATTAATTAGTGAAGCATGCTACAACAAATGAAATCTACTCACTAAATCACTAGTTAACGTACATGTTAAAAATCTCTAAATAAAGCAGGGGATACAATTAAATGTTACCTATGCTTCCATAAGTGTTGTCAAATAGCTTTATTTGTAGGTGTGTAAATCTTAATATCATGAAAAAACTACTTTTTTTACTACCCATTTTAATCATCACTGCCTGCGGAGAAACTCAACAAAAACCAGAAATGAGCATAGAAGAGCGTGCAAAATTGATTCATGAAAAAGTAATTACCATTGATACCCACGATGATATAAATATTAAAAATTTTACGGATAGTATAAACTATACCCAGCGTCTAGATACACAAATCAATATTCCAAAAATGGAAGAAGGTGGATTAGATGTGGCTTGGTTAATTGTTTATACAGGCCAAGATACTTTAACTGCAGCGGGTTATGATAAGGCAAAACTCAATGCCATGGCAAAGTTTGATGCTATTCACAAACTTTGTGAAGAAATTGCCCCAGAAAAAATTGAACTTGCTTTAACCTCGGCCGATGTAAAACGAATTGATGCTGCCGGAAAAAAGGTGGCTATGATTGGTGTTGAGAATGCATACCCCATGGGAACGGACTTATCAAATTTTGAAAAATACTACGAATTGGGTGCTAGATATATATCATTAGCACATAATGGACATAGTCAATTTTCAGATTCAAATACCGGAGAAGCTGATGACGTATGGTTATATAATGGTTTAAGTGATTTAGGTAAAGACGCTGTAAAAGAGATGAATAGACTTGGTATTATGATCGATGTTTCCCACCCATCTAAAGAAGCTATGAAACAAATGATTGCCTTATCTAAGGCACCAATCATAGCTTCCCATTCTTCAGCAAGAGCTTTGTGCGACCACAGTAGAAATTTAGATGACGAGCAGCTAAAGTTAATGAAAGAAAATGGTGGTGTTGTACAAACTGTGGCTTTTAGTTCTTATTTAAATACAGAGAAGCATGAAGCTCGAAATGAGAAAATTAAAGAAATAGAAAAGCAGGTAATGGATTCTTTAGGAGTGAAGTGGTTAGAGCGAAAAGACATCATGTCTTTACCTAACGATGAACGCGAGGCCTATATCGATAAATATATAGCAATGAATAAAATTGTTAAAGAAAAGACCAAAACAATGGCAGGTCTACCTCCGGCTGTAGACGTTTCTGATTTCGTAAACCATATTGATTATATGGTAAAGCTAATTGGTATTGATCACGTGGGAATAAGTTCTGATTTTGACGGTGGAGGAGGTATTGAGGGATGGTCAGATGCTTCGGAAACCTTTAATGTAACCTTAGAATTGGTTAAAAGAGGATATACTGAAGACGAAATTGCCCAATTATGGGGCGGTAATTTAATGCGTGTATTGGACGAAGTACAAGCAATTGCTAAAACGATTCAGGCAGGTTAAATCTGCTCATCCTTTGCTAAACGATCTTTTACGTATTCTATTTTAGTTTTACCATGTGCTTGGGGTTTACCATTTTCACCAAGATTGACTAAAATAATATTGTCTACAGTGACAATAGTTTCTCTTGTCATTTTGTTTCTTGCTTCACAATTTAGGGTTAACGAGGTTTTTCCGAATTTGACAACTTCAATACCAATCTCGATAATATCTCCTTTTTCGGCAGAACTCATAAAATTAATTTCTGACATATACTTTGTGACAACCCTTTTGTTTTCAAGTTGAACGATCGCATAAAGGGCTGCTTCTTCATCAATCCAAGCGAGTAACTTACCCCCGAAAAGTGTTTCATTAGCATTTAAATCTTCTGGCTTTACCCATTTTCTAGTATGAAATCTCATCTGTAGACATTTAGACTACAAAGTTAAGAAAGAAATAGTCTCAGAAGAGTGTTGGGCCCGATTCTCCAAGCGTTTTAGGGATATGAAGATTGCTTCCCAATTTCTTGTTCAAATTCTTAATAAAATGTACCGATAATAATGGAGATTCTAATTCCATGTTCTGATGAATAAAAAAATGGATATTTCTCAATCCTTTTGCTTTCCAATCGGCGAGTTTATCTACCCAGTCATTCAAACGATCATAATCAGAGGGGTGATTAGATCCAACATATCGAATAAAAGCTTCATTTTTAGTTAAGCGCATATGCATAATGTCTCGTCTTCCTGCCGTATCTACTAGTGTATTTGAAATGTTATTTTCTTCTAAAAGATGATATAATTCTTCAGCTACCTTTTTATCATTGAACCAATCTGTATGCCGAAACTCCATTGATAATTGAAATTCTTTAGGCCAATACTTGACAAAACGTACTACGCGATCCCAATTTTTTGGTCCGAAATTGTTATGAAGCTGTAAAAATATGGTACCTAACTTATCTTTAAAGTTTGAAGTCGCGTTAAGATATTGATCTAGAATGGGATACGCCTCATCATTTAAACGTCTTAAGTGGCTTACATTCTGAACAATTTTAGGAAAAAATTTGAAATTATCAGGCGTTTTATCATACCATTTTTGATGCGTTTCAGCCGGAAATATTCTATAAAAAGTGGCATTCAATTCAATACAATTGAATTGAGTGGCATAGTAGGCTAATTCATCTTTTGTTCCTCTTGGATAAAAGTTCTTTAAATCTTGCCTATTCCATTTGGCACAGCCTACGAAAATATTAGTTTCTCCAACTTTCTTTGTTTTGTTGAGAACAACCTCTGTTTGAGGGTGGTCTTCAGGAATAGTAAAATCTATGATCTCAGGTCGCTCAACCTTTCCAAATTTCATAAGCTTGAATTTGTTTAAAATTAATAATAATTAAAGGAGTTACGAACCTTTGTTCATAAACTGGTTAAAAAGAATATGTGACACCCCAATATAAGGCTATCGTATTTTCTAAATTTGGATAAAACCCGACAAGATGAGTGAAAGATCTTCTAATCTTAAAAAAGTACGACCTCAAATTTCATCCGCAAAAATATCAGAATTAACGAGTGAAGATGAACGTTTTCAAAATGTTACCCTTCGCCCAATTATCAAATTACAGAATGAGCTGTTATTGGTAGTTTTTCAAAATTATATTTCCAAACGTAAAAACACGTTTTATGAACTTACAATAGAAAAAAGAATGCATTATGTTACCCATGCAATACAAAAAGATCTCAAACTGAGAAATTCGATGAAGGGCATGGTGATTGGTCAATTTACAATAGAGGAATATCAAAATTATGTCAATAGTTCTTCGGCATTAAATAAACGTATGATGAATATGGTCATTAAACGCATTCAAGATCAAATTCAATATTTCGAAAAAACAATGCTAGTTTAAAAGTGATTCTCCGTTTAGATTGGTGGTTAAAATATCACTCATTAAATCAAAATAAGGACGAATTGTTTTGAAAGATTGACTTATTTCTCGAATAAAGCCTGTGTCTAAAACCTCTTTGTCAGTAAAACTCCTGGTAAAAATAAATTGTTTTTTGCGAATTAAATCTATGTCTGAATGTTCTTTGTCAAAGCCCTTAGGTGCTGTTTTCAATTCCTCACCTTCCAAATTTCCCCAAATAGTTTTAAAATTCTTTTGACCAATTACAGTTCTGAACTCCGAAGCATCAAGTTCTAGTTCCTTTCGTATTCGCAGTAAATCTTCTTTATTTGGTTGCCAAAAGCCAGCAGCAATAAAACTTCTATCAGGCTGAATATGTGTATAATAGCCACCCCTTAAATGAGCTCCTCCCCTTGTTAAAGAGCTAGAAAAGCTAGTTTTATATGGTGTTTTATCTTTCGAAAATCGAACATCACGATAAATTCGGAATACCTTTACTTTTTCAATCGTATCATGAAGTTTTACCTCCTCTCCTAACGCATTAAAAACCTGCTTCATTGCCGTTTCGTATGCCTTGAATTCAGGTTTATGTTCTGTAAACCATTCTCTATTGTTGTTCTTTTCGAGCTTTTTTAAGAAAGAAAATACGTCTCTGGTAATTACGGGGAGCGCCATGCGACTTAAGGTTTGAAAATTTACACTAAAGTTAACTATTTAAAAGTTTTACTTCTAGATTATTAGTTAATTTTGAGCTTTAATCTACCTAATCTATGGACAAAGCTTTGATTATAAAAAAAATCGTTGAACACAAAAAACAACCCAACCTCAGGTACCAACTTAAAGAGCGAACGGAAGTTTTTACCAATCTGCTTTTTTATACCTTGTTCGATATTGATACCCCAGTCGGATTGAACTTAGAACGGTTAGAGAAGGAATTTGACACCTTAGTGAACCTCGCTTGTTGGGATACTGAAAAACCATGTAAAAAAGTTTGGGAAAATTACGTTCAGAAGCTTCCAGAAATTCTTAAAAAGTTAAATCTCGATGCGGAAGCTACCGTGAATTGTGATCCTGCTTCCCTTTCTATTGAGGAAGTCTATATGGCATATCCTGGCTTTTATGCAATTGCTATTTACAGATTAGCACATGAGCTTTATGCGATCGGTTTTCCTTTGGTACCCAGGTTAATGACCGAGTATGCACATCGACAGACAGGTGTAGATATTAATCCGGGTGCCCGAATTGGAAATTCTTTCCATATCGATCACGGCACAGGGGTGGTTATTGGCGAAACAGCGGTCATTGAAAACCATGTAAAAATTTATCAGGGAGTTACCTTAGGAGGTCTATTTGTTGCAAAGCACCTGCAAAAGACAAAACGACATCCAACCATAAAGAACAATGTTACGATTTATGCGAATGCCACTATTTTAGGTGGAGAAACAGTCATTGGAAAAAACTCTATCATTGGAGGAAATGCGTGGCTAACAGATTCTGTGCCGGCAAATTCTAAGGTTTTCCATACTCCTGAAATTAAAATTAAAACACAGTCAAATGTCTCATAGTTTATTAGACTTAATAGGAAATACCCCGTTAGTACGCTCCAAGGTTTTAAATACAAATCCGAATGTTACCTTATTATTTAAATTAGAGGGACACAACCCTGGTGGTAGCGTGAAAGATCGAGCCGCATTCAACATGCTTAAAAGTGGACTCGAACGTGGTGATTTTGATAACAATTCAAAATTAATAGAGGCTACTAGTGGTAATACTGGAATTGCATTGGCCATGATTGCTGGAATTTACGGGTTAAGCATAGAACTGGTAATGCCCGAGAATTCTACCATTGAACGCGTGCAAACCATGCGAGCGTATGGTGCGAAGGTTACCTTGACTCCCGATGGAATTGAGGGAGCCCGTGATTATGCAGAAACAAAAGTAAAAGAGGATGGTTTTATTATGATAAACCAATTTGCCAATCATGACAATTGGAAAGCCCATTATAAAACTACAGGTCCTGAAATATGGGAGGATACGAATCATAAAATCACTCATTTTGTTTCTTCGATGGGCACAACTGGAACCATTATGGGTACTTCAACGTACCTCAAAGAACAAAATTCCGATATTCAGATTGTAGGAGTTCAACCTACCGATGGCTCCAAGATTCCAGGAATTCGGAAATGGCCACAGGAATATTTACCTAAAATTTTTAATCCGAAGAAGGTAGATCAGGTAATGGAGGTTAGTGAAGATGAAGCCCGGCATATGGCCCGTAAACTAGCACAAGAAGAAGGTATTTTTTCAGGAATGAGCAGCGGAGGCGCTGCTACTGCCGCATTGCGTCTAGCTGAAACTTTAGATACTGGAACCATAGTTTCTATAGTTTGTGATCGCGGTGACCGCTATTTATCTTCAGGGTTATTTGATTAATTTTTTATTCCAAAGCAGTTTCCATCCCTATTTTAAAGGCGTCATAGTCTTGTAAGTAATTATGACCACCCCCTTCAATAGAATAAAATGCTTTTCCATCACCAGGGATAGCTGCATATAATTTTTTCGCAAATTTATAAGGAATAACCCTATCCTCTGTTCCATGAAAAATAAAGACGGGACATTTGACTTCTTTCATATATTCCGTAGAGGGAAATCTAAATTGTGATAACAAAGAGACTGGTAAAATTGGAAAACGATGCTTACCCAAGTCCACCGCACTAGAAAATGGAGATTCGAGTATCAGCTTACAAGGATTATTTTTTGCAGCCAAACGTGAAGCGATACCCGTACCAAAAGATCGTCCGTAGAGTACAATTTCATTTTCTTCGTAGCTTTTCAAAGCATGATCATAAAACAGCTGAGCATCACGGTTTAGTGCATCTTCGCTCATGTCTCCGGTACTCTTGCCATACTTACGATAATCAATTAGAATAGCATCATAACCTTTGCGTGTTAACAGATTGGCTACATGTGTTAAATGTGAAATATTTCCTGAATTTCCATGAAAATAGAGCACCACACCCTTTGTGGAGTTGTTTTGAATATGTACCGCATTTAGTTTTGCACCATCATCGGTATTTAAAAAGAACTCCTCAAACGGTTGGCAGTACTCAAACTCATGCTGAGGGGGCATTTTGGTAGGAAAGAAAATAAGATATTCTTGAAAATAGTAAGCAGAAACCACTAATAGGATGTAGAAAACGCCTAGAATAATACCAATCTTTTTAAGCCTTCGCATTTGCTGGTTTAGAGGAATGTTTTATGTCAATACTTGAGCCCTCCAAGTTAACTTTTTTTGGTTTTGTAGTGATAATATCACTTAATATCTTATGATAAGATTCAAAAGTATTGAGATTTTTATGTCCTCCACCAATGATACTGTGTAACGTAGTTTGTTTGGGTCGTATTTTCGATAATTTCACACTGGTTTTATAGGGAATAAGTTTATCATCTGTGCCATGAATTATATGTATGGGACACTCCACATATTTCATCCATTTATAGGTGGGCATAGGAAACTTGATTAATATGGATAAGGGCATAAAAGGCATATATCGCTTTGCTACTTTGCTGAGACTGTAATATGGCGCATCTAAAATCAACATTCTGGGATGATTCATTGAAGCTAATTTTGTGGCAAAACCAGAGCCTAAAGACCGACCGTAAAGAATGATGTATTTTTCATCTGCATTCTCTTTAATCTTATTGTAAACTACTTGTAAATCACGTTTAATAGCCTTTTGGGTTCGACGCCCTGTACTTTTTCCAAATCCACGGTAATCAATCATCAAGACATCGTACCCGAGGCGCGTAAAGTCAACGGCAAATTTACCCCAACCTTTGATACTCTTAGAATTTCCTTTTAAATAGAAAACAATACCCTTAGGGTCTTTCACTTTAAAACGGAGTCCATTGATTGTAGCTCCATCTCTTGTTTCTACGTTATACTCCTCTATTTCTTGATTTTCATAGTGAAACTGGAAATCTTTTTCCAGTTTCTCTGGCTTAAACATTAAATAATCTTGAAGAAAGTAAAGCAAAATACTTATTCCAACGTAAACGCCTAAAATAATAAGAAATATGTAAAGCCAATACGGCATGCAAGGTAGTTTTGTTCAAGATACAAAATCTTCGCTTGTAGTATATTTTTGGTGGTTATAACCATTTCTTTCGCTTGAAGTACACTAGCATTGCAATGAATAGCGAAATCATCACTCCCCAAACGATAAAATATCCATTTTTGGCATGAAGTTCAGGCATATAGTCGAAATTCATTCCATAAATACCCGCAATGAAGGTAAGTGGAATAAAAATCGAGGCCATAATCGTTAGTACTTTCATCACTTCATTCATTTTATTACTCATTGTACTCATATACATTTCCATCAAACTCATTGACATTTCACGATATATTTGAAGGCTTTCGTTGATTTCAATACAATGGTCTAGAGCATCGCGTAAATAAATTTTAGTGTCCTTGGTAATAAGATCGCTTTCTGAATCAATTAGTCGGCTTACTAAGTCACGAACAGGAAAAATAAAACGGCGTACTTTTAGTACTTCCTTTTTCAAGAATTGAATACGTTGCGCGATATCTGGAGATGGATTTTCGTAAACTTCCTCTTCTAAGGTCTCAATTTTAGCATGAATATTTTCTAGAACGAAAAAGTAATTATCAATCAAGGCATCTATCAAAGCAAAAAATAGGTAATCTGCACCTCTGGTTCGTATACGACTTTTCTCAGCCATAATGCGTTTACGTACCCCATCAAAAACGTCTTCCTCTAATTCCTGAAACACAAGAACACTATCTTTAAACAAAACCATGGCGACGTGTTCGTTCACCAAGACCTTATCAGCATCGAGGTATAACATTTTAAAAACTCCGAAAATATGATCTTCATATTCATCTACCTTAGGGCGCTGTTGTGTATTCACGGCGTCTTCTAATAAAAGGGTATTTAAATCTAAACGCTTACCTAGGTTTTCAATAAATTTTTCATCGTTGATTCCCACAACGTCCATCCAAGTGGTTTCCTTCTTGTCTTTAGATCTTATCAGCTCCTCAATATTCTTAGGATAAAATTCATCAAAAGAATCCTCATCGTAATTAATGACGTGAATTACACTATCTGTTTTCTCTCGATATCCCAAGTATGTAACGGTACCTGGGGCTTTTCCAACCTTTTTATTCGCTCTAGAAATCTTGGGTTTACCGTTGAATGGTTTTGGTTTTTTGATTTGCATTATACTTGGTTTGAATTAAAAGTACTAAAGTTATTTTTTAAATTATTCGAATTCTAAGGAATTCAAAAGGAGTCCTGAGCCTGGGGCAACGTAAGTCAATTGTATAGTACTATCTGCTTTTAAGGAGTTCTCAATATCGGTCAAAGTCAACGCTCCCTTGCCAAGTTGTATTAAAGCACCCATGATCATCCGCACTTGATATCGCATAAATCCTTTACCGGTAACATGTAGCGCATAGCTTTCATCTGGAAAGAAATTAGCTTTCAATAGTTCATTACGCCGAATGAGACAACTATCTATAGTTCTCACCGACCGCGTATTTTTTTGTATTCTAGCGGTATAGGCAGAAAAATTATGTTCTCCTTCAAATAGTTTTGTAGCTTCTTGCATGAGCTCTAAGTCCAACTGGTCCAAAATAGTAGTCACAAAGGGAGCCGAAAAAGGATGGCTTTTGACTCCGAATGCAAATAAATACACATACTCTTTGAATTTGCTGTTTTGTATAATATTAAATGTTTTATCGGTTTCTCTAATTTCTGTCACTCGAATATCTGGAGGGAGGTTTTTATTCAAAACATCTATAAAAGGGGCTAGTTGGTGAACCCGATACTCTGTAAACAGCTCAAAAGCACCATCTAAAGCAGATACTTTTGCATCCGTTCTTCCCGCACCTAAAATCTTAATTTTCTGATTGGGCAGCACAAACTTTAAGGTTTTTAGAAGCATTTGTTCAATGGTCTTTTGACCTGGTTGTTTTTGCCATCCGCTAAACCTAAAACCTAAATACTGTAGTCGAATTAGGTAATAAAATCTTCTTTTTTCCATGAGTAAAATAATCCATCATAAATGTACTATTTCTCGAACTGGAGAACCCTCATACCGCCATAAAAAAATATGGAGGCACTATATCTGGTTTTTTTGTACTTTGAGTACTTAATCAACAAAACCAATTATTATGACAGCTAATGAAACTACAAAACCACCCATGTGGTTTTGGATTGTAAGTGTTTTAGCACTTCTTTGGAATTTAATGGGTGTTTATGCATATCTCATGGATGCTTACATGAAAGATGAAATGATGGCTTCTTACTCTGAGGCTCAAAAGGCTATTTTTGAAACCCAACCAACATGGCTAACGGCTGCTTATGCCATAGGTGTTTTCGCAGGGGCTTTAGGTTGTATTGGACTCCTAATAAGAAAAAAATGGGCGAAGCCAGTATTCGTGTTATCCCTTCTTGCCGTTTTAGCTAGAACTTTATATTATTTTTTTATGACTGATGCTACTGAAGTTTTTGATATGATCCAAGGCACCATATTGCCAATAGTAGTGATTATCGTTAGTGGCTTATTAATTATTTTAGCTAGAATAGCCGAAGAACGAAAATGGATTAGATAGCAAACTTAATTTTCAGCTTAAAAAAGTATTTTCGCAACAGGTTTTAGGGTATACTCAACAATTTGTGCGCTTCATCGAATATTTCCAATAAAAGGAAATAAAGGGGCGTTTTATAAAACCAAATGGGTCCCCCAAAGCCTGAAACCTACCGATATTATGAAGTCTATTTTGCAAATTTTAACTCTAAAGCGTAGTTTGATACTTTCTGCGGTTGTGTTAGGATTCTTGATCATATTCAACTTTTATGGTCCTTATACCAATAAATTCTATTTTTTTAAGGTGAGTAATTATATTCTACCCGTTTTAGCAATCGTACATTTTACTTTTCTGTATGTTTTATGGTTTAAGACTACCGAGCATGAGGAGACAGACCTACCGATGCGGAATCTTGAGTACGCCTTGTACGGACTCCTTTTGGTTTACGCATATAAAACTTTCGAAAGTATATATGTCTTATCAACATATTCTGATTATGAAAGTCATGTGATGCCCGGTTTATTTTTACCTCTCGGTGTGCTTATACTTATTTTATACGTAGTGCTGATTAGTTTAACGCTAATTCTTATCAAATACCGCAAAGAACATGTTGGTGAATATAAATTTGATGACATGGATCATATAGATTCATGGGAATAGTAGATTTGCCATCCTGAAACATATAAAAAGCCTTGAAACTTAATGTCTCAAGGCTTTTTCAATCAACCAAACACTAAACAATATCTTTCTTAATTTGCGGTAATTGTCACTTTTACTAGGTTGTACCCTCCTCTTGGATCTTCATAACCTACGACTCCCGCTGGTGAAATGATGAGCCCTTTGCCAAATTGAACGTCATTTATTTCACCAACTCTACGAATACTGTTATTCTCGTCTGAGGCACCCGAATTCGGTCCTGCTTGGCGCATGGGTTGATCAGCACCAAAACCTACTTCTTGATCTATTTCAGTACCTGCATCATATAGATAAGATTTTTCTGTGGCGCCTATTCCACTTTTCGCAGTTCCATCTTCATTGAATAATTCATAACCAGCATTATTATATGCCAAAAACCAATCATTGGTATTTACAAGCATCGTGTTATATCCGAACTTGTATCCAACAGGAACATTTTCTAAAGTAAACGTAAAGCTTTGACCCGGACCGATAGGCATTGCTTCATTGCTTTTCGCTACTGGAAGATCTAAGGTTGAATTGATGTAGTCAAAAATCACTTGATTATTACCATCTTCAGCACTTTCTTCAATTCCACTTCCTTCGATCGCAGTCTCACCTTGAGTAAACACGGGATCACTCTCTGTATCAAAGGCATAAACTACTGCAGGTGCAAAAACGCTTAACGAAGATGACAACCGTAACGGTGCTCCAGTACTTCCAGTTTCAGTGAACCATCCAAAAAGATCTGCAGGGTTACCTTGAACAGCTATTTTAGCTAAACCTAAGGCACGATCTACTTCTCCTTCTGTAAATAAAGGGTTCTCTTGGGCGTGGATAACACTGATTCCGGGTGCTAAAATCACCGGGGCTTCTGCATCATCAGCGCCTCTTAAATTCGTAATAACTAAACGAAATAATCTGGTAGTCGAGTCATAGGCTAGGCTTACCTTAACCATACTTGATACCTCTGTGGTGACAATTCTTACCGTATCATCATCATCGGGCTCCCCTGCTTCAGCACCGCCTGGCACCGAGGTAATTGTTGCAGCATCTTCTTCTTCTGTACCTGAATCCCAAAGATAAATCTGATTCGTAATATCGCCTGTTACTGGAGTTCCTTCTTCGAATAGGTCAATCCCTACCCCTGAAGGAGCATAGAACCAATCATTCGAAACAACTTGCATAGTAGCAAAGCTTAATTTCGAACCAGGAACAGCTTTAAAATCAAACCAATACGAGCCACCAGCACTTGTAACCGGTCCTGGTTCAGAGGCACCATCGGGAGTGTTAAATATTTGGACTCCTAAATAATTGATGATATTACTAATGGTAATGTTAAAACTGCTTGTGATAGCCTCAGTTATCACGTTCATTTCCCCAAAACTTAGGCTGGTTGTTTCTGCCCAATCACTAGCGGCATCTCCTTCTCCATCATAAGCGATGGCGTTGTTAGCATTAGAAACAAGAGCAACAAACTCTCCTGCAATCCACTGCTCTGCTGCTACCGCTATATTTTCACGAGCACTACCTGCTGCTCCCCATTGTACAAAATCTACAAGTGCTTCTGCGTTAGTGAAATCATTGGTGCTGTATAAGCCTAAGCCACCTTCATTATCTGGTAAATTAGAATTTAAAACTAGATATTCGCCTGAAGCTAAGTTGACTTCACCACTAACTGGTGTAAGTCCGCCCACTTGAACATACTGACCAGGACCTAAACATAGCCAGTAATTCGACAAGTCAATACTAGCTTGTCCGTTGTTTAATAATTCAATGGTATCCTCTCCTTGAAAACGTACTTCATTGATGACCACAGAAGTTGTTTCCTCAGACATAGGTTGTTCTTGGGGTTGTTCTTGTTCCGGCTCTTCCGCTACTGTAATAACTTGATCATCATCATCTTCACAGGCTATTAATCCGAAGATTAGGGTTGCAGCGCAAATGCTTTTAAAGAAATTAATTTTTTTCATGGTAATTTTTATGTTTAATTATTTTAATGCAAAGAAACCATGGCAACATAACAGCGTTATAACATACATATATAGTTTTTGGGATATGTTGAAACAGATTTGTGAGATTTAAATTCTATTGTGATACTTCTGAAATGCATATAAAAAAATCGCCTCCGGACTAAGCCGAAGACGATTTCAGAACTACCTAAAACAACTTCTACTGAATAATCACTTTCTTAGAAACGGTTTTACCTTCTGCATTGCTAATATTGAGAATATAAAGCCCGGCAGGTATTGATTTTACATCTAAAGAGATTGCATTGTCGATAACTTGTTTTGATTTTCTTTGAATTGCATTACCTGCCAAATCTATCATCGTTACATTAACATCGCTATTTCCGAAAGCAGATAAGGAAACATTCAGTACATCAACTGCGGGAATTGGAAACGGAGTTGCCCCAGTTTTACCACTTATAGCAGCTGCTCGAACTACTTCAATGGCATTTGATAGGTCAAAACATCCTTCTAAAGCGTCACGATTACCATCAGCTTCCAAGCCAACAATTCCATCTTCATAGCGAACATGATAAATAAAGCATGTACCGACACCAGCACCATCGAAGTTTACACCTCTTACAGCTTCTAAGCTCGGAGGTAGCCCTAAGATTTTACCTTGATCATCAGTAATCATAAATGTGCTGTTTGTTCCCGATCTATTACCAATTAAATCAATATCCGTTACATTATCTACCTCTCCATCAACAATAAATTCATATGGACCACCCACTAACTCACCTGCTTCGGGTTGGTTACGATATACCGGAATTTCATTTGAAAAGTCAAACACACCTACCAAATCAGTTAATGCATTATTACCAGCTTCAAGACCTTGAAGCCCATCTTCGTAACGTAGATACCATATCAGACATAGCCCTGCTCCTGCTCCGTCAAAGTCAACAGCTTCGGGCGTTGGTGGTAAGCCTAAAATCTTTCCAGATTCATCAGTAACCACCCACTGTGCATTGGTTCCTATACTTCCAGAGACTTCTATACCAGAAACATTATCAGCAACTCCATCACCAACACAAAATTCAAATGGACCACCACTGATGGTTCCTCCATCTACTATTACTTCTTCACTTCGCACAACAGTTACTGCATTGGAAAGATCAAAGCATCCTTCTAGAGCGTCACGATTACCATCAGCTTCTAATCCAACGATTCCATCTTCGTAACGTAAGTGGTAGATAAAGCATGTTCCTGCTCCTGCTCCGTCAAAGTTTACACCTTCAACAGCTGCAAGACTTGGTGGTAAGCCTAAGATTTTACCATCCTCATCAGTAATCATCCATATACTGTTTGTACCTGAACGCATACCTGTTAAAGCAATACCTGAAACCATATCAGGGGTGCCATCTACTGTGAAATAGTACGGACCACCAGTTAGCGTTCCACCTTCTGTTTTGTTACGTACTACTTCTACAGGGTTGGATAAATCAAAAGTACCAGATAAGTTGTTTGCGTTTAAGTCTGGAGCTAAACCTTCCAAACCTTCTTCATAACGTAAATACCAGATCAGGCATGTACCTGCACCTGCACCATCAAAATCTACACCTTCAACGGCTTCTAATGTTGGAGGTAATCCTAAGATTTTTCCTTGATCATCTGTGATGACCCAAGAACTTAAGCTACCTACACGATCACCAGTAAGTGAAAGGCCAGAAACCATATCCGGAGATCCGTCTACACAGAACTCGAAAGGTCCTCCAACAATCTCACCAGCTTG
>CALHCJ010000256.1 GCA_937936275.1 uncultured Flavobacteriaceae bacterium
ATCAATGCTAAAATTTCCCTTTAGCGGCTGCAAATATAAGTGCATTAATTTATTTCACAAGAAGATTTTGAGAGAAATTTAGAATTCTTTTTGAAATCAATTTTAATTAGCTGAATTTTACAAAAACAAGAAGCATGCAAATCGTTCTATTGGGGTATATGGGAAGCGGAAAGTCTACTATTGGACAGTTATTAGCAGAGCACCTAGACTATACTTTTTTAGATCTAGATGCATATATAGAAGAAGCTGAAGGAGAACCTATTACTGTGATTTTCAAAGAAAAAGGGGAAATCTACTTTCGAAAAAAGGAAGCCGAAAGTTTACGCCTATTGCTTGATTCTAAAGATGACTTTGTTTTGTCTATAGGAGGAGGAACACCTTGTTACGCAAATAACATGAAAGCAATCGTAGAGAAAACACAAAATGCATTTTATTTAAAAGTTTCTATACCTGAGCTTGTTGAAAGGTTGTCGGTTGAAAAAGCGAATAGACCTTTACTTCAGAATATTCCTAAAAGTGAGCTGTCCGAATTTATTGGAAAGCATTTGTTTGAAAGAAGTTTCTACTATTCTCAGGCCGCACATAAGATATTCAGCGATGGTAAAACACCTGAAGAAGTGATGAAGAACATAACAGAACTACTCCGCTAGGTAAACAGAATCATTTTTAGATTTGAATTCAACCTGTACATGTTCTTGTAATGAAGTAGAAAGAGAAATGCCCTTATAATCTGCTTTTACGGGATATTTTTTGTGATTTCTGTTAACAAGTACTGCCGTCTTTAGTTGTTTTAACGGTGTTTTTAAAAAGTGGTGAACTCCGTAAATTAGGGTGGTTCCTGAATTTAAAACATCATCTACTAGAACTATTGACTTATTTTGATACTCCTCTTCAGAAATAGAGGTAGACACACCGCTCTTCAACGGATTACTTTTATCCATAAAAACTTTGCATAAGGTGATTTCAGCATTGGTAACCTGCTTAAGAACCTTTTGAATTTTCTTAGCAAAATTTAATCCACCCCCATCGATACCCGCAATAATTATTTCTTTTTCATCGACATTAGCTTCATAAATTTGATAAGCCATACGTCTCACTTTATGCTGAATTTGATCGTGTGATAATATTTTGTTAGGCATCTAGTTTCTGAATTTCAACTCAAAGATAAATAAACTCTCTTTTAAATTTAGGCAATCATACTATTCTTCGGAGTCTGAAGGATAATCAACATAGTCATCAATCTCACGTCGATCTTTTTTCGTAGGCCTTCCAGTTCCTCTTTTTCGATAGTAATCTTTGGAGTACTTTAGCAACTCATTGTGCTGAAAGGCCTCTTTTGGTGTAGTGTCTTTTCTATAGCGATCAACCAGTTTCGCACCGACTCTGCTGGATGGAATATCTAATACAGTCAGTTGATAATTAATTTGATTTTTACGCACTATAACGTTATCCATAGGGTACACTTCACGTGAAGGCTTTACCACATGGTCATTCACTCGTACATGACCTTTCTTACAAGCGTTGGTACTAATGTTTCGGGTTTTAAAATATCGGATGCTCCACAAGAATTTATCGACACGCATTTTGAATTAAAAATCTTTGTTAAGGTAGAACACAAAAATAGGGGAAAATTGTATCTTGCCGTCCTTAATATAGAATTGATGAAGATGAATCGATTATTTGCGTTTCTTTTTATTATGCTTGCTGTATTGTCTTGTAAAGAGGATGATAACGGTGGTATTCTAGAAGCGGCACCTCCAAGAGAATTGGCAGAAGTCGCTGTAGAGAATGATGCTGAAATTATAGCATTTTTAGAAACTCACTTTTATAACTATGAAGAATTTGAGGCGCCACCAGCAAACTTTGATTTTAAAATCAAAGTAGATACCTTGGAAGGAGATAACGCGAATAAAACTCCTTTAATTGACCAGGTAATTTCTAGTAATGTCACGGTGTCGTCATTTGAATTTGGTTTAGATGGAGAAGAAGAGGTACAACATACTTTTTATTATTTAATTGCAAGGGAAGGTGTCGGGGAAAGCCCCACTATAGCAGATTCAACATTTGTCAGATATAGAGGGAGTCTTTTAGATGGGTCTGTTTTTGATGCCTCCGACTTTAATCCGGTTTGGTTTGACTTGGCAAGAATTCAAACACCATTACAAGGTTTTAGGGGTTTTTCAGAAGGGATGGTTAATTTTAAATCAGGTGATGAAGTTACCGTGAATGATGATGGTACAGTGTTGGTCGAAAATTATGGTGTGGGGATGATGATATTTCCTTCTGGATTAGGTGGTTTCAATAATATTCAAGCTACCATTCCAGCATACAGTCCGTTAATTTTTACGATCGATATGTTCAGTATGATCCAATCTGATCATGATAACGATGGTATTCCTTCAATATTGGAGGATGATGACCTAGATGGTTTGATTTTTAATGATAATACAGATATGGATGCCTTAGCCAACTACTTCGATGCAGATGACGACAATGATGATATTGATACCATAGATGAAATTGAGTTAGATGCAGATGGAAATTTTGTAGGCTTTAGAGATACCGATGGAGATGGCACTCCTGATCACCTAGATAACGATAATTAACTTTATAATTAGATATATAAAAGCCCCTTAGAGTTTTTCTAAAGGGCTTTTTATTTTACTTAGTATTTTCGTTGGATTATAATTTTAATGATAAACTTAAGATTACTTGTTCAGGTCTGGTATCTAGTCTACTATTTGGCAAGCTCGTAATATTGGTATTAATAAACCTCGCTTCATTATCACTAAATCCACGTTCGTAACGCAGATCAACACCAAGCTTTCCTAAATTAACACCAACTCCAAAATTGGCGCCTACTGAAAAATCATTTTCGACATTATCAATGGTAATCCCATCAAATTCAGAATTAAGAATATATTGAAATGAAGGACCTGCAAAGACGTGTAGTGGACCTATAACTTTGAACCCAATCAAGATAGGAGCATCAAGCTTACTTAAATCAAAGGAAGCATCTTCGTAATCTGATTTGGTTTTGGTGTAAACAAGTTCAGGCCTTAGATAAATAGGACCTAACTTAATTTTTCCAAAAATCCCTGCGTGATAGCCAATATTTCTGTCAGGTTCGCGAGCTGCGTCACCAACAGATTCGAAATAATCACCGTTACCATTGTAATTGAGTCCACCTTTAATACCGAATCCGGAATCACTTTGTGCGAATGCAGTCATACCACCGAGGGCAAATACTGCTAAAAGAAGCATTTTTTTCATAATCATTTAGGTATTTCGTTCATAATACGTATCACGGTATCAAAAACGATACCATGATTATTTTCTCGTCAATACCTTCAAAACGGCCTTTTCGATCGCTTTATTGTTGAGTCCGTATTTCTCCATTAACTGAGCTGGGGTGCCACTTTCACCGAAAGTATCTTGTGTAGCCACAAACTCTTGCGGTGTGGGGTGCTGTGTTGCAAGCATTCCAGCAATACTTTCTCCTAAACCACCTAAATAATTGTGCTCTTCGGCAGTAACAATACATCCAGTTTTTTTAACAGACTTTAACACGGCCTCTGAATCTAATGGCTTGATGGTGTGAATGTTGATGACTTCTGCAGAAATACCTTGAGCTTCTAAGGCTTCAGCTGCAATAAGAGATTCCCAAACCAAATGACCTGTCGCTACAATCGTAACATCGGTACCCTCACTGAGCATAAGAGCTTTTCCAATTTCAAACTTTTGATCTACAGGCGTAAAGTTAGCGACTTTAGGTCTTCCAAAACGAAGGTAAACAGGACCTTCGTATTCTGCAATCGCAATGGTAGCTGCTTTAGTTTGGTTATAATCACATGGATTGATTACTACCATACCTGGTAGCATTTTCATTAAACCAATATCTTCTAAGATTTGGTGCGTCGCTCCATCTTCACCTAAAGTGATACCAGCATGTGAAGCACATATTTTTACATTTTTTCCAGAATAGGCAATAGACTGTCGAATTTGATCATAAACTCTTCCTGTTGAGAAGTTAGCAAAGGTTCCTGTAAAAGGAATTTTACCACCGATGGTTAAGCCTGCGGCGATACCCATCATATTAGCTTCTGCAATTCCTACTTGGAAAAAACGTTCTGGATTTTCATCTATAAACGTTTGAATTTTCAATGAACCTACCAAGTCAGCACAGAGTGCTACAACATTAGGGTTTGTTCTACCCAATTCGGTCATTCCTGCTCCATATCCACTTCGTGTATCGTTTTTACCTTGATCTTCGTATTTCGTCATTGTATTTTAATTTCGTTCCTAGCAAAGCAGGATTTTTTTAATCTTAATTTTAGTATTTCCTTTGAGAGATTAAAATTTAGTAATCTCCTAAGGTCGCTGGATTCTGTTGCAAAGCATTTTCTAATTGCTCATCATTGGGCGCTTTGCCGTGCCATGCATGCGTGTACATCATGAAGTCAACTCCATTACCCATAATGGTATGTAACAGTACACAAACTGGTTTTCCTTTGCCTGTTCTTGCTTTGGCTTCCTGCATGCCTTCTAAAATGGCAGCAACGCTATTACCTTCTTTAATTTCCAAAACATCCCAACCGAAAGCTTCAAATTTAGCTTTCAAATCTCCCATAGGTAATACATCATCGGTAGAACCGTCAATTTGCTGTCCATTTAAATCAATCGTAGAAATCAGATTGTCCACTTTCTTTCCAGCGGCGTACATAATGGCCTCCCAGTTTTGTCCCTCCTGTAACTCACCATCACCATGAAGACTGTAAACAATGTTAATATCATTGTTTAATTTCTTAGCCTGTGCAGCACCAATGGCAACAGACATACCTTGACCCAATGAACCAGAGGCAATACGAATACCTGGTAAGCCTTCGTGCGTTGTTGGATGTCCTTGCAAACGAGAATTGATCAAACGAAAAGTGTTTAACTCCTCCACTGGAAAATATCCTTTTCGAGCGAGTACGCTATAATAGACAGGAGAAATATGTCCGTTGGACAGGAAAAATAAGTCTTCTCCCATTCCGTCCATATGAAAACCTTCTTTAAGTTCCATAATTTCATGGTAAAGGCTAACAAAAAATTCGGTACAACCCAGTGAACCCCCAGGGTGTCCTGAATTGACTTTATGAACCATTCTGAGAATATCTCTTCGAGTTTGTACAACGACGTCTTGTAATTCTTCTATTTTGGACATTTTTTATTATTGCTATAATTGGTTTTCAAAAGTACAGGCAATCTTTAGGGTAAACAAGAAGTAGTTATTAGATTTTATTAACGGAACTTCTCGGCACAAAAAAGATTTCTAGGTTGTGATACATGAGCGACTGTTTTCCTTTTGAAATGAGGATTCAACTTTATTTTTTCCTTAAGGGTTAATGTATTTCAGTTCTATATCTTTGCCGCTATTATTGTTTCATGAAATTTACATTAGAACATACAGATAAGGAAAGTAGAGCCAGAGCCGCAACCATGGTCACAGATCATGGAAGGATCGAAACACCAATTTTTATGCCTGTGGGCACCGTCGCTTCAGTAAAAGGCGTTCACCAACGAGAATTGAAGGAAGAAATTAATCCTGATATCATTTTAGGAAATACGTATCATCTTTTCTTGCGACCTAAAATTGATATACTTAAACAAGCCGGCGGACTTCATAAATTTATGGGTTGGGATCGAAATATTCTTACCGATAGTGGTGGCTATCAAGTATATTCATTATCGGCAAATCGGAAAATTAAAGAGGAGGGCGTAAAGTTTAAATCCCATATTGACGGTTCAACACATTTGTTCACTCCTGAAAATGTGATGGAAATTCAACGTGTTATTGGCGCCGATATTATTATGGCTTTTGACGAATGTACTCCTTACCCATGCGAATATAACTATGCAAAACGTTCGATGCACATGACACATCGATGGCTAGATCGCTGTATTGCACATTTAGAAAAAACACCATTTGAATATGATTATGCTCAAACGTTTTTTCCGATAGTTCAAGGGTCGACCTACAAAGATCTCAGAAGACAATCAGCAGAGTATATTGCAAATGCAGGAGCCGAAGGAAATGCAATAGGCGGTTTATCTGTAGGAGAACCTGCCGAAGAAATGTATGCCATGACTGAGGTGGTTACTGAGATTTTGCCAGAAGACAAGCCGCGCTATTTAATGGGGGTGGGCACACCTATTAATATCCTTGAGAACATAGCTTTAGGTATTGACATGTTTGATTGCGTTATGCCAACACGAAATGCGAGAAACGGAATGCTTTTCACAGCGCATGGAACGATCAATATAAAAAACCGAAAATGGGCAGATGATTTCTCACCAATCGACGAAGCTGGTACTACTTTCGTAGATCATGAATATTCGAAAGCCTATTTGCGGCATCTTTTCGCTGCGAACGAATATTTAGGAAAGCAAATCGCTACCATCCACAATTTAGGATTTTATCTTTGGTTGACAAGAGAAGCTAGAAAACATATTTTAGCGGGAGACTTTGTGACATGGAAAAATAAAATGGTAAAGCAAATGGACAAGCGATTATAGGTGGGCATATTAGACAAATACATACTCAAAAGGTACCTGCTCACTTTTATAGTGATGTTATTGTTGTTTATTCCTATCGGAATCATGGCGCATCTAGCGGAACAGATTGGAAAAATACAAGACAATGATGCGCCCCTCGATGAAGTTCTAGCTTATCTAGGAGATTTTAGTATTTACATCGGTAACTTTCTATTCCCCATTTTTCTATTTCTATCAGTTATTTTCTTTACCTCTAAACTAGCGAGTAATACTGAGATTGTAGCAATGTTAAGTTCTGGTATTTCATTCAATCGATTCTTACGACCTTATATGATAGGTGCTACAATAGTAGCTTTGTTTATGTTACTGATGGGAATGTTTATTGTACCCTCTGCCAGCAAAGGATTTAATGAGTTTAAGTTTAAATATCTGAAGAAAGGAAAACAAGATCGTATCACGACCAATATATATAACCAATTGAATGAAAGAGATTTTATATATGTAAGTAGTTTTGATCCCAGAAGAAATAATGGTTCAAATTTTACATTTGAACGTTTCAAAGAAGGTAATGTGTTGGATTTTAAGATATCTGCCACAAGTATTCGATGGATTGAGAAAGATAGTATTTACCGTTTGACCTCGTATCGAAAACGAAAAATTAGAGGAGACACCGCTATAGTGGAAACTCAAAGGCGTTTGGATACTCTTTTTGCCTTTAAAATCGATGATCTGACACCTGTTTCTTATGTTGCCGAAACGAAAAACTTATTGGAATTAGACGAATTTATTAAAGACCAGCGAACAAAGGGTGCTTCAAATATTAATTCTTATATTCTTGTAAAGTACAAACGTTGGGCCTTGCCCTTAAGTGTATTTATTTTAACGATTATAGCAGTCGGGGTAGCTTCTCAAAAGCGAAGAGGAGGAATGGGACTCAACTTAGCCTTTGGTATAGTGGTAGCTTTCGTATTTATCTTCTTTGATCGTATTTTTAGCACATTAGCGGAACAAGCAGGTCTAGAACCGTTGATTGCGGTTTTGGTTCCGAATCTCTTTTTTGGTGCTCTGGCATTCTATCTATTACAGAAAGCAAAACGCTAATTCCGTATTATAAAGAAATATGGATTCAAAACTCAAGAATTACCTCCATCTTCATGTTATTGTTTTCATTTGGGGGTTTACTGCCGTATTAGGAAAATTAATCACTATTGATGCGTTGCCATTGGTCTGGTATCGCATGGGTATTGCCTCGCTATTGATACTTGTTTATGTAAGTGTAAGAGGAGTTTCTCTAAAAATTAGCAAAAAAACCTTTTCAATTTTAGTTACTGCTGGTGCTGCGTTAGCCCTGCATTGGGTCACTTTCTTTTTGGCCATAAAGGTTTCGAATGTGTCCATCGCTTTAGCTACAATGTCGACAGGAGCTTTTTTTACGGCTATAATTGAACCCATTTGGTATAGAAAGAAAATGGTCTGGTATGAATTGATTTTTGGAATCATCGTGATGCTAGCTTTGGGTTTGATTTTTAAGGTAGAAACCGAATATGGCTACGGAATTCTGATCGCACTAATATCTGCCTTAATGGGGGTTGTTTTTACGTTAATAAACGGAAAACTAGTGCAAAAGGAAAAGCCTAGTTTGATCGCATTTTACGAATTAACGATTGGAGTATTATTGGTCACGGCAGTTTTGGGTTTCGAAGAAGGATTTTCTGCTAACTTCTTTCAATTGTCCAACAGTGATTGGATCTATATTTTTATTTTAGCTTCCATTTGTACAGCGTATGCCTTTATTGGAGGGGTAAAGGTGATGAAGTATATCTCTGCATATACAGTTATTCTTACCGTAAACCTTGAGCCAGTGTATGGTATTATATTGGCTTTTTTCATACTAGGCGATAGTGAACGCATGAGTCCAATGTTTTATATTGGTGCTATAATCATTATTGCAACGGTAATTGGAAACGGAGTACTAAAAAACAGAGACAAGTTGAAAAATTCAGCTCGTAAATAAGCATTTACTTGTTATATTTGTACGTTAGATATTTGAACCAAAACCTACCCGAAAATGGAATATTTAGATTTTGAACTTCCGATTAAAGAGTTAGAAGACCAGCTCGATAAGTGCATGATTATTGGCGAAGAGAGTGACGTAGACGTAACAGAAACCTGCAAGCAGATTGAAAAGAAGTTGACAGAAACCCGTAAGGATATCTATAAAAATTTAACTGCATGGCAACGAGTGCAGTTGTCAAGACACCCAAACAGACCCTATACCTTAGATTACATCAATGCGATTTGTGGGGATACTTTCTTAGAATTACATGGAGACCGTAATGTAAAGGATGACAAAGCGATGATTGGCGGTTTAGGAAAAATTGGAGACCAAAGTTTTATGTTTATTGGTCAACAAAAAGGATACAATACAAAGACCAGACAATACCGAAACTTTGGGATGGCGAATCCCGAGGGGTATCGAAAAGCTTTAAGGCTTATGAAATCTGCTGAGAAGTTTGGGGTTCCTGTGGTATGTTTTATTGACACGCCTGGTGCTTATCCTGGTATTGAGGCAGAAGAACGCGGACAAGGAGAGGCTATTGCTCGTAACATTTTAGAGATGACGCGATTGAAAGTACCAGTGATTTGTGTAATCATAGGAGAAGGGGCTTCAGGTGGTGCTTTAGGAATTGGAGTAGGAGATCGCGTATTAATGCTAGAAAATACTTGGTATTCTGTAATTTCACCAGAATCTTGTTCTTCTATTTTATGGAGAAGTTGGGAGTATAAGGAACAGGCAGCCGAAGCTTTAAAGTTGACCGCCACAGATATGAAAAAATTAAAATTGATTGATGAAATTGTTCGCGAACCAGAAGGAGGTGCACATAGCAATCGAGATAAAACTTTTCAGACTGTAAAGAATAAAATCAATCTTCATTTTAAGGAATTACAAAAGTTATCCCCAAAAGAGCTTGTCAATCAGCGCATGGAAAAATACGCTGATATGGGAGTTTTTAACGGCTAACTACTGCTTTTACCAAGCTTAAAAAATTCTGGGGAATGAATTCACCAGAATTTTTTGGTTATCAACACAAAATTGTAACTTATAAACACTTGATTGTTGAATACCTGTGAATATCACAGTATGTTAACTCAAGGTTAATTGCATACTTTCGTTCCCATGGAAAAACCGAACCCAGTCATTGGTCGTAAGATTGATAAATCTACTCTAATTAACTTAGAGCGTGGAAAAATTCCACCTCAAGCAGTTGATTTAGAAGAAGTTGTGCTGGGTGCAATGATGATTGACAAAAAGGGTGTTGATGAAGTTATCGATATTTTACATCCAGATGTTTTCTATAAAGACGCGCATCGTTATGTCTATGAAGCAATCTTCAAATTATTTGAAACTTCTGAACCCGTTGATTTATTAACCGTTTCATCACAATTAAAAAAAGACGGAAGATTAGAGGCTATAGGAGGTGATTTTTACCTCATAAAATTGACGCAAAAAGTAGCTTCTTCGGCGCATATCGAATTTCATGCCCGTATTATTTTGCAGAAGTATATTCAAAGAAGTTTGATCAAAATTTCGAACGAAATTATAGAAGATGCTTATGATGATGGTACTGACGTTTTTGATCTTTTAGATGCGGCAGAATCTAAGTTATACGATGTTACCCAAGGAAATTTAAAACGATCCGCTGAGACTGCTCTTGATTTGGTAATTCAGGCGAAAAAACGAATCGAAGAGATTGCCAATAAAGAGGGGATGAGTGGTATTGCTACAGGTTTCGATAAGCTCGATAAGCTTACTTCTGGTTGGCAACCAAGTGATTTGATTATCGTTGCTGCACGACCAGGTATGGGTAAAACCGCCTTAACCTTATCGATGGCAAGAAACATGGCTGTCGATGGAGGTCATGCAGTAGCCTTCTTTTCCTGTGAAATGTCTTCTGTACAGTTGATTACAAGACTTATTTCTTCAGAAACTGGGCTTTCATCTGAAAAACTGAGAACAGGTAAATTAGAGAAGCACGAGTGGGAACAGCTAAATGTTAAAGTAAAAGCACTGGAAAAGGCGCCGTTATTTATTGATGATACTCCTTCACTATCTATCTTTGATCTTCGCGCGAAGGCTAGGCGTTTGGCCTCACAGCATGACATCAAGATTATCATTATTGATTATTTACAACTGATGACAGCAGGGGGAAGCCAAAAAGGAGGTAATCGTGAACAAGAGATTTCAACAATATCTAGAAACTTAAAGGCTTTAGCAAAGGAGCTAAATATTCCTGTAATAGCCTTGTCTCAGTTATCACGTGCAGTAGATACACGTGGTGGTAGCAAAAGACCAATACTTTCAGATTTACGTGAATCTGGTGCAATTGAACAAGATGCCGATATTGTCTCCTTCATCTTCCGCCCTGAATATTATAAAATTGACGAATGGGATGATGAGGATAGAAGTCCAACGCAAGGCCAAGCTGAATTCATTGTTGCTAAACACCGTAATGGTGGC
>CALHCJ010000257.1 GCA_937936275.1 uncultured Flavobacteriaceae bacterium
TTTTGACAAACGATTTTCAACCAAATGTTAATGCCATTTTAAGTACCGTGGATAGCAATTCAAAATTGCTATTCATTTGTTCACCAAACAATCCAACAGGCAACAGCATTTCCGAAGAGAAAGTAACCAAAATATTAGATAGTTTTAATGGGTTAGTGGTTATTGATGAGGCGTATATTGACTTTTCTTCAAAAAAAAGTTGGGTTTCACGATTATCAGAATTCCCAAACTTAATTATTACACAAACCCTATCAAAGGCTTATGGAATGGCTGGTATACGACTAGGCATCTGCATCGCTTCCAAAGAGATTATTACAGTTTTAAATAAAATAAAACCACCATATAATGTCAATGGTCTTACGCAACTCAAGGCGCTCGAACGTGTTTTAGCTATCGATCAAGTCAACAATGAGGTTTTAGCCCTGCAAGAAGAGCGCACGAAGCTTTTAGAGGGTTTAACTCACATTCCTTTTATGAAAGAGATTTATGAAACTGATGCGAATTTTATACTAGCGAAAGTAGACAATGCCAACAAACGTTATCAAGAGCTATTAGATAAAGGAATTGTTGTCCGTAATCGCAGTACACAACCTTTATGTGAAAACACCTTACGTTTTACGGTCGGTACGCCCACGGAAAATAAAAAATTGATCGAGATTTTAAAAGATATTAAAGATGAGTAAAAAGAAAGTCCTTTTTATTGATAGAGATGGTACCATTATTAAAGAAACGGTTGATGAACAGATCGATGCTTTCGAAAAGATGATTTTTTATCCGAAAGCTTTTACCTTCCTTGGAAAGATTGCACAGGAGCTCGATTATGAATTGGTGATGATCACGAATCAAGACGGGCTTGGTACCGATGTTTTTCCCGAAGATACCTTCTGGCCCGTACATAACTTTATTTTAAAATCCTTTGAAAATGAGGGCGTGGTATTTGACAAAGTCTTTTTAGATAGAACCTTTCCCCATGAAAATGCCAATACTAGAAAACCGGGAACTGGCTTACTTGAGGCATATTTTTCTGATGATTATGATTTGCAGAATTCTTTTGTGATCGGCGATCGTTTAACCGATATTGAATTGGCTAAAAACTTAGGCGCTAAAGGAATTTTTATCAATGATGACACAAATCTGGGAACTGGTGAAATCACGGTAAAAAGAGATGACTTAGATGCTGTGATTGCTTTAGAAAGTAATGACTGGGAAAAGATATATGAATTTCTAAAACTAGCAAGCAGAACTTCAGAAATCCATAGAAAAACGAACGAAACTGATATTCAAATTCAGCTTAATTTAGATGGCACTGGTAAAAGTGATATTAAAACAGGTCTTGCTTTTTTTGATCACATGTTAGATCAGTTGGCTCGCCACGGTCAAATGGATTTAATGATTCGCGTAGTCGGAGATTTAGAAGTTGACGAACACCACACTATCGAAGACACCGGCATCGCCTTAGGGGAAGTTTTTGCTAATGCTTTGGGCAACAAGTTAGGCATAGAACGCTATGGCTTTTGTTTACCTATGGATGATTGTTTAGCACAAGTCGCTATCGATTTTGGAGGAAGAAACTGGTTGGTGTGGGATGCAGATTTCAAGCGGGAAAAAGTTGGAGATATGCCTACCGAAATGTTTCACCACTTCTTTAAATCATTTACCGATGGAGCAAAGGCAAATTTGAATATAAAAGCAGAAGGCACCAATGAACATCATAAAATAGAAGCTATTTTTAAAGCTTTTGCAAAGTCCATAAAAATGGCAGTAAAACGCGATGTTGAAAAAATGGTATTGCCAAGTACAAAGGGAGTTTTATGAAAATTGTAATAATAAACTACGGGGCTGGTAATATTCAAAGTATCAAATTTGCCATTCAGCGATTGGGTTACGAAGCCCAGTTAAGCGATGACGTTGATGAAATTAAAGCGGCTGATAAAGTCATTTTTCCAGGCGTTGGCGAAGCGAGTAGCGCAATGGCAAAACTTCGAGCAAGCGGTTTGAACAAAATTATTCCTGAATTGAAACAGCCTGTTTTGGGTATTTGTTTGGGAATGCAGCTTATGTGTAATTCTTCGGAAGAGGGAAACACTGTAGGCTTGGGAATTTTTGATGTTGATGTCGTCAAATTCTCCAATGCAGTGAAAGTCCCGCAAATAGGTTGGAATCAAATCACCAACCTTAAGTCAGATTTATTCAATGACGTTGCAGAGAAAGAACATATCTATCTCGTTCATAGTTACTATGCACCGCTATGCGACGCGACAATTGCCCAATCTGAGTATGAATTAAAGTACAGTGCAGCGCTGGGTAAAGATAACTTCTATGGTACACAATTTCATCCTGAAAAAAGTAGTGTGATAGGGAAAAAAATTATAGCTAATTTTTTAAGTATTAAGTAAAGAGTATTAAAATGCGAATTATCCCTGCCATAGATATTATCGACGGTCAATGTGTTCGACTCTCCAAGGGAGATTATGACACCAAGAAGATCTATAATGAGAATCCCTTAGAAGTTGCTAAGGAATTTGAGGGTGCCGGAATTCAATATCTACATCTTGTTGATTTGGATGGTGCTAAATCGAAACATATTGTAAATCATAAAATTTTAGAACAAATCGCTACAAATACCTCGCTAAAAATTGATTTTGGAGGTGGTTTAAAAACGAATGATGATTTACGTATCGCTTTTGAAAGTGGTGCAAACCAAATAACTGGAGGTAGCATTGCTGTAAAAAACCCTCAGGTTTTTAATAGCTGGATTGAAACCTATGGTTCAGACAAAATCATTTTGGGTGCGGATGCTATGGATGAAAAAGTTGCAGTTTCTGGTTGGCAAGAAGAATCTAACGAAGAATTACTTCCTTTTATTAAAGCATATCAAGAAAAGGGAATTCAGTATGTCATATGTACAGATATTAGCAAAGACGGAATGTTAGAAGGACCGTCTTTTGCTTTATACGAAAAAATTTTAACTGAAGTAACTGACGTAAAGCTTATCGCATCAGGTGGTATATCTACTTTTGACGAATTGCCGAAGCTCGCCGAGATGGGTTGTGAAGGCACTATTATTGGAAAAGCGATCTATGAAAACAGAATCAGTTTAAAACAATTAGAAACCTATATTTTATCCTATGAATAACGAAAAGCTATTGGTTGAAGAATTGGTAAAAAATGCTTTGTATCGTATGGATGAAAGTACCCGGATGATACAAAAAAGTTTAAATGAAATTGAAGAAGACGAATTATGGCTAAAACCAAACGAGAGCCTGAATAGCATTGGTAATTTGATCCTACATTTATGTGGAAATATCAGGCAGTATATTATTTCTTCCCTAGGGGAAACCAAAGATGTACGAGATCGTGATGCAGAATTTGCCATACACAACCAAGCAACAAAATCAGAAATGTTTGCAATGCTTGAAGAAACAGTTGATACCGCCAAGCGAGTTATTTTTGATTCGAGTAGTACTCAATTGCTCCAAGTGAGATCGGTACAAGGATTTTCTTTTTCAGGCGTGGGGGTTATTATTCATGCCGTAGAACATTATTCTTATCACACTGGGCAAATCGCCTTTTGGGTAAAGCAATTGAAGAATAAAGACCTTGGCTTTTATAAGGGTATTGATTTGAAAATAAGAAACAAATAAAATAGTAATAAGTACAAAGTATCAAGCAAGGCTCTAACTTTGTTTACTTACCAACTATGTATTAAATACTAAAAAGTGCTTGCAAAAAGAATAATCCCCTGTTTAGATATCAAAGATGGACGTACGGTAAAGGGAGTCAACTTTGTAGATTTACGGGACGCGGGAGATCCAGTTGAATTGGCTGAAATATACAGTAGAGAAGGAGCTGATGAG
>CALHCJ010000258.1 GCA_937936275.1 uncultured Flavobacteriaceae bacterium
CCCTATTTAACGTCGCGCCCTAGTAAATGGGACACCACCCTCTTAGAAAGCATTCTACCGATGCCCAACTATAATTTAGAAGACTATCTTTCTCGTACGGTTTCGTTCGCTAAGGATGCCAATTTTAGAAATCAGAAATGGTAATTAAAGAAAAGGAGAAACAGGATAATTGATTCGTTTTGGATAAAAAAGCATATAACATACACATTATTGGAGCGGGGTTAAGTGGATTAATCGCAGCTCAAGTACTTGAACAAAAAGGATATCATCCAACAATTATTGAAGCTACTGATCGTGTTGGTGGTCGAGTAAAAACAGATTTTATTGAAGGATATCAATTAGATCACGGCTTTCAAGTGTTACTTACTGAATATCCGATGGCAAAAAAGTATTTAGACTACGAGACTTTAGAACTACAAAAATTTTATTCCGGAGCAGTTGTTTTTAATGATGGGAAACAAAAAATCATAGGTGATCCCCTACGAAACCCTTCACTGTTGCTAAAAACTCTTGCTGCAAATGTTGGAAGCTTTTCAGATAAACTTAAAATTCTTAAACTCAACGCTGCGTTAAAAAAGAAAACTTTATCAGCTATTTTCAACGCTCCCGAAACTTCAACGCTAAAACTACTTACCACGTATGGGTTCTCACAAAATATCATTCAAAACTTTTTTAAGCCTTTCTTTAGCGGCATCTTTTTAGAGCCAAAATTAGCCACCTCTAGCCGCATGTTTGAATTCGTATACAAGATGTTTGGTACAGGGTATGCTTCGCTACCAAAAGCAGGCATTGAAGCTATTCCAAAACAGTTGAAGACTAATTTGAAAAATACTAGTTGGTTATTTAATTCAAGAGTTGAAAGGGTTGAAGATGGAAAAGTAGTATTGAGTGATGGCCAAGAACTACAAAGCCATTTTGCTATTATAGCCACCACGCCGGATCAATTAATCTCGAATCTTAAAAATCAAAGTACTACGTGGAAAAGTTGCGATACACTATACTTTGAGACAGAGAATCGCCTAATCTCAAAGCCATTAATTGGTCTACTCTCAAATAAAGAAACACTAATTAATAATATTTTTTATCATACGAGTATTGAAACTACAAATACGCCTCAAAAGCAATTATTATCAGTAACGGTAGTAAAGAATCATAGTCTAACCGAACAAGAATTACAAAAACGTATTGAAGAAGAGTTAGGTCGCTTTTGTAAAATCAACACATTACGTTTCTTAAAACGGTATCAGATTTCGCAGGCATTACCTAATTTATCAAATATTCAATATGACCTAGCTCCTTCTGAAACCAAAATTAAAGATACTATCTTCCTCGCGGGAGATCATCTTTTAAATGGGTCTCTTAATGCAGCTATGCTATCTGGAGAAAAAGCAGCTTTAGGACTTATTGAAGTGTTAGAAGAAGGCCAAAATTTAGCTCAGTTTACCTCTGAGTATCGATAACTGGTTATTCAAAGTACTCAGCGCAACACCTTTCCTGACCCCTTACAAATATCACATTTATCTCTTTCACCCCGAGTCGCTTTCCAATAACCTTGTCCGTTACATTTCTGGCATTTTCTATATTCGGAATTTCCTGTCATTATTCGATATAAATAATAAACCAAGGCTAAAATAATTATGATGATTACGACTCTAAAAATCATTATGAACTAATTTTAATACCAAAATAAAAAGATTATTCTAACCAAAAAACCCTCTCCATTAATGGAAGAGGGTTTTCATATTTTAAATAGTAGTGCTTTTCCTTCTTAAGCTTCAAACGGCTCGACAGAAACAAATGACTTTCCACCAGCTTTCTTGGTGAATTGTACGATACCATCAACTTTAGCGTGCAATGTATGATCTTTACCCAAGTATACATTTTCACCAGGATTATGTTGCGTACCACGTTGTCTTACAATGATGTTACCAGCAATTGCTGCCTGACCACCATAAATCTTAACACCTAAGCGTTTCGATTCTGACTCTCTACCGTTTTTCGAACTACCTACACCTTTTTTATGTGCCATGATATATAATTTTAGTTCGGTCTTCGAACGCAGTCGAAGGGCCGATATGATTTATGATTATGCTTTCCCGCCGTCTAACTCGTCTTGCCATTTCTTCAACTCATCCCATTTGCCATCAGCAGCTAACTTCGCTTGTGCTGGCCATGTATCAGTAACGTGGTTGCCACGAACTCCTGCAATGATTTCTGAAATTTTTGCCGGTTTTGCTTTTGCTAAGTCAGCAAATGATGAAATTCCTGCTTCTATCAATGTTGTAGCGATTTTAGGACCGATGCCCTCAATCTTTTTCAAATCGTCAGCTTTAGCAGCCTTTTTTGGCGCTGCGGCTTTAGGAGCGGCTTTTGCTTTTGGAGCTTCCACCTTAGGTGCTACTTCTTTTTTAGGAGCGGCTTTCTTTGGTGCCTCAGCTTTTGCTTTTTTCGCACCTTTTGTTACGATACTCTCGATAACAATCTCAGTCAATGACTGACGGTGCCCGTTTTTCTTACGGTATCCTTTTCGTCTTTTCTTATGAAAGACAATAACTTTGTCACCTCTAAGGTGCTTAATGACTTTAGCCTCAACAGCGGCTCCGTCTATAGCTGGGGCGCCAATAGTTACGTTCTTTCCGTCGTCTAAAAGAAGTACGTTGTCAAAAGTGACTTTCTTTCCTTCTTCCGTTTGCAAACGGTGAACATATACTTTTTGGTCTTTCGCAACTTTAAATTGCTGCCCTGCCATCTCTACAATTGCGTACATAGCGTGTATATGAATTAATATTAATGCTTAAAATTTTATTTAAGCGGATGCAAATATACACGTAAATCCTCAATCTACAAGTGAATTCTAACAATTTAAGTGGTTTTCTGTTTAAGGTTATTTGAAGTTTTGAACAGTTGCATAAAAGATAAGGTTAGCACAACACTGGTAGAGAATCCCATGATGGCTACCGTAAAGAATACAATAGCCTGAAAAGACTTAAATTCATCAAACCATGGTCCTGATAAACTTTCTATAAAAGTTGTATTAATTTCCATCGCATAAACAGCGAAAAATAAGGTGAAAACTAAGGTCGCCACAAAGCCTGTAACGATGCCTGCTGTGAATGCTTTTCCATAGCTAAATTTTGCCTTATCAACATGCTTCAAGTATTTGATCGTTTCGTAAATACCAAAACCTGTTATTACAGCATTAAATATGCTAAAGAACACGTTAGTATGAAACTCAAATAATGATAAAATTAAAAAATACGCTATCAAGCAACCTCCTGTGGCAAGCCCAAAGCGTACGGGTAGTGCAGTAATTTTCATAGATTTCTTTTTCTAAGAAAGTTAAAGAAAAACAGCTCCAATTCTTACAAAATATTGTTAAAAAGGAGTAAGATTTATCAGCCATCTATTCAAAAAAATTATATTCGCTGTAACACAAATACCTTTAATTGTACTAACAAGAAGGTATTCACGAAAACACAATCCATATGAAACGAAAATTACTAGTAGCCCTTCCCTTTTTATTTGTGGGATGGGTAATGCAAGCCCAAGAAGTGGCTTATGAAGAATATGATTTAGATAACGGCTTACATGTTATTTTGCATAAAGACAACACCGCACCTTTAGTTACAACATCAGTCATGTACCATGTTGGTGGCAAAGATCGAACGGAAGGCAGAACAGGTTTTGCTCATTTCTTCGAACATCTTTTGTTCGAAGGCACAAAGAATGTTGGCAAAGGTGAATGGTTCAAAATTGTTGCTTCCAATGGTGGAAAAAATAATGCGAATACTTCGCAGGATAGAACGTATTATTATGAAGTTTTTCCATCAAACAACCTGCAATTAGGCTTATGGCTCGAATCGGAACGCATGCTTCACCCCATTATTGATCAAACAGGCATCGATACGCAACAAGAAGTGGTCAAAGAAGAAAAAAGACTTCGCTACGATAACAGTCCATACGGTCAATTTTTATATGCTATCGGAAAAAATTTATTTAAAGTACACCCATATAAAGATCCTAATATCGGGTATATGGCAGATTTAGATGCCGCTACCCTTGAAGATGTTATTGCTTATAACAAAAAGTACTACGTGCCTAACAACGCGGTATTAGTTGTAGCCGGCGATTTTGAAACCGCAAGCACCAAAAAAATGATTTCTGATTATTTTTCAGCCATACCGAAAGGCGACGATATTGTGCGCAGCTATCCTAAAGAAGAGCCTATTACCGAACAAATAAATGCTACCTTCTACGATCCGAACATTCAGATTCCGGCTTCTATGATTGCGTACAGAACTCCAGGTTTTACTGAGCGTGAAGCATATGTTTTAGATATGCTTTCAACATATTTGAGCGATGGTAGAAGTTCAAAACTATATAAGAAAATGGTCGATGATCAAAAACAAGCGTTACAAGTAGGTGCCTTCAACATTGGTCAAGAAGATTATAGTATGTATGTCGTTTTTGCACTTCCTGTTGGAGAAACAACTTTAGAGGTTTTAAATACAGAAATGGAAGAAGAGATTGCAAAAGTTCGCACGGAACTTATTTCTGAAAATGACTATCAAAAATTGCTTAATAAGTTTGAAAATCAATTTGTGAATTCTAACTCAAGCGTTGAAGGTATTGCCAACTCACTAGCGCGATATTATATGCTTTATGGTGATACTGCTTTAATTAACAAGGAGATAGAAGTGTACCGATCTATCACTCGCGAAGAAATTAAAGAGGTAGCTAACAAATTTTTAAATCCGAACCAACGCTTGGTCTTATCGTATTTACCTGAAGATACAGCTCAAAACTAGAACATGATGAAAAAGTTATATACACTATTATTAGTACTGTTTGCAGGAAGTTTAACTGCACAAATAGACAGAACCCAAATGCCCAAACCTGGACCAGCACCAGAAATAAATTTAGAAGACCCACAACGTTTTGAGCTAAAAAACGGACTCAAAGTACTCGTTGTAGAAAATCATAAATTACCCAGGGTATCTGTTCAACTTCGTATTGACAACCCTCCAATAGCAGAAGGTGATAAATCAGGAGTTTCTTCGCTTACAGGAAGTCTTTTGGGAAAGGGTTCTAAATCAATTTCAAAAGATGACTTTAATGAAGAGATTGATTTTTTGGGTGCACGTCTGAACTTTGGGGCTCAAAGTGCATTTGCTAGTTCTTTGTCAAAATATTTTCCAAGAATTTTAGAATTGATGGCTGATGCAGCTATTAACCCTAATTTCACACAAGAGGAGTTCGATAAGGAAAAGGATAAACTTATTACGGGACTTAAAACTCAAGAAAAAGATGTTAAAGCTATTGCAGGTCGTGTTCAAAGAGCATTAGCATATGGCACCGATCATCCCTACGGTGAATTTACCACTGAAACTACTGTGAATAATGTTAAGCTGGCTGACGTCATTCAATTCTATGATAATTATTTCGTACCAGCCAACGCGTATCTCGTAATTATCGGTGATGTGAACTTAGAGGAAACCAAAGAGCTTGTAGAAACACATTTTACACCATGGACTAAAGCCGTACCGCCATCTTTTCAATTTTCAAAACCAAGTGATGTTCAATACACGCAAATCAGTTTTGTGGACGTTCCTAATGCTGTACAGTCGGAGATTTCGGTACAAAATCTAGTCAATTTAAAAATGAAAGATGAAGATTATCTTTCAGGTTTAATGGCCAACGAGATTTTAGGTGGAGGCGGTGAAGGTCGCTTATTTCTAAACTTAAGAGAAGACAAGGGATACACCTATGGTTCATATTCTGGACTAGGAGATGACAAATATGCTCCTTCTCGATTTCGAGCTGTGGCAAGTGTTCGAAATGCGGTAACAGATAGTTCTGTAGTTGAGCTACTAAAGGAAATTGATAAGATTCGTGAAACACCAGTTACAGCTGAGGAGTTGAAAAATACGAAAGCGAAGTATGTTGGTCGTTTTGTTATGGCCCTTGAAGATCCTGAAACTATAGCTAGGTACGCCTTAAATATAGAAACCGAAGATCTTCCAAAAGATTTTTACAAAACATACTTAGAGAAGCTAAATGCAATCTCTGTTACAGATGTGCAAAATGCAGCTCAAAAATACTTCAGCTCTGATAATGCAAGGGTGGTTGTTACAGGAAAAGGCAGTGAAGTGTTAGAGAATCTTCAAAAAGTAGCTGTAAATGGTAAAACTGTTCCTGTCAAGTATTTTGACAAATACGCTGCTCCAACAGAAAAACCAAATTACGAGGCTGCAGAGATGCCTGCTGGTTTTGGTATTAAGGATGTAATGAACAATTACATCAAAGCCGTAGGGGGCAAAGCTAAACTGGAAGGGGTAAATTCTTATGTACTCATTGCAGAAGCTGAAATGCAAGGGATGAAGTTAAATCTCGAGCAGAAAAAAACTTCTAAAAACCAGTCCATGACCGATGTCAAAGTAATGGGTAATTCTATGAGCAAACAGGTCTTAAATAATGAAACTGGCTATGTGGTTATGCAAGGTCAACGAAAAGAAATGGATGAGGCAGAATTGAAAAAAACAAGAGAAGAATCAGCCCCTTTTCCTGAATTGGGTTACCTAAACGGTGGCGTTGCCCTTGACGGAATGGAAGATGTAAATGGAAAAAAGGCCTACAAGGTTAAGGTTTCTGAAGAGAAAACACTGTATTACGATGTTGAAACTGGGCTTAAAGTTCAAGAAGTCACCAAAGCTGAAATGATGGGTCAACAGATGACGACCACCACAACGTATAGCGATTACCGCGAAGTACAAGGTATAATGTTTCCGTACTCCATTGCACAAACTGTAGGGCCGCAAAGTTTTGAATTTATCGTAAGTGAAATTAAAATCAATGAAGGCGTTACGGACGCCGATTTTGAATAAAAGCTTTACTCAAAACAAAAAGAAAGCCTGACGAAATCGTCAGGCTTTTTTTATTTAAACACTAAACTATGTTATCCGATTTTGCGAATTTCAGCTTCACCGATAACGATACCCTTATCTACATCTGCATCACCTTTGTAGTTGATTGTAGTTTCTCCATAACAAGTAACTTTCAATCGCTCTGCCACATTCACCCTGAAGTTACTTTCGCCATAGGCTGTAATTTTAGTAGAACTGTTATTCATATCTAAGGTATTAACCTCGCTTTCTCCATAAGCACGATACACCTGTCTGCCGACGTCTCCCGCTTTAATCTCTAAATAACTTTCTCCATAAATAGCCACGGTTAAATCTTCAGTGGTCAATGAATTAAAATAAACCTTAGATTCTCCGTAAATAGTAAGCTTTAAATCTTTTTGTTCAATTGGGCTTTCACATTTCACAATTTCCTCACCTCGTACTGATAATGCTTTTAACCGCTTATAAGTAATAGTTGCGGTCGCCATAGTTCCGTTATAAATTGATTTTTTCCAACGGTCTCCATCGCGTCGCTCTGATTTCGTTATCACTTTGGCACCATCTAAATACAAGCGTAAAGTTTTACCCTCTACTTCAATATTAATCTTATCATCTGAAACTTTAGCATTTTCAATCTTGACAGATTCTTCATTACCCTCCACAAGAATAACTTCGATATGTGGACTCACAATAACTTTTTCAAAAGCTTTTACTTGAGTAATTTCTTGTGCGTTAATAGCTTGAGAAGTAAGTATTGCTACACCAATGACAAGTGCAAATAATATTGATTTTTTCATGATTGTTCGTTTTTTAGTTACCCTAAAGACTAAGCGAAAGATGACTTGTTACAGTTTTGACTTCACTTTTTTCTTTTTGTTTACCAACCAAACCCCAAATAAGATGATCATACCACCAAGAAGCTGATAGATATTGATAGCTTCCCCGTCCCAAACTCCCCATAAAACAGCGACTAAAGGAATGGTATAGGTAACCGAGGCTGCAAACACAGGAGTCGATAAATGTATTAACCGATTAAAGTAAATATTAGCTAAAGAAGTACCCACAACTGCTAGTGCCAGTAGATACCAAAAAGTATCATGCATTTTTGTATTCTCGACGATTTCATTGAAAAAGCCAGAATACCAAACTACTACAAGCGCTGGCACAAAAGCTACCCCAAAGCTTGCTGTTGTTAGGGTTAATGGCGATAAATGCGATAGTTTCATTTTAATGATATTAATATTAAAGGCATAACCCAAAGCGGAAAGTAAAATGAAAATTGCATACCAGTAATTCTGTTCAGGCGTAAACTCCATTCCAGCTAAGATTAAAGCTATAGTTCCGAAAAGACCAATAAAAACTCCCAATACTTGACGTTTGGTAATAATCGATCCGAATAGAGCAATTCCAACAAGCGTGGTAATTAAAGGAACAATCGAGTTAAAAATTGCGGTTATCCCACTGTCCAATTCTGTTTGCGCTATGGCAAATAAAAATGGCGGAAAGAAAGAACTCGTCATGCCAGCAATAACTAACCATTTCCAATCTTCAGCTTTAATTTTAGTCAGACTTTTAAAACCAAAAACGAATAGTGTCAAGGAAGCGAATACTATTCGTAAACCTCCTAGCTGAATAGCCGAATAACCAACAAGCGCCTTTTTAATTAATATGAATGAAGAACCCCAAATCAATGAAAGAAGGATGAGGTAAAACCATTTTTTTTGATACTCCGACACAGCCTTTAATTTTTTACAAAAGTGGTGTTTTTATAACCAAATAAAAACGTTTAAAAGTGAATCTAACAATTATATTTGAGCACTATTCTTAGTTTCGATTGTGAAGGGCTTTTAAATCATTATTTTTGATGTATGAATATCTAAAATCATCACTAATGAATTCGAAAAAAATTTACGTAATTCTCTGCCTTGTTGTATCAACTGGTTTTTTGAACGCCCAAGAAAATACTTCACCAAATGATTTAAAACGAATTGCTGTAATTTCTATTAAGGGCATGGCATGTCAAGAAGGATGTGCTGATAAAATCGCTGAAAATTTGAAGAGTACAACCGGCGTGTACTCAGCGGCGGTTAGTTTCGAAACTGGTATTGCCCAAATTCTTTTTGATCCTCGTCAAGTTAATATTGATAGTGTGCAAAAGGTAATTAAAACTACGAAAGTTAAAGATTATGTGTATACAATAGATGAGGTGATCATCAAAAACGAAATAGTAGAATGAAGAACTACATTATAGCATTAGTTTGTGCAATCTTTTCTTGCTTAATAGGATGCAAAGAAGAAAGTAAAACAGATACCACTCAAATGAAGGAGGTGATGGCCATACATGATGAAGTGATGCCAAAAATGAGTGAAATAGGTTCTTTGGTTGCCAAACTGAAGAAAAAAATCGATTCAGACCAAGGTGGAGTAGCAGAAAAGAAAGCGATGGAAGATCTACAAAATGCTCACGAAAGCATGATGGAATGGATGACTACGATTGGAGATAACTTTGATTCGGATGAAATTTTGAATGAAAAGGAATTGACTCCCGAAAAAGAACAATTACTACTTCGGGAAAAAGAAAACATAAAACTGGTTAAAGAAAAAATCAATTCTAGTATTACAAAGGCTAAAACCCTATTGGAAGGTGAAAATTAAAAGGGTAAATTCTGTAAGTCTACATTACCGCCTGAAATAATAATTCCCACGTCTTGATTTTGAAAATTTTCTTTATCTCGTATCAGAGCTGCAAGTGTAACTGCACTTGAAGGTTCGATAATTATTTTCATTCGTTCCCAAACCAATCGCATTGCGGAAATAATTTCTTCCTCAGTAACGCGGATAATGCCGTTTACATGTTCTTTAATTATGGGAAAATTAGTATTTCCTAATGTTGTTTTAAGTCCGTCAGCAATAGTATTTGTACTTTTGTTTCCTTCTATTTTTCCGCTTTGTAGTGATCTATAAGCATCGTCTGCTTCAAAAGGTTCTCCTCCATAGACTTTACAATCTTTACCAAAATACATTGCAGCCAATGCTGAGCCAGCGATTAGACCTCCTCCGCCTACTGGGCAAAAAATAGTATTTAAGTTTGGTACCTCTTCTAGAAGTTCGATGGCGGCTGTTCCCTGACCAATAATAACATCTAAATCGTTTGAAGGATGCAAAAGCGTAGCTCCAAGTTCCGCTACCAATCGATTTGCATTTTCTTCGCGTGCTCTAAGTGTAGGTTCACATTCGTAAATTTTACCTCCATAAGCAGCTACACCTATTTTTTTTACTTGGGGTGCAGAAGTTGGCATTACAATATGCGCTTTAACATTTAAGCTTTTAGCAGCCAAGGAAACTGCTTGTGCAAAATTTCCTGATGAGTGGGTGACCACACCCTTATTTCTTTCTTTCTGACTAAGTTGCAGAATGGCGTTGGTAGCGCCTCTCATTTTATACGCTCCTGCTCTTTGAAAATTTTCGCATTTGAAAAATACATTTAAACCGAGCTTATTGTTTATGCTTTGAGAGGAAAGTACAGCAGTTCTGTGAATAAATGGTTTTATTCTCTGGTGGCAATCAAGTAATTCTTGCTTTTCCATTTGAAGGCATCTTATTTCCAACGTAGAGTCTCCATAATTCGTCCCATATCTTGTTGCAAATACACTGCTGCAGGGTAGATAGAATCATAATTTGGTCTTGTTTCAAAATACAACGCCCCGGTAACAAAATGATTCAGGCTATCGGTTACATAAAACTGTGCTTGAGAGGCTGCATCTCCACTAACTTCAAAAAATGCGCCATATACATTATTAGTTGGGTCTTCGTAAGCTCTTGGTCGTATCCCATCAGCTTTTGCCGCATGCTCATAACTCAGTTTTTGAGCATCAATAATTAAATTACCAATATCGTCATTCACTTTTCTATGGCTTAGAAAGATTGAAGCTTTCATGTCAGGATATTGAATAGCAACCGCTGAACCATTTTTAACCTCTAAGTTTGATAAACCGTTATACTCAAAATTAAAGTATTTCGTTTCAGCCATTTTCATTGGAGGTTTATCGTACTCTAAACGTAACATTGCTTTAGGTTTAGGCAAAACCTCTTCTTCTTTACAAGAAAGAAGAATGACTGTAACCATTAGAACTATAAACGCCCATTTAACTTTCATATGGCAACGTAACTTTAATTTGTTTCAATCTCTTTTTATCTAAACCCTCAACTAGAAACTGGAAGTTATTGAAAACTATTTTATCCCCCTTTTTAGGAAAGCTACCAGCAATTTCCAAAACGAATCCGGCAATCGTTTCTGATTCTCCTTTTTGTTCTTCAAAAACTTGTTCATCTTCTAATTTTATAACGCGATAAAAGTCTTTAAGGGCTGTTTTTCCCTCGAAAACATAGTTGAAGTCATCCAATTTGGAGAAAATCAAATCTTCATCATCAAATTCATCACTAATATCTCCAACAATTTCCTCAATAATATCCTCCAAAGTAACGATTCCTGAGGTTCCGCCGTATTCATCAACTACAACAGCTAAATGGTTTTTCTTTTCTTGAAATTCGGATAATAGGTCATCTAATTTTTTATTCTCGGGAACGAAATAAGGTTCTCGTATCAATGAAACCCAATTAAAAGTTTTTCTATCAATATAGGGTAAAACATCTTTGACATAAAGCACACCTGTAACCTGATCAACGTTCTCAGAATACACAGGAATACGTGAATACCCATTCTTTTTTATTTCCTCAAGAACCTCAAGAAATTTCATTTCTTCTCGTAAAGCAAAAATATCAATGCGGGGTCGCATCACTTGCTTTGTATCTGTATTCCCAAAGGAAACAATACCTTCTAATATCTTTTGTTCCTCTTTTGTAGTATCTCCTTCAGACGTTAGTTCTAAAGCTTGTGATAGATGATCGACGCTTAAACTAGACTTCTCTTTTCCCAATTTATCATAAATAAAAAGCGTTGCAGACCTCATAGGCATACTTAATGGAGAAAAAATAAAATCTAGAAATTTCAAAGGAAACGCCATGAATTGGGAAAAGGTAATGCGGTTTCTATTCGCATAAACCTTTGGTAGAATTTCACCAAACATCAGAATCAAAAAAGTAATTACAACGACTTCTAATAAAAATCTGACAGAAATAAAACCAAATAGTTCGTAAGTAACTTCAGAAAAGAGCGTGTCACCTATAGTGTTAAAAAGGAGTACAATACCAATATTGATGGCGTTATTAGCAATCAAAATCGTTGCCAAAAGTTTTTTTGGTTTCTCTAAAAGTCTAGAAACGATTTGCCCACGAGTAGTTTTATTTTCATCGAGCTGATTTAAGTTTGTAGGTGATAGCCCAAAAAAAGCAACCTCAGCACCCGAAATAAGTGCAGAACAAAGCAATAACAGTATTAATATGCAAACTTTGAGTGCAAATGCCCCACTAAAAGCAAAAAGATTAATTAATAAACTAAGGGGATCAGGGTCCAATAGTTATGATTTAGAATTTGTAGCGTTTTTGACGCTTTCTTCGATTAAAATTAAAAAACTTCAAATAAAAAAGAATGCTTTAGATCTTTACTAAAATGGTAAATCGTCATCTTGCTCAGTATCATTAGCAGCAACATTCTGACGTACTGGCTTGGTATTTTCAGGCTGACTAGCAGTATTTTGAACTGTTGTGGCAGCACTCGATTGCGCATTAGCCATACTTTCTTTTTTAGTTGACAAAAAGGTAAACTCCTGAACTTGAACCTCAGTAGAATAACGTGTATTACCATCTTCACCTTGCCATTGTCTATTCTTCAATCGCCCTTCTACATATATTTTATCACCTTTGCTTAGATATTTTTCGCAAATTTCGGCAGCCTTATTTCGTACGACAATGTTGTGCCAATCAGTATTGGTCACACGTTCTCCGGTTTGTTTATTTGTATAAGTTTCATTCGTAGCAATGGGGAAACGCCCTATACTTCCTCCTCCGTCAAAATAATGCATTTTAACTTCATCTCCTAAATGCCCAATTAGTATCACTTTATTTACGGTTCCACTCATGATTATTTCTTAATACTTAATTTCCAAAAAAACTACTTGAACTTCACACCTTGGAAACTCATTTTTTACCTCAATAGTTGGTTCAAAAATACGAATTTTTAAACGTAGTAATGAAATCGGCAATCAATACAGGAACTGCTTGATTTTCTAATTCTGATAGTGAAACTGCGTCATCAAACGTTGTATTAGTTTTGACAATCCAAAATTTAGTATACAAATGCTGGTGCGACAATTTATGCACAATGGCTTTGTCATTGAATTCGGTAATTTCAGGTACATCTTCTAAAGGTAATACCTCAGGTAAACTTGGAGTTAATTGCGACAAATTAATTTCACCCTCACTTTCAAAAAGTGGAAACTCAAAAAGATTTTGCCAAATACCCTTTCCTTTGCGCTGTTTTAAAACCGATTTTGTAACTCCATCTTGACTAAAAATCGGAACGAGATAATTAAAATATCGTTTTCGGACTTTCGTTTTATTTATTTTAACTGGAAGAAGGTCAATTTTATTTTTCTGTAATGCGACACAACTATCGCTCAATGGACATTTCTTACAATCAGGACTTTTAGGCGAACATTGCATCGCTCCAAACTCCATAATACCTTGATTATAGTCGCGAATATTGTCTGCATCCATCACTTTTCGCGCCAAAGCTTTGAAATATTTTATTCCTTCGCTACTATTTGTAGGAATGTCTACACCAAAATAGCGAGCTAAAACGCGATACACGTTACCATCAACAACAGGTTCGGCTTCGTCAAAACATATAGAGGAAATAGCGCTGGCTGTATAGTCACCCACTCCTTTTAATTTTATAAGCTCTTGATATGTTTCTGGGAATTTACCTTCATATTCATTTACGACCATTTTCGCCGTGGCATGTAAATTTCTAGCACGCGAATAATATCCCAAGCCTTGCCATAATTTCATTACACGTTCTTCAGAGGCTTGAGCTAAATCTTTAACCGTTGGAAAATTAGAAACAAATTTCAGATAATAAGGTGTGCCTTGTTGCACTCTGGTCTGCTGCAACATAATTTCAGAAAGCCATATTTTATAAGGGTCTCTAGTGCGCCGCCATGGCAAAGTGCGTTTATTTTGCGCATACCAGATTAAAATTTTGTGGGCAAATTTCATTCTGTAAAAAGGTTTATTTTAAAGATAAGCTTTCCCAAAAATAAACCTAAAAAGTGTTAAGACGTTTCTGACAAATTATTAATTAAAATTTTAACACTAGCAATCTGAATGAATTGACTTAAAATTAGTCCTTTAGAGCAAAAGAATGAATAAAATTTATATATTTGCAAGCCAAAAATTTACACTGAAAACTTAATTAACAAGATGACGAAAGCGGAAATTGTATCGAAAATCTCAGATAAACTGGGAATTGAAAAAGGAGATGTACAAGCAACAGTAGAATCTTTCATGGAAGAAGTGAAATCTTCATTAGAAGGAGGAGACAATGTTTATCTTAGAGGTTTTGGAAGCTTCATTATTAAAACTAGAGCAGAAAAAACGGGAAGAAACATTTCAAAAAATACTACCATTAAAATACCAGCTCATAACATTCCAGCGTTTAAACCGGCAAAGGTTTTTGTTGAAGGAGTAAAGAGCAACGTTCAAGTAAAATAATAATCATAAAAAAGAATACTCTATGCCGAGTGGTAAGAAAAGAAAAAGACATAAGGTAGCGACTCATAAGCGTAAGAAACGCAGAAGAGCCAACCGCCACAAGAAAAAGTAGTTGTAACAACTACTTTTTCGTTTTATACGTTCTTTGACAGAGAAATTCCACGAGAGAATTTCGGCAGGTTGTCGAACCTGTTTTTGTATTGTTTAATCCATTTGTCTGCCAGTTGGTAGACGAGTATAAATAAATTCAGGTGAATAGAGAATTAATCGTAAGATCTAGTTCTGATGCCGTTGATTTTGCCTTACTAAAAGATGGAAAACTTACTGAATTACATAAAGAAGAAGACAATAACGATTTTTCTGTTGGTGATATTTTCTTAGCCAAAGTTAGAAAGCCCGTTACTGGTCTGAATGCTGCGTTTGTAAATGTAGGCTATGAAAAAGATGCTTTTTTGCATTATCATGATCTCGGACCACAGCTTTCAAGTATGTTAAAATTCATTAAGCAAGTGAGTACAGGAAAACTTAGAGATTATTCCCTGAAAAACTTTCCAATCGAAAAAGATATTGATAAGCATTGTGTCATCAATGATGTAATCAAAGCCAATCAATCTTTATTAGTGCAAATTGTTAAAGAACCCATATCTACTAAAGGACCAAGAATTAGTTCTGAGCTTTCATTAGCTGGGCGTTATTTGGTCATGGTACCTTTTTCTGATCGTGTATCGGTCTCTCAAAAAATAGGTAGTAGACAAGAAAAAGATAGGTTAAAACGTCTCGTTAAGAGCATAAAACCTAAAGGGTTCGGAGTAATAATTCGAACAGTTGCAGAAGGCAAAAAAGTCGCAGAATTAGACAAAGATCTAGAAAACTTGTTGGCCAAATGGTCAACGATGTGCAAGAAATTATATAAGGCGCCTACACCCTCAAAAGTATTAGTTGAGCTTAATAGAGCAAGTAGTATTTTACGAGATGTTTTTAATGATTCATATACAGGAATTCATGTAGATGATCAAACGCTTTATGACCAGATTAAAGATTATGTGTTGGAGATTGCACCAGCAAAAGAGTCCATTGTAAAACTGTATAATTCTTCTGTTCCCATTTTTGAAAAATTCGGAATAGAAAGACAAATTAAAACTTCTTTTGGTCGCACCGCTACTATGAGCAAGGGAGCTTACCTCATCATAGAGCACACCGAAGCTTTACACGTTATAGATGTAAATAGTGGTAACCGTTCAAATAAGGCCAAAAATCAAGAAGATACCGCTTTAGAAGTAAATTTATTAGCGGCTTCTGAAATCGCAAGACAATTACGTTTGCGCGATATGGGAGGAATAATAGTTGTAGATTTTATCGATATGGTCAAAGCACCACATCGACGTAAGCTTTTTGATCATCTTCGTGATGAAATGAAAGATGATCGTGCAAAGCATAAAATACTACCTCCTAGTAAGTTTGGACTTATACAGATTACCAGGCAACGGGTTAGACCCGAAATGAATATTAAAACAACAGAGAAAAACCCTAATGGTTCTGACCAAGAAGTTGAAGCTCCTATTGTTTTAATCGATAAAATCAATTCGGATTTAGAAAAGCTTTTAAAAGGCCCAAAAGCCAATAATGGTATTATCTTAAATATACATCCATTTATTGCTGCCTATTTAACTAAAGGCTTCCCTTCTATACGTTCTAAGTGGTTTTTAGAACATAAGAAAAGAATTAAAGTTCAACCAAGAGATGCATATACGTATCTCGAATACCGTTTTAAAGATAAAGACGGCAAAACTATTTACTAGCAGAATCATAAGCGACCTTCGACAATGGGGGTCGCTTTTTTTATTTCATTAATTTTGTGCAATGCAATTTCAAAAAACTGAAACCTTTACCCTTAAAGAAGCTACTAGAAAACTAGAGGGGTACTGTGCTTATCAAGAACGTTGCCATAAAGAAGTGGTACAGAAGTTACGGGATATGAATATGATTCCGCAGGCTATAGATGAAATCGTTACACACCTAATTCAGGAAAACTATTTAAATGAAGAACGGTTTGCCCAGAGTTTTGCTAGGGGAAAGTTCAAGATTAAAAAATGGGGTAGAATTCGTATTGTAAATGAATTGAAGTTTCGCGCCATTTCAAGGTACAATATTAGAACTGCATTGAAAGAAATTGATGACGAAAACTACCTTATTGTTTTAGACCAGCTTTCAAGAAAAAGGTTCGATACTATTACAGAAACTAATCCGCAGAAGAAGAAAAAAAAGCTAGCAGACTACCTATTATATCGAGGTTGGGAAAGTCATTTGGTATATGCCAAAATAAAAGAACTTATACCTTAGCGGCATAGTTACAGCATTAAAAATTCAGAGATAATCCTAAATTTAGGACTAATTGATTGTGAAGGTCTTCCGCAGGACTTCTTCCCTCTGACTTGTACCGAGCTATAGGATGACCTATCTCACCAAATACGCCAATACTGTCAGAAAAAAAGTATCGCGCACCAGCATGAAACCCGAGGTTTTTCAAACTGATATTTAATCCGGGATAAACGTCAAAATTATCGCCCAAACCGATCGTACTACCCAAGTGCAAATTTACTCTTGCTTTGGCATCAAAACGATCAACAAAACCTATCGCAATCAATTCTTCTACGCCCAACACATAGGTAGATGTTACGCCAACGGATAGAATATCTGCGAAGCCGAAATCATAGCTTGCAACAATCCCAGCACCGGTATCTTGAAGACTTGCTCCTAAATGAAATTTTTGATCTCCTGAACCATCAAAAGCTTGAGCGTTTACCATAAACGCAAACAAAAGTAAAGCGATAAACGTAGCTAGTTTTTTCATATCGAGTTTGGTTAGTTATGTGCTAGACGATGGCATTGTTAGTTCAGTAATGTACCAAAAATACGGTGGATTACAAAACGTGATTCGTTCGATGAATTGCTTTTTGATTTTTCCAGTCAATCCAGTTTTGACCTTTTATTTTTCGCATTAAAACGTCAAAATAGCGCATGAAGAAGATATTATAGGCTGCCTTCAAAAAATTTAGTGGATTTCTTGCCAAGGCCCTTAAACTCATAGAAAATCCCGGAGAGAGGTATTTCATATAATGCCAATACCCTTCTGGCATATATAGCACTTCTCCATGTTTTAGAATTGATCGATATCCTGATGCATTCTTTAATGCTGGCCAGTTTTCATAGTCGGGATTTGAAAAATCAATACTCTCATGTGTTATAATTGAATGAGGTATTTTGTACAAGAAGCGATTCTCAGATTGGGGAAAAAGAATACATAGTTTTTCTCCTTCAAAATGAAAGTGAAATATATTGGCGTAATCAATATCATAATGCATGAAGGTATGCGAATTCTTACCTCCGAAGAACAACATGGGAACTCCCTTTAAAAGTCGGATTCCGAAATTAGGAAAGGAAAAATCATTTTGCAGTGCAGGTACTTCTTTTAAAAGATTCCATAGAAATATACGCAGTTTAGTAGGCTCCTTTTTCAATAAGTCGACATATTCAGACATTTTCATTTCAGCATGCGGCTCATTAAAGCCATCATCATGATGTACAGGTCGATCGTCATATAGAGGAACCATCTTGTCACCAGCCATTTGTTTCATATATTCTAAATTCCATTTAGAATGAGCAGGCCAACCTTCATCAAATTCCTCGATGATTACAGGTTTTTGCGGCTTTAGATAAAGCCTCACAAAATCTTCTTTTGAAATGGTTTTTACCCTAGGTATTTCAGCTAGCTGCAATGGTATTGGGGTTGTATTAAGCACCAAATTTAATAAAAAGGGAATGCAATGTTTCTTAAAATTGCAGTAAAGAATTATATTTTCTTAACAAATTTGAAAGAAATCACAACAATTTTATATTTTAAGAATAAGCCAAAGAAGCTGTACATAAAAAGATATTATACTTTTTCTTTCTTCAAAGCTTTTGCGTCTTCATTGCGATCAATTTTGTGGCCTGGTCTACTCCATTTTGGCTTCTCGCCAAGGGGTTGCAATTTAGAATCTTCGGCCTCAACAGTTTTAGGTTGAGATACCTTCGTAAATGGTTTCTGAGGATTTAAGCCTAACAACTCAAACATTTTCATGTCGTCATTTACATCAGGGTTTG